>JAEUJP010000469.1 GCA_016793725.1 Myxococcaceae bacterium | reverse complement strand
GCCGCAGTGTCGAGGCCCGCCTTCATGCGATCGCCGAAGTCCATCTTCGGGGTCTGCCGGGCGATGGTGACGTTGTTCGAGATGCGCATCGGCGTGCTGTCGATGCGGTTGTTCATCATGTTCGGGCCTGAGCTCATGGTCCTGATTTTCCTTTCGGTGCTGCGAAATCTTACGGGGAACTTCAGTTCGACTTCGATGTGGGGGCTGCTGCAAGGCCGCGGGCTATCTCCCTCGGCACCCCACAATGTTATCGACAACCGAGGCAGCCACGTTGCCGCTAGCGCCCCGGCTTGCGGTCGGCCTTAAGCTTTTCGCGGACTTCGAGAAGATGCTGGAGCAGTTCTTCCGTCCGCTCCACACTCTTGATGGCTTTCTTGGCAGCGTCTGCTCGGGGCCCCTTCACCCCGCCCAGGCTGTCTTTCAGCGGCGCAAAGATGCTGATCACGTCTTCGGTGCCCGCGTGCTCGGCGAACGCTTCGATGTGGGGGTACTTCGGCCCTTCGATCTCTTGCGGCTCCGGCTGAGGCGACGGCTTTTTGGCCATGCCCAACACCCTAGAAGAAGAGGCGTCGACCCGCAAACTTGATTTTATCAAGTTCGATATTGACAAAATTAACTACGATGGGCATTGAAGAGGCCATGATTGAGCATTCGCACCTGATTCCTCCACAATGTCCCGTGTGCAGCGGGGCGTTGTACGTGGAGCGCGTGCGCTGCGCGACGTGCGGCAGTGCGGTGGAGGGGCGTTTTACGCTCGACTGGCCGGCGCGGCTGACGCGTGAGCAGCTGAACTTCGTGCGGGTGTTCGTGACGTGCGGGGGGAAGATCAAAGACGTCGAGCAGGCGCTGGGGGTCTCGTACCCGACGGTCGTATCGCGACTCGACGAGATCATGGCCGCGATCGGAGTGATCGACGGTGACGGGCGGGCGCCGAAGCAATCGCGGTCGCGCAGAGACGTGCTCGAGAGGCTCTCAAACGGGGAGATCGACGCGCAGGAAGCCGAGCGATTGCTCAAGAAAGAGAAAGAGCGGCCATGAAGCAGAAGACCTGGGCCCTGCCCTTCGGCCCGAAGCCGGTGCTCGACTTCGACGCGAGTGCCTCGCGCATCGAGGTTCAGGCCATCGAGCCGGGGGCGCAGCCGCGCATCGAAGCGAAGAGCACGCCGCTCGAGGTCACGCAGGCGGGTGACGTTCTGCGCGTGCGCATCGCCGGGTGGAAGGGGGCACCCGACTTCGGGCCGGGCATGGTGAGCACGCTGCTCAGCGCGCGCTACGGCGGCGAGTTTCGCCTCTACCTGCCCCAGGGCGTGAAGGCGCGCATCGCGGCGAACATGAGCGAGGTGCGCATTCGCGGGCTCGCCGGCTGCGACCTCGAGGTCGCGACCAACGCGGGCCAGCTGATGGTCGAAGACTCCCGCGGGCGGTTCAACCTGCGCGCGAAGGCCGGGCAGATCGTGGGAAAGCGCCTCGGCGGCACCTTCAAGGTCGAGTCGGGCGCCGGCGAGGCGCTGCTCGACGTCGTGCAGCTCGACCCGGGCGCGCACACGGTGCACTCGACGATGGGCTCCGTGAAGCTCGAGCTCACGCCGGGGCTCGACGTGCGCATCGAGTCGCGCACGGTGATGGGCAGCACGCGCACGAAGTACCCGTCGAACCCCACAGCCGACACCGTCATCAAGGTCGAAGCCGAGCTCGGCGCGGTGAAGGTGCGCGAAGGCGCGGCGTACGACGACCCGAGGCACGGCGACTGGCCCGACTGGCGCAAGGCGTGGCTCTCAGACCCGACCGGGGTCGCCGTCAGCGAGAGCCCGTCGGAGCTGCGCACGATTCTCGAGCTCGTTCGCCAGAAAAAACTCTCACCCGAAGAAGCAGACCGGCTGATCGATTCTCTTTGACGCTCTCACCCGTTGAATTTAGGGACCTCCAACGCCATGCCCAACAACATCGTTTCCATTCGCGACGTCGTGAAGGAGTACCGCCTCGACAAGGTGGTGGTGCCCGCGCTGCGCGGCGTCTCGCTCGAGGTCGAGCGCGGCGAGTTCATCTCGATCGCGGGCCCGTCAGGCAGCGGCAAGACGACGATGTTGAACCTCATCGGCTGTGTCGACACGGCGACGCGCGGCGTGGTCGAGGTCGCCGGGCAGAACACCGGCACGCTGTCTGAGCGCCAGCTGACGCAGCTGCGCCTCGACACGCTGGGCTTCATCTTCCAGAGCTTCAACCTCGTCGCGGTGCTGACGGTGTACCAGAACGTCGAGCTGCCCCTGCTCTTGCAGAACAAGCTGGGCGGCGCCGAGCGCAAGAAGCGCGTGATGGAGCTGCTCGCGGCGGTCGGCATCGACACCCACGCGAAGCATCGCCCGTCGGAGCTCTCGGGTGGCCAGCGCCAGCGCGTCGCGATCGCGCGCGCGCTCGTGACCGAGCCCAGCATCGTGCTCGCCGACGAGCCGACGGCGAACCTCGACTCGGCGACCGGCGAGGCGATCATCGACCTGATGAAAGATCTGAACCAGAAGAAGGGCACGACCTTCATCTTCTCGACCCACGATCACCGCGTGATGAAGCACGCCGACTCGGTGGTGCGTCTCGCCGACGGCAAGATCATCGGCAAAGAGTCGGCCGACGCTGCCGTGCAGCACGCCCTCCAGAGCGCCGTCGACAAGGCACCCGCCCCCGCGGCGAGCTGAAGAACGAGAGACCCACCCATGTTCTCGAAACTCGCAGTGCTGGTTCGCATCGCGTTCGCGAACCTGTTCGGCAGCGGCATCAACATTCTCGTCGGCGTCGTGCTGTTCTTCGGCGCCGCCTTGCTGGTCGTCGGCGGTGCGCTGTTCGGCACGCTCGACCGCTCGCTCTCGAAGAGCATCGTCGGCAGCGTGACGGGCCACCTCGAGGTGTACTCGGCGCGGAGCAAAGAGAAGCTCGAGGTGTACGGCAAGTTCGACGGCAGCGACTCGAACCTCGCGCCGATCGAGGGCTTCTCGGAGCTGAAGGCGAAGCTCCTGCAGCTGCCCAACGTGAAGAGCGTGGTGCCGCAGGGCACGAGCGGCGCCATGTTGGGCTCGGGCAACACCATCGACCTCACGCTCGAGAAGCTGCGCGCGCTCTACCGCAACCAGCAAGACCCGAAGACGGCGCTGAGCGAGGCCGACTTCAGGGCACAGGCCGACAGCGTGAAGGGCCACGTGCGCAACATGATCGGCCTGCTCGCGAAAGACCTGGAAAAGGTGACCGAGCTCGGCACCGCAGAATCGGTCGACCCCGAAGAGAAGGCGGCGCTCACGAAGACGGCCAGCGAAGAGTTCTGGTCGACGTTCGACCAAGAACCCTACGCGCACCTCGAGCTGCTCGAGAACAAGGTGTCGCCGATGGTCGCCGACGCCGACCTGCTCTTCATTCGCTACCTGGGCACCGACCTCGACGCGTACCAGCAGACGTTCGACCGGCTGCAGATCGTCGAGGGCGAGCGCGTGCCGAAGGGCCGGCGCGGCATCTTGTTGCCCCGCTTCTTTCAGCAGGAGTACCTGAAGCTCAAGAACGCGCGCCGGCTCGACAAGATTCGCGACGCACGTGAAGCCGGGCGAAAAATTTCGAACGAAGACGACAAAGAGCTGCAGCGGTGGCTGCGCGAGAACCAGACGCAGCCGCGCGAGATCGTGCTGCAGCTCGACGGCATTCAGACGAAGCAGGCGGTCGAGAAGCTGCAGAAGGCGCTGAGCTCGCAAGAAGCCGATCTCGCCGCCCTGCTCTCGTCGTTCTTCAAGCTGACCGACGACAACTTCGACGAGCGGTACAAGTTTTTCTACGCCGAGCTCGCGCCGATGCTCGCGCTGTACCGCGTGAAGGTGGGCGACACGATGACGCTGCGGAGCTTCGGGCGGTCGGGCGGGTTCGAGGCGGTCTCGGTGAAGGTGTACGGCATCTTCGAGTTCAACGGCCTCGAGAAGTCGCCGGTCGCGGGTGCGGCGGCGCTCATCGACATGGTGAGCTTTCGCGAGCTCTATGGCTTTCTCACGTCAGACAAGGCGGCCGAGCTGCAGGCGCTGAAAGACACGACGAAGGCGAAGTCGGTGAGCCGCGAGAACGCCGAGGCCGATCTGTTCGGCTCTGACGACGCGGTGGCGGTGGTCGAGACGAAAGAGAGCAAGATCGTCGACCTCGAGCGGGCGAGCGGCCTGCGCGAGACGGCGGCCGAGAAGGCGACGCGCGTCTACACCCAAGCCGAGATCGACAACGGCGTGGTGATGCACGCGGCGGTGACGCTGAAAGACGGCTCACCCGAGGCGATCGTGGCGACGCGCGCCGAGATCGAGACGTTGCTCGCGGCGGCGAAGAAGGCGCCTGCGGCCGACGTGGTCGCGGCGGCGCAGAAGCTGCTCGACGACAAGAAGCTGCCCTTCATGCTCGCGGCGGCGGCGGGCCCGGTGATCGACGGTGAGAAGCAGCGCGCCGCGGGCAAAGACGGCCCGAACGACGATCAGCTGATCGCGTTCAAAGAGGCGCTGTTCAACGAGCGGGCGCGGCTCGACCCGGCTGCGTACCAGACGCTCGACACGCTGATGGAGGGCGCCCGACCCGAGATCTGGGTGGTGAGCTGGAGTCAGGCAGCCGGCGCGCTGGGGCAGTTCATCGACGTGTTCCGCCTCATTCTGGTGGGCATGGTGGTGGCGTTCGCGCTGGTGGCGCTGATCGTGGTGAGCATCGGGGTGACCATCGCGACGCTGCAGCGCACGGCGACGATCGGCACCCTGCGCGCCATCGGTGCACAGCGGCCGTTCGTGGTGGGCATGGTGTTCACCGAGACGGTGGTGCTGACGCTGGTGTTCGGCATTCTCGGCGCGCTGGTCGGCGCCGCGACGGTCGTCTACCTGCACGCCACCGGCATTCCCGCGTTTCGTGACGAGCTGTACTTCTTCTTCTCGGGCCCGGCGCTGCGGCCAGACCTCGACGTCGCGAACCTGGTGTTCTCGGTGGTGACGACGCTGTTCGTGTCGCTGCTCGCGGTGCTGGTGCCCGTGTTCCTCGCCGTTCGCGTCGCGCCGGTGACGGCGATGCAGGCCTCGGAGTGATGCCATGACCCCACGCCAAGTTCTCGTCTGGATCTTCTTCTGGCCGGTGCTGCTGTTCGTCGCGGCGCCGCGCTGGGTGCCGTTCATGGCCCGCATGGTGCTCGACATGCTCACCAAGGTGACGGTGTGGCGGGTCGCGTTCTTGAACCTGCTGCAGCACCGGCGCCGGCTGATGGTGCTCGGCTCGTCGGTGGCGTTCGTGACGATCATCATGATGACGCTGCTCGGCATCGCCGAGGCGATGAATCGCACGCTCGTCGAGTCGTCGACGACGTTGATGAGCGGGCACGTGAACGTCTCGGGTTTCTACAAGGTGACGGCGGGCCAGGCGGCGCCGGTGGTGACCCGCTACAAGAACGTCGTCGACGTCATCAAGAAGACGGTGCCCGAGCACACGTACATCGTTCAGCGCGGGCGCGGCTGGGCGAAGATCATCTCTGACTCGGGCACGAACAAGATGTTCGGGCTCACGGGCATCGACGTGAAGAGCGAGACGGGGCTCGCCTCGGTGCTCAAGATCAAAGAGGGGAAGATCGAGGCGCTCGAGAAGCCGGGCACGATCATGTTGTTCGAAGACCAGGCGCGCGACCTCGAGGTGAAGGTGGGCGACGGGCTGACGATTCAGGCGCCGACGCCGCGCGGGGTGAACAACACGCTCGACGTGACGGTGGTGGCCATCGCGCAGAACATGGGGATGATGAGCCAGTTCTCGAGCTTCATCAACGAGAAGAGCCTGAGGCAGCTGTACCAGCTGAACGACGACGCGACGGGCGCGCTGCAGGTGTACATGCCGACGACCGACCTCGCGGTGCTGAGAAAGACGCAAGACAAGCTGCGGGAGGCGCTGACGGCAGGTGGGTACCTGATGATGGAGGAAGACCCGCGGGCGTTCTTCTTCAAGTTCGAGAACGTGACGCGCGAAGCGTGGACGGGGCAGAAGCTCGACATCACGAACTGGAAAGACGAAGTGAACTTCGTGGCGTGGACGGTCGACCTGATGAACTTTCTCTCGTTCTTCATCGCGATCGTGTTCATGGGCGTGGTGGGGGTCGGCATCATGATCGTGATGTGGATCTCGATTCGTGAGCGCACGCGCGAGATCGGCACGCTTCGGGCGATCGGCATGCAGCGGCCGATGGTGTGCGCGACGTTCTTGGCCGAAGGCTCGCTGCTCGGCCTGACGAGCACGGTGGCGGGCGCCGTGCTGGCGGTGGGGCTGGCGGCAATCATCAACGGGGCGAACATCACGCTGCCGCCGGGCTTTCAGTTCATCTTGATGTCGGACCATCTGAACGTGTTTCCGACGGTGCTGTGGACGGTCGTCGCGGTCGGGTTCATCACGTCGGTGATCACGGCCATCTCTCTCATTCCTTCAGCCATCGCTGCGCAGCTCAAGCCGGTCACGGCGATGCAGCACGTGGGGTAACCAGCATGCGTTCAATCATCATCGCGTCAGGTCTGTTCTTCGCAGCCTCGGCCTACGCTCAGCTGCCGAAAGAAGAGCTGGTGAAGCTCTTGGCCGAGCAAGACGTTCGTCAGAGCGCGACGGGCGACTACAAGTCGCTCGTCTATCTGGAGCAGAGCGAAAAAGACAAAGCCGACGTGGTGCGCGAGCTGATCATCTATCGCCGCGACGCCGACGACAAGCTGGTGCTGCTGTTCACGAAGCCGAAGAGCGAAGAGGGCAAGGGGTACCTGCGCCTCGACAAGAACCTGTGGCTGTACGACCCGAACGTCGGCAAGTGGGAGCGCACGACCGAGCGCGAGCGCATCGGCGGCACCAACTCGCGGCGGCAGGACTTCGACGAGTCGCGGCTCGCGATCGAGTTCGACCCCGAGCTGGTCGGCGAAGAGAAGCTGGGCAAGTTCGACACGCTGCACCTCAAGCTGACGGTGAAAGAGGGCATCGACGTGGCGTACCCGATCATCGAGCTGTGGCTCGACAAGGCGACGCACAACCTGCTCAAGCGGCAGGAGTTCGCGCTGTCGGGGCGGCTCGCGCGCACGTCGTACTACCCGAAGTGGCAGAAGATCTTCTCGGAGTCGAAGAAGGCCGACGTCTGGTTCCCCGGCGAGATTCGGATCTTCGACGAGATCGAAAAGTCGAACAAGACGATGATCATCTTCAAGTCGGTCGACCTGAGCCCGCTCGACGCGAACCTGTTCACGAAGGCCTGGCTCGAGAGCAAGTCGCGATGATCTCGTGGGTGGTGGTCGCGCTGCTCTCGCAGAGCGACCCTCGCAACGAGGCCGAGATGTTCGGGGAGTCGCCGGTCGAGCTGGCCGTCGATGCGGGCGCGCCTGCGCCGGTGTCGTCGGCGCCGGGTCGCGAGCGCGACGACGTGCTGTTCGACACGGGCGCGACGTTCACGGCCGACGGCGGCACCGACGAGCGCGACTCGAGCATGTTGGGGGCGGTCGGCAAGAACCGCTTCGACACGGGTGACGAGAAGACCGACCCCCTGAAGATCGGCGGCACGCTGTACCTGCGGGCGCAGGGCTACCGGGCCGAGAACCAGCCGGTCGACAAGGTGACGTTCAGCGCGCCGAACCTGCTCGACGCGTATCTCGACGCGCAGCCGATCGACCGTGTGCGCGGCATCGTGGTCGGGAGACTCTTGTACGAGCCGACGCGCGCGACGGGGCAGGCGTCGGGCTTCTCGGGCCAGGGTCTGTCGACGGTGTCGGCGCCGAGCCAGAACCTGGCGGTGTTTCTCGACCAGATGTACCTGCGCTTCGACATCGCGCGCACGGTGTTCGTGACGGTGGGGCGGCAGAAGATCAAGTGGGGCACGGCGCGCATCTGGAACCCGACCGACGCGATCAACGCGCAGCGCAGAGACCCGCTGCAGCCGTTCGACCTCCGCCTCGGCGTGAACGCGCTGAAGCTGCACCTGCCGATCGAGAAGCTGGGGTGGAACTTCTACGCGTATGGGCTGCTCGACAACAACGGGCCGGCGAGCACGCTGGGGCAGCTCGGCGGTGCGGGCCGGGCCGAGTTCGTGATTCCGAAGGTGCGGGCCGAAGTGGGCTTCGACGCGGCGTTCGTGCAGGGGCGGCGGCCGCGCTACGGCATCGACATCTCGTTTCCGCTGCCCGACCCGATACCGGTCGACCTGCTGGGTGAGGTCGCGTTTCGCGACGGGCGCGACTTCACGGTGCGGCGGCTGCGCGACGGCGTCGACCCGACGATGAACCCGCTCGGCTTCTATACCCAGGAGCAGGGCAGCGGCGTGGTGGCGCAGGTGGCGGTCGGGGCGCAGGTCGCGATTCCCTTTCTCGACATCAACGTGCTGACGGTGGGCGTCGAGTACTTCTACAACCCCGTGGGCGTGAACAGCCCCCTGCTGTACCCCGTGCTGTTTCAGCAGAACGACTACACGGCCTTCTATGCGGCACAGCACTACGGGGCAGCGTTCGTGCTGCTGGCGGGCCTGCCGCAAGCGAGGTGGATCAGCGGGAACTTCTCGCTGCTGATGAACTTCACCGACCTGTCGGGCATCGCGCGCCTCGACGTGTTTTTTCGCGTGCTGACCTACCTGTCGATCGAGACGTTCGTGTCGGGGAACTTCGGGAGCAAGGGCGGCGAGCTCAAGCCCTACTTCCCCGCGATCGCGCTGCCCGACGGCACGCTGACGCCGTTCGTGCCGGCTCCGGCGGCGTCGTTCGGGCTGGGCCTGCGCGTGAACATCTGACGCTTGACGCGGGGTGTGACGACGGGGTACCTGCACCCACATGCGCAATGCCCTTATCGTTTTTGCAGTGGTGGCAGCAGCTTGTGGCGTCTCGAACGAGTCGACGGTCGAGCAAGACGATCTGAACGACACGCTGGCTGAAGGCGCCGAGCTGTCGGCGACGTCGCGGACGTTCGTGGGGGTTCGCCGCGACTACCGCAAGTGTATTGCTCCGCTGTGTGGCGGGTACTGGGTGCACGACCTCAACCGCGTGAACCTCAACGAGGTGTACGTGAGCGGGCTCGACTTCACGGGGTCGAACCTGTCTGACGAAGATCAGGGCCGCATCGCGGGCGGCGAAGAAGTGGTGCTGCGCGGCAAGCTGGGGCCGAAAGAGAGCACGTTCAACACGCGGCCGTTCATCGTGAGCGAGGCCTACCGCGGGCTGCCCGGCAAGCCTCTTGGCACTGCCGACGCGTTCGTGAAGATCGAAGAGGTGAACATTCAGTGCTTCCGCGCTCCGTGCGCGACGTTGGGGGCGCGCCGGGTGAACTACACGGCGCAGATTCTGTTTCACGGCCTCGACCTCGCGGCTCCGACGGCGGGCCTGGTGTCGGGCAACTGGCTCGACAAGCGCGCCACCGAAGACGGGGCGATCACGAGCGGCACGTGGGTGAAGCAGGGCGAAGAGAAGATCTTCGCGGCGACGAATGTGTTCTTCAAGCTGCCCGAGGTCGCGGGCCCGTGCCCGCTGTTCCGCCCGACGAACTGCGCCGACGGGCAGACGTGGGGCTACCGGCGCGACGCTGATCGCTGCGTGGTGCCGGTGTCGTGCGTGCCGCAGCGCTTCTGCGCGGCGGTGGTGCCTGCTTGCGCCGACGGCTACACGCTGACCAGCTGGCCGAGCACGAACGGCGGCTGCCCGGCGTACGCGTGCGACCCGAGCTGGGTCGTCGACGCGAACTGAGGCTCGCGCAAGCCAGCGAGAACGGCCGCCGGGCTCGCGGGGCAAACCGTCGGTTCGAGGGCCGAGCCGCGAGTGACCGTGCGCGCGCGCGCGGGGCCAGGAGCGGCTCCACGACGTCGACCGGCGCGGGGTAGGCTCCGCGGCTGCGATGCGCACGTGCCCGTCGTGCGGCAAGGCTGAGTCGGGTCTCGCGCGGGGCGAGTGCTGCGAGCACTGCATGGCGCCGCTGCCTGGGCCGCCCGAGCTCACGCGGCGCTGCTACAGCTGCAACCGCCCGTTCGCCTCGACCGAGAGCGACCCGCAGCGAATGTGTGAGGTCTGCCGCGCGAAGGTGCCCGCCGAGGCCCCCGCGGCGCCTGAGTCGGAGCCCGGTTCGCCCGTGACGAAGGCGTTCTTCACGGGTCTGCTCGCCGGCCCGGTCGCTGGCGTAGCCATACTCGTGATTCGTGCGTTCTGGCAGACGAGCCCGGCGCTCGTCATCTGCCCGATGATCGCGCTCGGCGCGCTGGGAGGCCTGTTGGGGCCGGTCAGGCGAAGAGAGCCGCTCGCAGACCGTGTGGCCGGCCTGGTGGGCGCGCTGCTCTCGCTGATCGCGACGGGGTTCGCGTACGAGCTGTGGCGTCACGGAGGCTGAACCTTCCACCTCCGGTGGAGCCAGAGCCACTGGCTGGGGTATCGCCGCACGTAGCCCTCGATCACGGCGGTGAGCTTCGCGGTGTGGGCGGCGACGTCGGCGCGACGATCGCCGGTCTCGACCACCGGAATCGGGCCTTCGAAAAAGAAGCGGTGACGGTCGCCGTCGCGCACCGAGACCACGACGAAGACGGGCGCCTTCGTGCGCAGCGCGGCCATCGAGAGCGCGGGGGTGGTGCTCGCCATGCGGCCGAAGAAGGGCACGAACACGCCCGCCTCGGCGGGCAGTGACTGGTCGATGAGCTGCACGACGCAGCGCCCTGCGCGCACCGCGCGGATCATGTGCTTCAACGCGCCGCGCTGAACAATGAGCTCGACGCCAGCAGCCTGGCGTGCGGCGACCACCTTCGCGTTGAACGCACCTTCGAGCGGGCGAACGACGGCGCTGAGCTTCACCTGGCGGCGGGCCATGACCTGAGGCAGCAGCTCCCAGCTGCCGAGGTGGGCGCTGGCGATGAGCACCCCGCCCTTCTCGAGCGCGGCGCCGAGGGCGCCCCAGTCGTCGACGACGACGGTCTCTTCGAGCTCGGCGTCGGGAATCTGGTCGGCGACGACGCTGTCGAGCGCGACTTCAGCGAGGTGGCGGTAGGCGCCGCGGGCGATGGCGCGCCGCTCGGCCTCGGTCAGGTCGGCAAAGGCATGGCCCAGGTTGTCGAGCGCGACGCGGCGGCGAATGCCGAGGGCGTAGGCGAGGCCGGCCAGGCCCGCCGCGAGCGCGCGCCGAAGGCCTCGCGGCAAGCGGCGCACGAAGCCGACGACGAGCGCGGCGAACAGCGTCGCGACGGGCCCGCCCGGCCGAATGAGCGGCCGTGGGGTTCGGCTCACGGGTCGAGGGTGGTGGGCAGCGAGCCCTGACGGCAGGCAGCGAGGCCGCTGCGCGCGTCGGCGATCTTCGGGTTCAGCTTGAGCACCGCGTCGAACTGGGCGACGGCGCTGTTGCAGTCGCCGCGGTGGTGGGCGGCCTTGCCGGCCTTCACCTTCTCGCGAATGGTGTCGACCTTGGCCATGAACTGAAGGGCCTCTTCTTTGAACGGGGTACCGACGGGCACGTCGCGGAAGAAGGTGTAGGCCTCTTCGATGTCGCCGCGGTCCCACGCTCCTTTGCCGCGGGCGCTGAAGTCGCGGCCGCGATCGATGTCGCGCTCGTTCTGGGCGACGTCGATGACCGGGGGCCTCACCACCTCGGGGGGGTCGGGCTTCTTCACCACGACCTCGGGGTCTTTCGGCTTCGGCGGTGGCACGACGACGTCGCTGCCGAACAGCCGCTCTTTGAAGACGAAGGCGCCGCCGCCGAGCATGGCGACGACGGCGAGGCCGAGCACCACGAAGGGCGCCTTCGACCTCGGCGCGATGTAGAGCGAGGGGTCTTTCTGAGCGGTGCCCTCGGGGGGCGGCGCGTTGATGGTCTTGTTGAGGAGCGCGGGCTCGAGGGCGGTGGCGCCCTTCTCGGGCGGCACCGAGTCGGCGCGAACGATGGTGTTCTGGGTGCCGTCTTCGACCGTGACGACGGGGAGCGGGTTGGCCGAGTTGGCCGAGATGACGCGCGGAATCGACGACAGCGTCGAGGGCTTGCCGAGCAGCGTCGGGGTCGCCTGGGCGAGGGCGCTGGCGAACGCGGTCATGTCGGGCCAGCGGTCGCCCTTCTTCTTGGCGGTGGCCTTCTGAATGACGGCGTCGAGCTCTCGGTACTCGAGGTCGGCCGAGATGTCCCACAGGTGGGGCATGGGGTCGAGCACCTGGCGGCGCAGAATTTCGGCGATGGTGCTGCCATCGAACGGCTGCACGCCGGTGAGCGCCTCGAACGTCATGATGCCGAGCGAATAGATGTCGGCGGTGTGGTCGACGTCTTTGCCCTCGACCTGCTCGGGGCTCATGTAGCGCGGCGTGCCGGCGATGGCGCCCTGCACGGTGAGGCGGGTGCCCTCGCCCATGAGCCGTGCGATGCCGAAGTCGAGCACCTTGGCGTGAATGCCGCGCAGGCCCTTGCGCAGCATGATGTTCTCGGGCTTCAGGTCGCGGTGAACGACGCCCTTGGTGTGGGCGTTCGCGAGCACGTCGGCGACCTGGAGCACGATGTCGACGGCGTCGGGCACGGGCAGGCGCTTCTGCTCGGCGATCACCTTCTTCAGGTCGACGCCCTCGCAGTACTCCATCGCGATGAAGAGGTTGCCGTCGTCGTCTTGGCCGAAGTCGTGAAAGACGACGGCGTTGGGGTGGGCGACGCGAGCGTACGACTTCGCCTCGTTCATGAAGCGCCGGGCGATCTCGACGTCGTCGCTGAACTCGCTCTTCAGGAACTTGATGGCGACGCGGGCGCCGATGCCGAGCTGTTCGGCGAGGTAGACGGCGCCCATGCCGCCCTGCCCCAGCTTGCGCACGAGCTTGAACTTGCCCTTGATGACCCGGTCGATCATCTTGTCGTGGGCCTGGTTGAGCTTGATGATCTCGGTCTGGCCGCACTTCGGGCACTTCCCCTCCCACGAGGAGTGCTCATTGCCACACGACTGACAGATGAAGACGGCCACGAGTTCTCTCCCGGCCCTTAACGCCTACTTCTCAGCCGGGTATCTCCGAGAGAAGAGCAGGCGCTCGAGCTCGGTGGCGCCAGCCTCGGGAGAATCGCCGACAGCGAGCGACGTGCGCAAGACCTCGGTGCGGGGGTCGTCTTTGAGATCGCTGTCGAGCACCTTCAGGGCGCCCTTCTTGTCGCCGGCCTGAACGAGGGCGACGGCGCGGTAGAACGTGTATTCCTTGTTCGTCGGCTCGGCCTTCGCGGCCTCGGCGAAGAGGGCCTCGGCCTTCTTGAGATCTTTCGACTGCAGGTGGGCGAGGCCATCGCAGAAGGCGCTGGCGGCGGCGGCGTGCTGCACGTTGACGCTGACGTCTTGGGCGACCTGGTAGAGGGCGCGGGCCGACTTGAGGGCGTCGGCCGAGAGCTTCTCGTAGGCGATGGCGCGCTTGTGCACGTCGTCGGCGGCGGCTTGTGCGGCGGCGCCGAGCTTGCTCGCCATGTCGCCGAGGTCGGGGCCCATGTAGCCGTCTTTGACGAGGGCCTTCAGCGACTCGTGGGCGCCGCCCTTGTCGAGAATCTGGCTCTTGTCGAGCGCGGCGAAGAACGCGGCCTTGGTGTCGACGTACTTGCCCGAGAGATCTGCGGGCTGGTTCTTGGCGGTCTTGAGCTGGCGCTCGCACTGATCGCTCTCGGCCTGGGCCTTCTTGCGGTCGGGCGTATCAGGCGTGGCCTTCAGGTAGACGCGGTAGACGTAGCAGGCGCGCGAGATCTGCTTTGCGGCGAGCAGGCTGCGCGCGAGCTGCAGGTACGGAGGCAACAGCGCGGGGTTCGCGCGGGTGGCCTTGGTGAAGTTGTCGATCGCCTTCGGGTACTGCTTGGCGTTGTACTGCTTCGTGCCCTCGGTGATGAACGTGTCGGCGTTGCCGACGCCGGCGCCGACCAGGGGCTCGGAGGCGGCGAGCGACAGGAGCAGCAGAACACTAGAAGGCATAGCCGAGCCCCCCTGAGAAGCCCTGGTTGAGCGGTGAGGTCTTCTGCTTGCTGCCGCCGTCGGGGTTGAGCGCGCCGTCGGGGTCGAAGGGGCTCACGAACCAGCCGGCGAGCTTGTAGTTCGCATAAACGAAGAGGCCGTCGACGATGTAGAAGCGGAAGCCGACGCGGCCCGAGACGCCGAGGTCCATCACCATGAAGCCGTCGTTGTACGAGACGGTCGGCATGGTGTCGGTGGTCTGCTGGGTGAGGTGGCCGATGCGCACCTCGAAGCCGGCCTGCAGCATGAACATGAACCGCCACACCTGAATGCGGAAGGCGGGCTGAATGACGCGCAGGTTGAGCACCATCAGCTTCGCCTGAATCTGCGTGGGGTGGCAGACGTTCATCATCGACGTGTCGTCGAAGGTGTCTTCGCCGGTGGGGCAGTTGGCGGCGCTGCCGGTGAGGGTCTTGTTGGCGACGCGGCCGATCGTCATGGTCCACGAGCGGTCGAGGAACATGACGCTGCCGCCGATGGCGGCGAGGCCGAAGTACTTGCCGAGGTAGCCGAACTCGAAGGTGGCGCCGATGAGCTCGCGGTTGCCCGACTCGATGTACGAGCTGCGGGCGTTGCCCTCGTCGCCGAAGCGGTGCGAGACGAGGCCGCCGCCCTGGTACCGGTCGTACTCGAAGCCGACGTAGAAGTAGCTGCGGCGCGCCTCGAGCTGCTCGGTGAGCGAGAGCGGCGGCGGGGGCGGCTGCACTGGCGGGGGCGGCGGCTTCTGAATGACGATGATCTCTTTGGGCGGCACGGCGCCGGCGATGGGCTCGAGCGTCTTGTCGAGGATCAGCTGATCGTCGGCCTTCACCTGAACGGTCTGCTCGAACGCCTTGTGGTTCTCGGCGGTGAGCCGAATGGTGTGAATGCCGGGCTGAATGCCGCGATCGACGCGGTCTTTGCCGAGCACCTGGCCGTCGACCGAGATGCTGGTGCCGGCGGGGAGCGCGGTGATGACGATGCGGGCGGCGACCTTCTCGAGCGTCTTGTCGAGCTTCACGGCGCCGCGCATCGGCACGATGACGGTCTCTTCGATGCCCTGATGGAGCTTCAGGTCGAGGCGCACGACGCGCTCGCCGGGCAGCACCTGGGTCGAGAGGGGCGTGACGCCGACCTTGCGATCGTCGACGAACACGGTGACGCCGGGCGGCGAGGTGGTGACGTCGAGCACGGCGGCGACCGAGACGACCTTGGCGACGGCGCCGAGCAGGGCGTTGTCGAGGTTGGTGTCGGTGGCGCTGGCGGCCATGGTCTTGCCGGTGTGGGGCTCGTAGCTGACGACCTTGAACTTGAAGCCGCCCTCGTCTTGGCCGCCCTGAATCAGCACGACGCGCTCGAAGCCCAGGCCGGCGACGAAGGGGTCGATGGGGTCGGCGCAGCGGGTCTCGCCGAGGAAGCAGGGCAGATCTTCGGCCTTCTTGCCCTTGAGCGCGGCGACGAGCTCGGCGCGGCCGATGACCTGGTTGGGCCTCAGCGCGGCGGGGGTGAGCTTGTCGAGGGCCTGCTCGGTGCGGCCGGCGAGCGCTTCTTGGCCGGGGTAGAGCGGGCGAACGAGCCAGAGCGTCTTTTCGCCGGTGGTCTTTTCGGGGCCGGTCTTTTCGGCGGCGCCGGCAGCGAACACCGGCAGTGAAACGAGGATCAGCAGCAGGGGCGCAGCCTTCATCTTCCGCGCGTCTTTACTGTGTGCTGGCACGGGTGGCCACATAATCCTCCAGCTCTTCCAGGGTCTTGGGCCAATCTTCTTTGAGCAGGCGCGAGAGCGATCGGTCTGCCAACAGCCGGCCCTGGTTCTGGCACCTCGCACAGTAGTTCGTCTCGTTCTCGGCGTGCACGATGCGCTGCACGGGCGAGCCGCAGGTGGGGCACGGCTGCTTGTACTTGCCGTGCACGGCCATCTCGGGGCGAAAGGCGGTGACCTTCTCGGGCCAGCCCTTGCCGCCGTCGGCCTCGGCGATGAGGCGGTCGGCCCACTCTTTCAGCACGGCGTGGGTGGCGGCGTAGAGGCGGGCGATCTCGTCGCCGGTGAGGGTCTTGGTCTGCTTGATGGGCGAGAGCTTCGCGCGGTGTAGAATTTCGTCGGAGTACGCGTTGCCGATCGCCGAGAAGAGGCGCGGGTCGGTGAGGCTGCGCTTGAGCGTGTGGTTCTCTCGGCGCAAGGCGTCGGCGAAGGTGCCCAACGCGGCGGCCATGGGCTCGATGCCGCCGCGGTCGATGGCGTGGAGCGCGGCCTCGCCCTGCACGACGGTGAGCGACGCGCGCTTCTTGGTGCTGACCTCGGTGAGAATGAGGGTGCCGGTCTCGAAGTCGAAGCCGGCGAGGCCGGCGCGGCCGGGGAGCCTGGCGCCAGACTGCTCTTTCCACTGCAGGCGGCCGGCGATCATCAGGTGAATCACCATGAACAGGCCGCCCTCGAGACCGAAGACGAGCCGCTTGCCGAGGCGGCGGAGCTCCTGAACGTGGCGGCCCTCGCACGCGATGAGCGGAGGCTCGACGCTGCGGAGCACGAACGGGCTGCCGAGGCGAACCTTCTTCAAGGGCCGGCCGAGCACGCGGGGCTCGAGGCACTTCAGGTAGACGGTCAGGTCGGGGTATTCGGGCACGGGTCTCTCAAAGCTCCTTCGCGAGGGCTTCGGCCCACTCGAGGTGGGCGGCGGCGCTGGGGTGCAGACCGTCGGGGGCGACCTTCTTGGCGTCGGCCTGCCGGCGCATCAAGGGCCACAGATCGAGGTAGCGGGCGCCGGCGAGCTTCGCCTCTTCCTGAAGAATGGCGTTGTACGCGCCGATGCGGGCCTTCAGCTCCATCGGGTCGCCGAAGGCCTCGGCGACGGGGCTCTGGCTCCAGTCGGGTTGGGGGAGCGCGATGACGCGGGCGGCGCGTGGCAGGGCGGCGAAGATCGTCTTCAGGTTCTTGCGATAGGCGTCGGGGCCGCGGCCGCGCACGAGGTCGTTGGCGCCGACCGCGACGGTGACGAGCGTGGGCTTGAAGGTGGCGATGTGAGGCAGCTCGTCATCGATGAGCTCCTGGGTGCTGTAGCCGTTCACGGCGGGGTTGAGCAGCTTGACGGTCTGGCCCTTCTTCTCGAGCAGGCCCTTGAGGCGGGAGGGAAAGGCCTGGGCCTCTGACGAGCCGGTGCCGATGGTGAACGAGTCGCCGAGCGCCAGGTAGCGGACGTCGGGGGCAGCGAGGGTGAGGAGCAGCCAAAGCCACATGGTGAATTTTTCCCCAGGGGGTCTCGTCGGTAGCTTCGCATGGTCAGACCGGCGGCAGTGTTCATGGTTTTGGTGGCGCTGGCGGGGCCCGCGGAGGCGCGGTTCGGCAAGGGTGGGAGCGGCGGCAGCTCGGGGAGCTCTTCTTCATCGAGCAGCGGTGGCTCGCGCTCGTCGTCGTCCTCTTCCTCCTCCTCGTCGTACTCGTCGTCGCGCGCGTCGAGCTACCACTCGGCGAGCCCGGTGTACTCGCGCCCTGCCCCGCCCCCGTCGTCGGGGTTCTCGACGACGCGCTACGCGTCGCGACCGTACTACCGGCGGTACCGCGGCTTCGGCTACGGCTATGGGTATTCGTATTGGTACGCGCCGCCGATGGTGGTGGCGCCGGCACCGGTCGGGCCGCAGCCCGTGGTCGAAGAAGAGGTGGCGGCTCCGCTGCGCATTTCGGTCGGGGTCGAGGGTCAGGGCTTCATCGGCGGCGCGAACCTCGGGGTGCAGGCGATGTTCGAGGGTGAGCGCTGGGGCGTCTCGCTGTCGGCGGCCGACATCATCGTGCGCACCGACGACGGCACCCAGGGGTTCGATCACATCGGCGCCTTCACGGCGCACCTGACGTTCGCGTTCTTGACGGGCCAATACGGGCGGCTGCGGCTCGAGGCGGGCGCCGATGCGTTCGTGGCGCCGCACCTCATCACCGTCGGGCCCACGTTCGGCATGTCGGGGGTGGTCTGGTTCGGCGGGCCGCTGGGGCTCGAGGGCTCGGTGAACGTGACGCCGTGGCCGTTCACGCAGCTCGACGGCAAGCTCGGGCTCGCGGTGGGCGTCGAGAACTGGGGCTTTCGGGCCGGCTGGCGCGTGCAACTGCTGAACGACCGGGGGCTCGTCGACGGCGTGGCGCACCAAGACGTCTTCAACGGGCCGTACCTGGGCATCTCGTACGTGTTCTGAAACGGCTGGCGTCGGGCGCGCCCCTGGTTAGGGTGCTTGCGGCCGATGCCCGTGACCGACCGCGACTTCGTGATGCGCGCCGTGAAGCAGCTCGCCGAGCTGCTCGCGCGGGCGCTGAAGCTCAAGTGCGACGAGAAGTACGACGAGGCGGCGCAGACGCTCGAGGGGGGCGCGGGCGATCTGCTCGGGCTCGACTTCGGAGCGCTGGCGCTCGTCGACTCGGCGTCGGGGGCGCAGCTGCTCGGCGACGTGCAGCGCATTCGTACGTTCGCGCAGCTGCTCGAAGAGCTGTCAGCGGTGCACCGGGCGGCGGGCGACGAGGCGAAGGCGCGCGCGCGGGCGCGGCACGCCCACGAGATGTACGGCGAGGCGCTCAGGCGCAAGGCCGACGACGCCGAGTCGGCGGCGGGGCGCGAGCGGCTGCGCGCGCTGTTCTAGAACCGAACGGTGATCGCGCCGAACGCGCCGCCCGGGGTCGGGGCGAACGAGGCGCTGACGCGCCGATCGTGGTGAAGCTCGATCATGAAGGCGGTCGAGGCGAGCATCAGCACGGCGCCGCCGACACCGGCGAGCACGATGTACTCGGTGGTGCCGAAGTTCGAGACGACGGCGTAGAGCGCGAAGGCGCCGGCGCCGACCACGGTGCCGAACATCGCGCCACCGAACGCGCTGGCCCAGTAGCCCTGCCCCTTCATCTTCCGGTGCACGAGCCAGACCGAGGTCGCGACCGAGAGCGGCGTGAGGCTGCCGGCGGCGGCGATCAAGAACGAGGCAGCAGCGCCGCGAACGTTGGGCAGCACGAAGTACGGCGCCCACAACAGCTGGGGCAGCGCGGCGCCGAGCAGGCCGGCGCCGAGCTCGGCGGCGACGCGGCCGATGCGGTCTTGATCGGTGTCGACGTCGACGTCTTCGTCGGCGGCGAAGGCCCGAGCCGAGAACAGCGCGCACACGATGACGACGGTCGCCGGTCGCACGCGCTGTGGCTCGTTCAGGTGGGAATGCCGACTCTCGACGCGAGCTCGGGCTTGCGGAGCTTCCAGATGACTCCGTCGAGCCAGTAGTGGCTCAAGGTGAGGCTGATCCACACGATGCCGGCCCAGGTGAACTCGTCCCACCCCCGGCCGGTCAGCTTGAAGACGGCCGCTCCGGCGAAGATGAAGACGTACCCGACGCCGGCGAGCGCGAGGAGCAGCGCCGCGTACAGGGCGAGGCGGAGCTTCCCGGGCTGAGACACCCACGAGATGATCTTCGCGTCGGGGTGCACCCCGCCCTTCCACGTGTTCAGGTGGTAGAAGCGCATGATGCCGAGGTACTGAATGCCGTGCCAGCAGGCCGCCGCGGCGAACGCCGAGGTGTCGTCGGTCTTGATCAGCTGAAACGGCACGTAGAAGCCGACGAAGGCGCAGAGCAAAAACGCACCGCGCAGCCACGCGGCCTTCGCCCAGGGCTGGTGGCGCTCTTTCACGCGCTGCCAGAGGTACACCGCGAGCAGAAACGCGAGCGGGCCCCACAGCCCGTCGACGACCGCGGTGGGCAGCCGGTAGTAGAAGACCTCGGTGCCGAAGAGCACGCGCGGGCCGGTGTCGATGCGCTTGAGCAGGCACCAGAGCACGAAGAGAAACAGAATCGGCTTCTCGAGCCGCATCGCGACCGACTTCGGGTCTTCGCCCGACTTGCGCTGGTAGATGCGCAAGATGCCCCAGTTCTGGGCGACGAAGTGCCAGGTGGCCCAGTAGAGAATCGTCGAGTTGAGCAGCCGCTGGCCGGTGCCCTCGAGGTAGATGAGCAGGCCGATGACGGTCGCGGCGATGGTGAGCGGCATGCCCACGATGAGCAGCGGGCGCTCACGCCACTCGCGCTTGTCGAAGTAGACGCGCGTCCACGTCGAGGCGAGGTGGGGGCCGTTCGCGACGACGGCGACGGTCGCGAGAATGTAGAAGCTGTTCACGTGCAT
>JAEUJP010000920.1 GCA_016793725.1 Myxococcaceae bacterium | reverse complement strand
TCGGCGGCTGCGCCGCCGGCGGCACCGCGGCCGTGGCACCGAACACCATCGTCTGCGACGGCGGCTTCTGCCCCGGCGCCGGCGCCTGAGGCGGCGGAGGCGCCGCGGCCGGCGGACCGAACATCATCGTCTGCGACGACGGCCGCGGCTGGCCCTGCGGAGCAGCCTGCGGCGGCTGCGAGCCCAGGTTCGGCGGCGGCACCGCGCCGAACATCATCGTGCTGCGCGGGTTCGCCTGGGCCGGCGGCGCCTCGACACCGCCCGCGCCGAACATCATCGTCTTGTTCGCGGCCGCCTGCGACGGGGCCGACGGCTCGGGAACAGGCCCCGCCGCGCCCGGCGCGCCGAACATCATCGTGCGGTTCGTGGCCTGCGCCCCCGCGCCCGAGCTCGCCTCGGAGCCCGGCGCGCCGAACATCATCGTGCGGTTCGTGGGCTGTGCGCCGGGCGGAGGCCCCGCTGGAGCGGGCACCGCGCCGGGCACACCGAACATGACGGTCTTGTTCACCGCCGCCGACGCCGGAGCCGCCGGAGCCTCGGGCTCGCCACCCGGCGCGCCGAACATCATGGTGCGGTTGGCGGGCGCGTGGGCGAGGTTGCTCGAGGGCACGGGGCCGTCGGCGCCGCCCACCCCGAACATCACGGTCTTGTTCGCTGCGACGGCCGCCGGCGCCGAAGCGGGCATCGCAGGCTGGGCGCGGGCCGTGAAGACGTGGCCACAGCGCGTGCACTGCACCGGTGCTCCCTGCGGAGGGATGAGCTTGTCATCCAACACGTAGGTGGTGTGGCACTTCTCACATTCGATGAGCACGGCCGCCTTATATCAGGCGGCTAGCGGATCTCTGCCGTTGCTTTGAGCGCGTCGAGCTTGTGGTCCCCGACCCCAGGCACCTGATCCACCTCGTCCCACGATTTGAAGCCGCCCCGCCGCCTGCGCTCGTCGGCGATCGCCTTCGCGAGCTTCGGCCCCACGCCCGGCACGAGCGCGAGCTCTTCTTCAGTCGCCCGGTTCAGATCGAGCCGCCCGCCCGCCGTCAGCGTCTGCGCCGCGCTCAAGGGCTTTCCCGGGCCGCACCGCGCCACGCCCGCCTCGTCGAGGTGAACGTCTTTCGGGTCGCACCCGAGCCCCAGCGCGGGCTCAGCGCTCGGCCAGCGCAGCGCGACGACGGCCCCGACCGCGAGCAGCCCGAGCAGCAGCGCCGCGACCCCTGCCCGCCTCACTTCTTCTTCGCGCGCTTCGCGTCGAGGCCGAACGCCGTGTGCAGCGAGCGCACGGCGAGCTCGGCGTACTTCGAAGCGATCAGCGCCGACACCCGAATTTCAGACGTCGAGATCGCCTCGAGGTTGATGCCCTCTTTCGCCAGCACCTCGAACATGCGCGCCGCGACGCCCGAGTGGTTGCGCATGCCGACCCCGACGATCGACACCTTGGCGACGTCGCCGCTCGTCTCGACGCTGTCGGCCCGAATCGCCTTCGCGATCTTCTTCACGACGTCGGTCGCCTTCACCAGGTCGGCCTTGCCCACCGTGAAGGTCAGGTCGACCTTGCCGTCGCGCGGCACGTTCTGAACGATGAGGTCGACGACGATCGCCTTCTCGTCGAGCGCCCCGAAGATCTTCGACGCGATGCCGACCCCGTCGGGAATGCCGAACACTGCGATCTTGGCTTCGTTGCTGTCGAGCGCGACAGCGTTGACGACGACGTCTTCCATGCTCTCGTCCTCCTCACAGCACAGCGTGCCGGGGTCGTCGCTGAACGACGACTTCACCCACAGCGGCACCTTGTAGTTCATCGCGAGCTCGACGCTTCGAATCTGCAGCACCTTGCCGCCGAGAGACGCGAGCTCGAGCATCTCTTCGTAGCTGATCTTGTCGAGCTTCTTCGCCGCCGGGCAGATGCGCGGGTCGGTCGTGTAGACGCCGTCGACGTCGGTATAGATCTCACACGCGTCGGCCTTCAGCGCCGCGGCGATCGCCACCGCCGTCGTGTCTGAGCCCCCCCGCCCCAGCGTCGTCACGTTGCCGTGCTCGTCAGTGCCCTGAAAGCCCGCGATGACCGCGATCTCTTTCTGCTTCAGCGCCTTGAAGATGTTCTTGGCGTCGATGCTCTTGATGCGCGCCTTCGAGAACGTGCTGTCGGTGACGATCGTGCACTGGTCGCCGAGAAAGCTGCGCGCCTTGCCGCCGAGCGTCTGAATCGCGATGGCCACGAGGCCGATCGAGACCTGCTCGCCGGTGGCGACCACGACGTCGACCTCGCGGTCGTCGGGGCGGTCGGTCAGCTCTTTCACCAGGCCGAGCAGGCGGTTCGTCTCGCCCGACATCGCGCTGACGACGACGGCGACGTCGTGGCCCTGCTTCTGTGTCGCGAGCACGCGCTGCGCGACGGCCTTCATTCTTTCGGTGCTGCCGACGGAAGTACCGCCGTATTTCTGGACGATGAGTGCCATGGGAAAAACGCGGGCGCGCGCTATACCACCGGCGCGCATGAATACAATCGAGCTCGACGGCAACACCCTCTCACTGGAAGCCATACGTGACGTCGCGCTCGGCCGGGCCCAGGTGCAGCTGACGAAGGCCGCCGCCGAGCGCGTCGACGCCGCGCGCGCGCTGGTCGAGAAGATCGCCGCCGGCGACGAGCCCTCGTACGGCATCAACACCGGCTTCGGCACGCTCGCCGAGGTGCGCATCGACAAAAAAGACCTCAAGGCGCTGCAGCGAAACCTGATCCTCTCGCACGCCGCAGGGGTCGGCGCGCCGCTCCCCGTGCCCGAGGCGCGGGTGCTGCTCTTGCTGCGCTGCAACGTGCTCGCGAAGGGCTTCAGCGGCATTCGGCGGTCGACCTTGCAGCTCGCGCTCGAGATGTTGAACCGCGGCGTCGTGCCCGTGGTGCCCGAGCGCGGCAGCGTCGGGGCGTCGGGTGACCTCGCCCCGCTCGCCCATCTGGCGCTGGTGTTCATCGGCGAGGGCGAGGCGTTCTACGAGGGCGCGCGGCTGCCGGGCGCGCAGGCGCTCGAGCGTGCGGGTTTGAAGCCCGTCGAGCTCGAGGCGAAAGAGGGCCTGACGCTGGTGAACGGCACGCAGGCGATGTGCGCGGTGGGCGTGCCGGCGCTGCTCAAGGGCGAGGCGCTGGCCGAGCTGTACGACGTCGCGGGCGCGATGACGCTCGAGGGCCTGCTCGGCTCGCACAAGCCGTTTCAGCCGCACATTCACGAGGTGCGGGCGCACGCGGGGCAGCGCCAGTGCGCCGAGAACCTGCGCCGCGTCTTGAGGGGCAGCGAGCTGGTCGACACGCACGTGAACTGCACGAAGGTGCAAGACCCGTACAGCTTGCGCTGCATGCCGCAGGTGCACGGCGCGGCGCGCGACGGCATGGCGTTCGCGCGGCGCACGCTCGAGGTCGAGGTGAACTCGGGCACCGACAACCCGCTCGTGTTCGTCGACACGGGTGAGATCGTGAGCGGCGGCAACTTTCACGGTCAGCCGGTGTCGCTCGCGCTCGACGTGCTCGCGATGTCGGCGACGCAGCTGATGTCGATCAGCGAGCGGCGCGTCGAGCAGCTGGTGAACCCGGCGCTGTCGGGGCTGCCGCCGTTTCTCGCGCGCAACCCGGGGCTCAACAGCGGGTTCATGATCGCGCAGGTGACGTCGGCGGCGCTGGTGGCCGAGTCGAGAATCTTGTCGCACCCCGCTTCGGTCGACTCGATTCCGTCGTCGGCGGGCCGAGAAGATCACGTGTCGATGGGCATGACGGCGGCGCTGAAGGCGCGCACCGTGATGGAGCACGCGACCCACTGTCTCGCGATCGAGCTGCTGGTCGCGGCGGCGGCGCTCGACTTCAGAAACCCGGTGAAGCCGGGCAAGGGCGCGCTGGCGGCGTACCAGACGGTGCGGGCGCTGGTGCCTCCGATGGTGACCGACCGCGAGCTGCACCGCGACATCGCGGCGGTGACGGCGCTGATCGACTCGGGCGAGCTGCTCGCGGCGGTGCGAAAGGCGACCGCGTGACCGTGCAAGAGACGCTGCTGAAGTTCAGCCGCAGAGAGGTGGGCCCCAACGACGTGATGCGGGCGCTGTGTGAGCACGACGGGTTCTTCGCGCCAGCGGGGTTCGCGGTGGCGGCGACGAAGAGCGACACGTACGATCGGGTCTCGCTGTGGGGCGCCGAGTCGAAGGTGAGGCCGGGGCACCTGTACCTGTTCACCGACCGTGGGGCAGCCGACGCGGCGGCGACGAAGGTGCAGCTGGGGCCGTACGTGTCGACGGTGCTGGGCTCGCTGCTCTTTCGCGCGCTGCCCGGCAGCGTGCAGGAGCTGCACGTGAACCCGGGCTCGCCCAAAGAACAGGGTTGGTGGATGGCGGGCGACGCCCTGCCGCTGGCGGGGCTGTGGGGGCAGGCCGTGACGCTCGAGGCGGCGCTGAGCGGCAAGCGCAAGACCGACGTGGTGACCGAGCTGCTCGATTTCCCCGGGCTCATCACGTACGACACCGAGCGGGGCATGATCGCGACGCTGCAGAACGCCGGCGGCCTCACGAACCCGGGCATGTTGTTCACGTCGATCGACTGCGCCGACGCGGCGATCGCGAAGTTCGGCGAGCAGGCGAAGGGCTTGAAGCAGGTGGTGCTGTCGGGCGCCGAGGTCTTCGCCGCGTTTCCCAAGCTCGGCATCGACGGGTTTCTCGTGAACCCGTTCGGGCCGGGGCCGGTGAAGATCTTCGATGCGAGCCTTTGTGGCTCCATCTCGGAAGCGGCGGCGGCGCGCAAGGCCGCGTCGAAGTGACGATGTAGGCGCCGCGTAGTCCTTTGGGCGGTTTGGGGCGCGTGGTACGAATTCGCTCCCATGAGCAATGGTGATCGGCCGGACATGCCCCGCACCATGACGGGTGCGATTCCCGCCATACCTGTTCCCACCTCGGTCAACCCACCGACCCAGACCGAAGACGCGGCGCGCGCGCGCATCACCGCGCTCGAGGCCGAAGCGCGCGGCCAGGGCGCGACGGTCGAGGCCGCCCTGCTCTTTCACGAGATCGGGCTGCTCTGGGAAAACCCGCTCAAACACCCCCGCAACGCCGCGGTCGCGTACCAGTCGGCGTTCAAGCTCGCGCCGCGGTTTCTCGCGAACATTCGTGCGGCGCGGCGGCTGTTCGCCGAGGTCGGCAACTGGGTGATGGTGGTGCAGCTCATCGACGCCGAGCGCCAGGGTGTCGAGAACAAGCGCACGCAGGCGGCGCTGCTGTTCGAGAAGGGTCAGATTCTCGAGACGCGGCTGAGCCGCGAGGCCGACGCGCGGCTCGCGTTCAACGAAGCGCTGGCGCTCGAGCCCGAAGACGTGACGCTGCTCATTCAGCTCGAGCAGCTGTTCAACGAGAAGGCCGACCACCAGGCGCTGGTGAAGGTGCAGAAGCTGCTCGCGCGCGTGGTCGCCGACCCCGGCGCGAAGGCGCACTACCTGACCGCCGCGGGGCTCTTGCTCGAAGACCGGCTGAAGCTGCTCGACGAGGCGACGTCGTGCTTTCGCGAGGCCTTCGCGATCGACCGGCGCGACCCGATGCTCATCGCCGCGATGAAGCGCGTGGCGCAGCGCGAGGGCCGGCTCGACGAAGAGCTCGCCGCGCTGGCCGCCGAGGCCGAGGCTCAAGGGCCGAACGCGGGGCCGACGTACCTGCAGATCAGCAAGGCGTACGAGCGGCTCTCTCGCACCGACGACGCGCTGGCCGCGCTGCTCGCCGCGCGAAAGGTCAGCCCTCAAGACCCGCTGATTCTCTCTGAGCTCGCGCGCATCTACGAAGGCCAGGGCCGGCATCAAGAGCTCGCCGACGCGCTGCTCGCCTGGGTCGGCTCGATCACCGACGAGAGCGAGCTCATCGCGGTGAACCTGCGGCTCGCGGGGCTGTACGAAGAGCACCTCAAGAAAGACGACGAGGCGATCAAGCGCTACCAGGCGATTCTGGCGAAGGTGCCAGGCCACGGCGCGGCGCTCGCGGGCCTTGGCAAGCTGTACCACCGCTCGAAGAACTGGGAGGGCCTGCTCTCGACGTTCGACGCCGAGATCGCCGCGGCCGACGACCCGAAGATCAAGGCGGGCCGCATCTACAAGGCGGCCGAGGTGCTCGAAGAGCGGCTGAAGCAGGTCGACCGGGCGATCGAGCGGTACAGCCAGTCGCTGCAGGTGTCGCCGGGCTTCTTGCCGGCGCAGAAGGCGCTGTCGCGGCTCTACGAGCAGCAGGGCCGATGGCTCGACCTGATCGCCATGTTCGATCAGGATCTGCTCCAGACCACCGATCAAGATCAGCAGATTGGAACCTTGAACAAGATGGCGGCGATCTTCGAAGACCGCCTCACCGACATGCCGCGCGCCATCGAGACCCTGCGCCGCGTGCTCGAGATCGCCCCCGACCACCTGCCCACCGTGCGCAACCTCGCGCGCCTCTACGAGCGGGTCGGCAAGTTTCAAGAGCTCATCGAGCTGCACGACCGCGAGGCCTCGCTCAGCGGCGACACGAAGCAGGTCATCTCGCTCGCGCACCGCAACGCCGAAATTCTCGAGGAGCAGCTCAAAGACCGCCTCGGCGCGATCGGCGCGTACGAGCGCGTGCTCGCGCTCTCGCCGTCGTACCTGCCGGCGCTGAAGTCGCTGGGCCGCCTCTACGGCCAAGAAGAGAAGTGGGACGCGCTCGTGCGCATGTACCGCGCCGAGTCAGAGATCTCGCCCACCGCCGACGCCGCCGCCTCGCTCATCTACAAGATCGGCGAGCTGTACGAGCAGAAGCTCAAGAACGAGAACGACGCGATCGCCTCGTACCAAGAGGTGCTGACGCTCGCGCCTTCGTACTTCCCTGCCGTGCGCGCCCTCGCCCGCATCTACCGCAGCCAGGGCGCCTGGGAGTCGCTCATCGAGGTGCTGCGCGCCGAGGCCGCCAACCGCACCGACCCCACCGAGCGCGCGAACGCGATGTTCCAGGCTGCCGCCATCTGGGAAGACCAGCTGCGCCGGCCCGACAACGCGATCGACGGCTATCAAGAGGTGCTGCGCCTCACGCCCGGCCACACGACCGCCCTGCAGCAGCTCGAGCGGCTCCTGATGGCGAAAGACGACGTGAAAGAGCTCATCGCCGTGCTCGACCGCCAGACCCAGGTCGGCTCGAACGTGATGCGCGTCGCCGCGTGGCTGAAGCTCGCGCGCATCTACCTCGACCGCCTGAACGAGCCATCCCGGGCCGCGCTGTGCGCCGAAAACGCGCTCTCGCTCGAGCAGAACAACCTGGGCGCCCTGAAGCTGCTCGAGCGCATTCGGGTGAGCGACAAGCTGCGCCGCACCGAGCTGCGGGCGCGCATCGCCGAGACCATCGGTGACGCGAAGCTCGCCGCCGCGATGCGCCTCGCCGTGGCCGAGTCGGGCGTCGACACCTCGTCGCGCCCACAAGAGCCCATCGTCGGCCAGCTGAAGACCGCATGGGCCGCCGACCCGACCGACGAGGCGCTGTCGCTGATGCTCGAGCGCGCGCTGCAGAAGACGAACGACGCGCGCGGGCTGGTCGAGCTGTACGAGCACCGCAAGACGCTGGTGAACGACCCCACCGATCAGCTGCAGCTGACGCTGCGCATCGCCGACCTCTACGAGCACAAGCTCGGCGACGTGCCACACGCCGCGCGCAAGTACGAAGAGGCGCTGCAGACGGCGCCGTCGATCTTCCCCGCGCTGCAGGGCCTCGCCCGCTGCATGAAGCTGATCGGCAACCTCGACCGCGCCCGCGCCACGCTGAGCCTGATCGGCGAGACCGCGCGCGACAAGGCGACGGCGACGGGCGCCCTGCTCGAGGGCGCAAAGCTGGCGCGCGCCGCGAACGACGTCGACGCCGCGAGCGCGCTGTACCGCAAGATTCTCGAAGGTGACCCGACGAACGCCGAAGCCAGCACGGGCATCGAAGAGATTCTCGCGCAGCGCGGCGGCTCGGCCGACCTCGTGCTGCTGCACGAGCGCCGCGGCGAGGCGAAGCTCAGCCAGAAAGACAACGTCGGCGCGAGCGTCGAGCTGTTCGCGGCGGCGAAGATCTACCTCGAGCAACTGAAAGACCGCGACAAGGGCACCGAGCTGCTCGACCGCACCCTGCTCGCGAACCCCACGCTGGGCGACGCGCTCGAGCTGAAGGGCGACCTGGCGCTCGAGGCGGGCAACTGGGCCGAAGCGGCCGCGGCGTTCAGCGTGCGCGTGAGCCAGGGCGGCGATGTGCACCGCGTCGCGTCGATTCACC
>JAEUJP010000461.1 GCA_016793725.1 Myxococcaceae bacterium | reverse complement strand
CTCGGGCGCCGGGCCGATCGGCGGGTTCCAGAACCACGTGCAGCCCACCGCGACGCCCGGCGACATGAACAGCGCGTTCGTCGAGTACACCGTGGTCTGCGCGGCCGGGCTGATGCTGCTCAAGATGACGCTGTTGTCTTCGGTCGGCGACAGCGTGAGCGTCATCTCGGGCGGCGCGGTCACCGGCACCGTCAGCGTCGTCGTGCCCGTCGTCGCGCCCAGGCGGGCCGTGATGGTGGCGGTGCCTGCACCGACGCCGCGCGCGAGCCCCATCGCGTCGACGGTGACGGCGGCGGCGTTGCTCGTGCTCCACATCACCTGCGCCGACAGGTCGGCGTTCAGCTGCGGGAAGATCGCCGACTGGCCCGTCGCCGTGAGCTGCAGCGTGGTGCCCTGCGCGAGCGTGGCAGCGCCCGTCGCGCCGTTCGCGACGGTGATGCTGTCGGGCGTGGGCTCGGTGACCATCACCGTGCCGCTGACCGTGAGCATGCCGCTCGCCGTGTACGTCGTCGCCGTCATCACCGAGCTGCCGACCGAGACCCCCTTCCACCCGCCGGTCGGCTGGATCTCGACGACGCCCGGGCTGCCGCTCGACCACACGACGTAGCCGAAGTTCGTCGACGCGACGCCGCCGAAGTTGGCCGTCGGGAGCTGCCCGTTGAACGTCAGCCCGCGGGGAATGTTTTCGGGGTTGTAGATGAGCCCGACCAGGTCGAAGCCCGGGCTCGTGATGTAGGTGCGCATGAACGCCTCGACGCCCTGCAGCGCTGCGCGCACCCTCACGCTGCCGACCATGCTGTCGGCCGTGTAGAGCCCACCGGGGCTCACCACCGAGGCCTGGCCCATGCCGTCGACGCTCCACGTGACCGCGTTCGTCACCGGCGCGGTCGAGCCGTCGGAGTACGTCGCCGTCGCCTCGAGCTGCCGGCTCTGACCGTTCGCCGTCACGAGGTGCGGGGGAAAGATGACGAGCTTCGTGACGGTCTTCGTGCTGACCGTCGTCATCACCGAGCCCTTCTTGCCGCGAAAGGTCGCCTCGATGGTGCTCATGCCCGGCGCGACGGCGGTGACGGTGCCCGCGGGGCTGACCGTCGCGGTGGCCATCGCGCTCGACGACCACGTCGACTCGGCGCTGACGTTGCGGGTGGTCATGTCGGCGAAGGTCGCGGTCGCGACGAACGGCACCGCCTGGCCGACGCCGAGCGAGATCATGGCCGGCGTGACCTCGACCTTCGAGACCGCCGGGCCGCTCACGGTGACGACGGCGGTGGCGGTCTTGCCGTCGAGCGCCGCGGTGAGCGTCGCCATGCCGTCGGCCGCCGCGGTGACGAGCCCCGCTGGGGTGACGGTGGCGGTGGCCATCGCCGAGGTGCTCCACGTGGCGGCGGGGGTGACGTCGCGCGTCGAGCCGTCGCTGTACGTGCCGGTCGCGGTCAGCTGCTGGGTGTCGGGCACGCCGAGCGTGACGGTGGCCGGCGTGATGGCGAGGCTCATCAGCGTCGCGCCCGACTGGCCGCCGCCGGTGCCTCCGGCGTTCGCCGTGCCTCCGGCCATGCCACCTCTGCCACCCGACGTGCCGCCGGTGCCCCCCGCCGTGCCGCCGCCGCCGCCACCGCTGCATGCGGCCAGGAGCGCCGCGAGAGCCGTCACCTGAAGTGCTTTCACGGCGGTGAAAGTTAGGGCCGCGCGATGTCACGCAAGCGCCAAATCGGTGCACCAATCCGCCAGGGCGGTTTCGCGCTATAGCCGTTCGCACGATGGCGCTCACCGACGGCTTCCCTGCCGACTTCGCGTCGACCGAACCCGACGATCTGCAGACCTACGGCCGCGACTGGACCAAGGTGTACACCCCCGCCCCGTCGCTGCTCGTTCGGCCGCGAACGGTCGACGAGGTCTCGCGGTTTCTCGCGCGCTGCAACGCGCAAGGCGTGAAGGTGGTGCCGAGCGGCGGGCGCACGGGCCTCGCAGGCGGCGCGGTCGCGAAGAACGGCGAGGTGGTGCTGTCGCTCGAGCGCATGCGGGCGATGGGCGACATCGACACGCTCGGCCTCACGGTGCGCGTCGAGGCAGGCGCGGTCACGGAAGGTGTACACCAGCACTGCGCGAAGCAGGGGCTCACGTGGCCGGTCGACTTCGCGTCGAAGGGCTCGAGCCAGGTGGGCGGCAACATCGCAACGAACGCCGGCGGCGTGCGCGTGATTCGTTACGGGCTGACGCGGCAGTGGGTGCTCGGCCTGCAGGTCGTGCTCGCGAGCGGCGAGGTGCTCGAGCTGAACGGCGCGCTCGAGAAGAACAACACCGGCGTCGACCTGCGCCAGCTGTTCATCGGCAGCGAGGGCATTCTCGGCGTCATCACGGCCGCGACGCTGAAGCTGTGCCGGCTGCCCGAGAAGACCGACGTGTTTCTGTTCGCGGTGCCGTCGCTCGACGGCGTGCTGAACGTGTTCGAGGCGGCCCGCAAGGGCCCGTTCACGGTGAGCGCGTTCGAGTTCTTCACCGACAAGTGCCTCGCGCGGCTGATGCGGCACCGAAAGGTGAAGCCGCCGTTCGACGCGGCGACGCCGTTCTACGTGCTGCTCGAGGTCGAGGCGGCGTCGGGCGCCGAGGCGTGGCTCGCGTCGGTGTTCGAGCAGGGGCTCGTGACCGACGGCACCCAGGCGCAGAACGCCGAGCAGGGGCGCTCGCTGTGGGCGTACCGCGAGGGCATCAGCGAGAGCCTCTCGGCGACGGGCATGCCGCACAAGAACGACATCGCGCTGCCGATCGCGGCGCTGAAGACGTTCTGCGCCGAGCTCGAGAAGCTGCTCGAGGCGCGCTACCCCGGGTGGGAGCTCTGCCTGTTCGGCCACATCGGCGACGGCAACCTGCACGTGAACATCATGAAGCCCGACGCGATGGGCAAAGACGCGTTCTTGAGCGCCGTGCACACGGTCGACGCCGACCTGATGGCGCTGGTGCGCGCACATCGGGGCAGCGTCAGCGCCGAGCACGGCATCGGGCTGCTCAAGCGCGAGTGGCTCGGGCACACGCGGTCGCCGGCAGAGGTGGCCATCATGAAGAGCCTGAAGGCGTCGCTCGACCCGAAGGGCATTCTGAACCCGGGCAAGGTGCTCTGAAGGCATGGGCCACCACACGCTCGCGACGTCGCCGTCGGGTCAGAAAGAGCTCACGCTGAACCCCATCGGAGGCAAGACCGAGCGCCTCGTCTATTCGGCGCTGGTGGTCGGCATGTGGGTCGGCGGGCTGTTCTTGCTGCCGGGCACGATGGGCTTCGCGCTGCTCGGGGTGGCGCTGGTCTGCTCGTTCGTGCTGTTTCGCATCACGAACCGGCGCGAGAAGTGGGAGTTCGCTGCGGGTGCGGCCACGCGCGTGCTGACGGGCTTCGGCTCGAGCCGCGAGACGTTCGTGCCGAAGCGGGTGGTGGTGCTCGCCGAAGAAGACAACGACGACCACCGCAAGGTGTACCGGCTGCAGCTCGAGCACGCGGCCGGCACGGTGCAGATCGGCACGTCGACGTTCGACCGAGACGAGCGGGCGCTGATGCTCGCCCGCGCGTTCGGTGATGCGGCCGGGGTGGCAGTGCAGCAGCCGCCGGCTACTTGAACAGGCCGGCCAGCACGTCTTGAAACACGCCGCCGATGCCGCGCTGGGCCATCTGCATCAGGCCCTCCATGGCGCCGTTGAACGGGCGGTCGCCATTCGAGCCGCCGCCCTGCTCGACCTCCTGCCCCGCCCTGGGTGCGCCACCACCGCCGGTGAGGCCCTTGATGAGGCCGAGCGGGTCCACGAAGCCCATCAGCACGTCGCCGATGCCCCCGCCCTTCTCGCCGCCGCCACCGAAGATGCCGCCGAACAGCTTGCCGAAGATGTCGCCGAGGCCGCCGCCGCTCTTCGCGCCGTCGCCTTTCGCGACGTCGAGCAGGCCGGTGACCGCGCTCGTGAGCTCGCCGTTGCCCATGCCCTGGAACAGCTGCTCGAGGCCGGGCAGCCCGAGGCCGCCGCGCGCGTCGATCTCACCGCTGATGGCTTCGAACCGCTCGCGCGCGTTCGACACGACGCCGTCGTTCAGCTGCATGCCGCCGACCAACAGCTGCTGCAGCTGGCTCGACCGCTCGCCGAGCAGCTGGTCATCGCTCATCGACTTGAAGCCGTCGATGAAGCGCGTCAGCGACAGCTCGTTCGAGGGGAACATCGAGGCCCCGCGCGCGTCGAGCGCCTGCTGCAGCTGACCGAGGCGTTGACCCAGCCGCATGCAGCTCGCGCTGTCGCCGCGCAGGGCGGCGCCGATCAGCTCCTTGCGAACCTGGCCGGCCTCGTGGCGCAGCACGCGCGTCGACTTCGCCGAGTCGGGCACCGTGACCGGCATGAGGGTCGCGACGTGCTCTGACGCGTGGCACCGCGGGCGCGACGGCGAGAACGAGTCGGCGTCGACCGGCCGCGCGCCGTGCGTGCCGCCGACGTTGGGGGGCGGGGGCGGGCGCGTCGTCGTCTCGGTGGCGGTGGTGCGCGGCTGCGGGCGAACGGCGGTAGCGGCGTGTACGGTCATGTGGTTCTCCAGGGCTTTCGGTTGGGTCGCTGCGTTCGTTCAGAAGAAACGGGCCGACGCGTTTCTTTTCACTCGCCGAAGAAGCCGCGGCTCTTCGGGTCGATGGCGCGGGCGACCTCGTCGGCGGTGATGCCCTTGAAGCCGGCGCCGACCTTCACCTCGACCTCGACGTCTTTGCGCAGCTCGGCCTTGGCGGTGAGGCCGCCCTCGAACTTCGCGTCGCCGCGGTTCGCCTTCGCGTACGAGCCGAGCGGGCCGGCGACCTTCATGCCCAGCTCGACGTCGCCGTTGCTGCTGACCTCGAGCGAGCCGGTCGGCCCACCCTCTTTGCCGCCCTCGGCGTAGCCCGACAACGTGGCCTCGTTGGTGGAGCGGTTCTGGACACCCTTTTGCAGCCGCAGCGTGCTCGCGAGCTCGAGCTTCGCGCCCGCCTTCGCCGCTTCACCGCCGCCCTCGACGCCGAACGACTTCTTCGCGGTGAGCTCCACGGCGCCATACGTGCGCACGGTGAGGTCGACGCCCTGCCCGCGCGTCATCGCGCCGTCTTTGCGTACGACCTCGGCCTCGGCCTGGAACCAGAACGAGCCGGCGCGCACCTCGCCGGTGAGGTCGGCCATGCGGTCGCCGATGGCGCCCCAGGCCGCGAGGTTGTCGGGCGACATGCGCGCGACCGAGACCCAGTCGCTCGTGAACTCTCGGTAGTCGGGGTGGGTCGACTCGAGGCCGGGCTCCGAGACGCCCGAGAAGCGCGCCGGCTCGCCGAGCGCCTTGATGGCCTCGCGGCTCGGCTGCTGCATCACGCCCTCGGCGTAGCGATCGACGTACGCGCGGTAGGCGCGGTTGTAGCCACCCGCGGCGTCGAGGTTGCCCTCGTGCACGGCGCGGCGCAGCGCCGGCGGCAGCGTGCCCGACTGCACATACAGCCGGGGCGACGACGGCGGGTCGAACGGGCCCTTCACCTTCTCGCCGGCGATGCTGCCGAGCGCGCCCTTGCGCGACGCCTGGTCGAGAAACGCGGCGCGCTGGGTTGCGTCCATCGCGTCGACGTAGCTGTCGAGCAGCCCGCCCTTCTCGAGCTCGCCGAGCGCGGTCTGGTACTCGGGCATCGAGAGCGCCTCGAGCGAGCGGTGCACAAGCGAGACGTCGGTGTCGGTGACCGACCAGTCGCGCCACGACGTGGTGAGCGCCTCGCGCACGCCCGCGGGCACGGGCGGCTTCGTGGTGCGCGGCGGCGTCAGCTCGAGCGTGTCGACGTCTCGGCGCGGCGAGGGCGAAGCCGCAGCCTTCGCGGCGACCGGCTTTGCAGCCGCCGGTACGCCGGTGTGGGTGGTGAGGGGTGCCGAGCGATGGGGGTTTGCACGAACGGGGGAGGACATGCCGAAGAGACACGCCCCCACCCGTTTCTTTTCACGCCTCGAGGCCGCCGCCGACCGTGTACTGGGCTCCGCTCACGTAGCTCGCCGCGCCTGAGGCGATGAACGAGACCACCTGGGCCACCTCGTCGGGCTTGCCGAACCGCTTCGACGGCACGAGCGAGAGCACCTGCGGCGCCATCTGGTCGAGGGCGGCAGGTGAGATCTTGAGCTTCTCGGCCGTGAACATCGGCGTCTCGATGGGGCCGGGGCTCACCGCGTTCACCCGAATGCCGTCGGCGGCGAGCTCTTGTGCCCACGCGCGCGTGAGGGCGAGCACCGCCGCCTTGCTCGCGCAGTACACCGACATGTTCGCGAACGGCTGGTCGGCGATGACGGTGGCGAGGTTCACGACGTTGCCCTTCGACGCCTTGAGCAGCGGCAGCGCGAGCCGCGTGAGCTCGATGAGGCCGACGACGTTGATGTCGAACGTGCGCCGAACGTGCTCGGCGCCCGCGTCGCTCAACGGCGCGACCTCGAGAATGCCGGCGTTGTTCACCAGCACGTCGAGGCGGCCATAGCGGCTCTTCACCTCGTCGATCGTACGCGCGCAGTCGCCCGGCTTCGCGATGTCGGCGGCAAGCCACGCGATGTTCGGGTGTGCGGTCGCCGACGACTTCAGGGTGTGGTCGCTGCGGCCGGTGATGAGCACCTTCGCTCCGGCTTCGGCGAGCTGCTTCGCGATCGCGGCGCCGATGCCCGTGCCACCACCAGTCACCAGCGCCACCTGCTTCTCGAATGCTGCTTTCATGTGTGTTGCTCCGTGTCGTGCGCGCGTGAGTGCGCGGCCCGGGTGGAGTACCGACGGGCGCTCGCGCGCGGCTGCGGGTCTCTTGCCGGTTTCTGCGCTTCGGCGCCGCGCCCGCCCGCGGCTGCGGTTCTCTTGCCGATTCCTGCGGTCGTTCGAACGGCGCCGGAAGGCTCGTTAGAGTGGCCCCGTGTCGGTCACCGCCCTGCGCAAACCGCCCGTCACGCCCGAGCTCGAAGCGCTGCGCGCGCTGCTCGCCGCGCGCGCGCGCACGCCCGAGGGCCGCACCGGCTGCTCGGACCCGGGCGTGTGCATCTACCGGTTCACCGATGCGACGCCGTTCACGAAGGCCGTGTCGTTCGGCGTGACGCTGGGCCTGGTGGCACAGGGCGCGAAGCGGGTGCGGGTCGACGGCGTCGAGCTGCTCGTCGACGGCTCGAACATGTTGGTCATCACGCGCGAGGTCGAGCACACCAGCGTGGCGTTCGACGCGAGCTCCGAGCGGCCGTACCTCGGCGTGAGCCTGTGTTTCACGCCCGAGCAGGTGGCGCGCGCGCTGCTGAAGGTGAGTGAGGCCGGTGCGCCGCCGGCGGCCGAGAAGGTGCCGGCGTTCTTGCTGCCGTACGACGCGCGGGTAGCCGGCGGCATCGTGCGCTACCTCGAGACGATCGACGACCCCCTCGACCGAAAGCTGATCGCTCCGCTCATCGCAGAGGAGCTGCTCGTGCGGCTGCTTCGCACCGACGCCGCCGCGGCGGTGCGCTCGGGGGTCGCGCGCCAGCCCGACGCGCCGCGCATTCTCGACGCGATGAACTTCATTCGCGCGAACCTGGCGCGGCCGCTGACGGTGCAGCGCATCGCGCGTGAGGTCGCGATGAGCCCGTCACACTTCGCGCACCGGTTCACCGCCGTCGCGCGCACGACGCCGATGCGCTACCTGCGCGAGGCCCGGCTCGACGTCGCGCGCACGCTGCTGGTGGGCAACACCGCGCGGGTCTCCGAGGTCGCGGCGCGGGTCGGCTTCGAGAGCCCTTCGCACTTCAACCGCGAGTTCAAGCGGCGGTACGGGTCGGCGCCCGGCGAGTACGTGCGGCAGCTGGGCCGCTCAAGCGCGTGGTGAATGGGCCGCGGCGGCCCGGCACGGCGTGCAGAACGCCACAAAAAGAGCCTGCCCCCTTTTTCTGCTTCGTGGCTGACAGCACGGCGCGAGGCCTGCAAGCTCGCGGGTCATGTCCGACGAGAAAGAGCCGGGTCTCTTCGCTTCGCTTTTCGGTCGCCTCAAGTGGGAACCGCCGCGGTGGCTGGGGCGTCTGAACGACCCCGGCTCGGGCACGAAGACGGGGCGCTTCGTCAAAGAGAACGCGAGCGCGATTCTCGCGGTGTCGACGCTGCTCGTCGCCGGCGCGGCGATGTTCGAGTGGGTTCAGGCGCACCCGCCTCCGCCGCCGCCCGACAAGCTGCTGCTCACTGCGACCGTGCGTGCGCCGCTGCCGCCGCCCGTGCGCAAGCGCACCGACCCCGTGCCGCAGCCGGCGAGCCTCTACATCGAGTTCAACGCCTCGGCCGCGCCGCTCGACGCGCTCAACAAGCCGGTCTTCGCGCACCTGGGCATGAAGCCGGTCGTCGCGGGTGAGTGGCGCTGGGTCACCGAGCGCACGCTCGCGTTCAAGCCCGTCAAAGAGTGGCCCATCGGCACCCGCTTCACGGTGACGCTCGACAAAGAGCTCGTCGAGCGCTCGAACGTGCTGCTGCAGACGAAGACGCTCGAGTTCGAGACGAAGCCGCTCACGGCGCGCGTGTCGAACGCCCAGTTCGAGCAGAACCCGGTCGACCCGACCGTGAAGCAGGTGGTCGCGACCTACGACTTCAACTACCCGGTCGACACGGCTGCGTTCGAGAAGGCCATCTCGCTGACGTCGTGGCCGAACAGCAACCCGACGCAGAAGACGAAGTTGAAGCTGTCGGTCTCGTACGACGACCTGCACTTTCAGGCGTACGTGCGCAGCGAAAACCTGCCGCTGCCGCTGGAGGACCACAACGCGCTCTTGCTGCTCGAGCCCGGCGTGAAGTCTGAAGCGCCCGGTGGCGCGACGCCCGAGAAGCTCACGTTCAACGTCACGATTCCCGGGAAGGGGAACAGGTTTCGCGTCGAAGACGTGAGCGTGAACATCGCGCGCGGGCCCGAGGGCGACCCCGACCAGGTGCTCATCTTCTCGTGCACGTCGGACGTGAACGAGAAGAAGTTCGCCGACGCCGTGAAGGTGTGGGCGCTGCCGAAAGACAAGCCGAAGACGAAAGACAGCGACGCGGTGAAGGGCTTCAACTGGTCAGGCAGCGCGAGCACCATCGGGCCCGACGTTCTCAAGCTGTCGAAGCGGCTCGAGCTGACCGCAATTCCCGGTGAGCGTGAGGTCGGCAGCATTCAGAGCTTCAAGGTCGACGTGCCGCCCGGCGCGTACCTGTTCGTGCGCGTCGAGAAGGGCGTCGAGGCGTTCGGCGGCTACGTGCTGCTCAAGACGTACGAGCAGGTCGTGACGGTGCCCGAATACCCGCGCGAGCTGCGCATCGCGCACGAGGGCTCGGTGCTCAGCGTCACCGGCGACAAGAAGCTGACGGTGACGGCACGCGGCATTCCCGCGTTTCGCGTGCGCCTGTACCGCATTCAACCGAAAGACCTGAACCACCTCATCACGCAGTCGAGCGGCGACTTCGCGCACCTCTCGCTGCGCGGCTCGTACCAGTTCAACGAAGAGAACGTCTCTGAGCTGTTCAGCGAAATTCGTGAGCTCGACGCCTCGAACCCGAAGAACGCCCAGTACGCCGCCGTCGACTTCGCGCCCTATCTCAAAGACGGGTCTGAGCAGCGCGGCATGTACTTCGTCAACGTCGAGGCGTGGAACCCGAAGACGAACCAGCCGATGACGCAGTACTCGCGCAGCGACGAAGAGGCGCCGCCTCCGGCTGAAGAGGGTGAGGGCTACGAGGCGGTCGACCAGAACAGCGAAGGCTCCGAAGGCTCAGAGGGCTCCGAGGGCGAGGGCTACAACGAGGGCGGCTACGAGGGTGAAGGTGAAGGCGACGGCGAGGGTGGCGGGGGTGGTGGCGGCTGGGGCCAGCTCTCTGACCGGCGCTTCATTCTGCTGACCGACCTCGGCGTCATCGACAAGGTCGACGCGCAAGCCAACCACTGGGTGTTCGTGCAGTCGTTCAAGTCGGGCGGGGCGGTGGGCCAGGCCAGCGTCGAGGTGCTCGCGAAGAACGGCACGGTGGTGCTGAAGCGCGCGACCGACGCGAACGGGGCGGCGCTGCTGCCGCCGCTGCGCGACTTCATGGCCGAGAAGACACCGGTGGCGCTGGTCGTGCGCAGCGAGGGTGACGTGTCGTTTCTGCCGCTGAACCGCAGCGACCGCAACCTCGACTTCTCGCGCTTCGACATCGGCGGCGTGCGCACGCAGGGCAAGCCGGCGGCGCTCAACGCGTTCGCGTTCACCGACCGGGGCCTGTACCGGCCGGGCGAGACGGCGCACCTCGCGACCATCGTGCGCGCGGTCGACTGGGGCCGCTCGATGAAGGGCGTGCCGCTCGAGCTCACCGTGACCGACCCGCGGGCGCTGGTGGTGAAGAAGCAGCGCGTGGTGCTCGACGCGTTCGGCTTCACGAGCATCGACTTCACGCCTGAAGAGAGCGCTCCGACGGGCACGTACAGCTTCACGGTCAGCGTCGCCGAAGAGAAGAAGACGCCGATTCAGCTGGGGTCGGCGACCTTCAGAGTCGAAGAGTTTCTGCCCGACCGCATGCGCATGACGACGCGCTTCGAGAAGAAGGCCCCGGGGTGGCTCACCGGCAACACGCTCGAGGCGGTCGTCGAGCTGAGGAACCTGTTCGGCACGCCGGCCGCCGATCACAAGGTGCAGGCGACGTTCAGCCTCGCGCCGTACCAGCCGTACTTCTCGAAGTACCCCGACCATCAGTTCTTCGACCCGGCCCGCGCGAAGCGCACCGAAGAGCAGCGCCTCGAAGACGCCGAGACCGGTGAAGACGGCAACACGACGTACACGCTCGACCTGTCGTCGTACGCCCCGGCGACCTACCTGGTGAGCTTCTACGCCGAGGGCTTCGAGCTCGGCGGCGGCCGCAGCGTGTCGAGCGTCGCGAACGTCGTCGTCAGCCCGCGCAAGTACCTGCTCGGCTTCAAGGCAGACGGTGACACGCACTTCGTGAAGCGCGACGTCGAGCGCAAGATCGAGATCATCGCGGTCGACCCGAAGCTCGACGGCGTGAAGGTCGACGGGCTCAAGCTGAGCCTCGTCGAGCAGCGCTTCGTCTCGGTGCTGACGAAAGAGCCGAACGGCAGCTTCCGCTACCAGTCGGTGATGAAAGACGTGACGAAGAAGACCGACGACTTCACCGTGGCCGAGAAGGGCTCGACGGTGAAGCTGCCGTCGCACGACGTCGGCACGTTCTACCTGGTGGTGAAAGACGCCGAAGACGTCGAGCTGTTGCGCGTGCCGTACACGGTGGCGGGCGAGGCGAACGTGGCGAAAGACCTCGAGCGCAACGCCGAGCTGAAGGTCTCGCTCGACAAGCCCGAGTACGAGCCGGGCGAGACGGTGTCGGTGCAGATCACGGCGCCCTATGCGGGCGCGGGCGTCATCACGATCGAGCGCGACAAGGTCTACGTGCACAAGGTGTTCAAGACCACGACGTCGACGACGGTGCAGACCATCGACGTGCCGGCGGGGCTCGAGGCGAACGGCTACGTGAACGTCGCGTTCGTGCGCGCGCTCGACTCACCCGAGCTGTACGTGAGCCCGCTGTCGTACGGGGTGGTGCCGTTCAAGGTGCTGAAGAAGTCGCAGCACCTGCAGCTCGACCTCGCGAGCGCGAACCTGGCGCGGCCGGGCCGCCCGCTCGCCATCAAATACAAGACCGACCAGCCGGCGAAGGTCGCCATCTTCGCGATCGACGAGGGCATCTTGCAGGTGGCGCGCTACGAGCAGCCCGACCCGCTCGCGTTCTTTCTCGCGCGGCGGGCGCTCGAGGTGTCGACGCGGCAGATCGTCGACCAGCTGCTGCCCGAGTTCGGGCTCGTGCACGGCAAGGGCAAAGAGGGCGGCGACGACGATGCCGCGGCGCTCGCGCGCAACCTGAACCCGTTCAAGCGCAAGGCCGACAAACCGGCGGTGTTCTGGTCGCGCATCATCGATGCGGGGCCCGACGAGAAGACGGTGACGTTCGACGTGCCCGAGTCGTTCGCGGGCTCGCTGCGCATCATGGCGGTCGCGGCCTCACCCGAGGCGATGGCGGCGGCGAAGACGAGCACGACGATTCGGGGGCCGTTCGTGATCGCGCCGAACACGCCGACGTTCGCGAGCCCGGGCGACAAGGTGACGGTGACCGCCGCCATCGCGAACAACGTCGAAGGCTCGGGCGACAAGGCGAACATCAAGGTGAAGCTCGAGCCCAACGCGTCGTTCAAGGTGGCGGGCGCGGCCGAGCAGACGTTGACCATCGCCGAGGGCCGCGAGGGCGTCGTGACGTACGAGGTGACGGCGACCGACGCGCTCGGCAACGGCGAGCTGCGCTTTCTCGTCTCGGGCGCAAAACAAGAGGCGACGCGCACGGCGACCCTGAGCGTGCGGCCGGCCAGCGCGTACCGCAGCGTCACGCAGGCGGGCTCGGTGAAGGGCGGCAACGCCGAGCTGAAGGTGCAGCGCACGATGTACGATCAGCTCGCCACGCGCGAGCTGACGGTCTCGCTGTTGCCGCTCGGCCTGGGCGCGGGCATCGTCGACTACCTCGAGAGCTACCCGCACCTGTGCAGCGAGCAGCTGTCGTCGCGGGCCGCGCCCGCGCTGGTGTTCTTGAAGCGGCCCGAGTGGGGCTACCCGCAAGACAAGGCGCGCGGTGCGTACGAGCGCGCGTTCAGCATCTTGCGTCAGCGGCAGAACGAGGACGGCGCGTTCGGGTACTGGGCGGCGAACAGCTACACGTCAGACCCGCTCGACGTTTACATCGCGCTGATGCTCACCGAGGCGAAGGAGCGCGGCCTGCCCGCTCCGGCCGACGTGCGGCAGAAGACGCTCGCGATGCTGAAGCAGCTCGTCATCGGCCCGCCCGCCGACTTCAACAACGCGCGGCTGAAGGCGATGGCGCTGTACGTGCTGGCGCGCAACGACATCACCGCGCCGGGGCCGACGGCCGAGGTCGCCGAGTGGCTGAACCGGCAGCCCGGCACGAAGAGCGACCTGGCGTACGCGTACCTGGCGGCGGCGTACCAGCTGACGAACGCGAAAGATTCGGCGCAGAAGCTGATCGAGAAGTTCGAGCTCGCCGACAAGACCGTGCCCGACTCGCAGTGGTACTACGACGACCACGTCTACCGGGCACAGGTGCTGTACCTGGTGGCGAAACACTTCCCCGCGCGGCTCGACGCCGTGGGCCCGAAGGCGCTCGGCCTGCTCGCGCAGAGCATCTCGGGCGGCGTGCACTCGCTCTCGGCCGCGTGGAGCCTGTATGCACTCGACGCCTACGCCACCGCGATGGAGGGCAGCGGGCTGGCCGGGCTGACGCACGTGTCGGTCGAAGCGAGAGATGCAGCAGGCACGTGGAAGCCTGTCGCCTTCACCGGGGCGCTCACCGCGAAGTCGCCGTTCACGAGCGCGGTCACCGCGTATCGCATCGTGGCGAAAGACGGCCCGATGGTCTTCTTCAGCCTCACCGAAGGCGGCTTCGACAAAGACGTGCCGAAGACGGCGGTGAAAGAGGGCATCGAGCTGATTCACACGCTCGAAGACGAGAGCGGCGCGGAGGTCACCAAGGTGGCGCTCGGCGAAGAGGTGTTCGTGCACCTGAAGACGCGGTCGCTGACCGCGAACCGCACGCGCTACAACATGGCGATCGTCGACATGCTGCCGTCGGGGTTCGACCTGGTGCTGAACCCGGGCTCCGAGGCGCAGGGGCTCGACCGCATCGCGGCCGGCGCGGCGACGTGGTCGCCCGACTACCTCGACGCGCGCGAAGACCGGGTGAACTTCTACGGCACGGTGACGCCGAAGGTGGGTGAGCTCCGGTACAAGATCAAGGCGGTCGCGAAGGGCACGTTCGTGGTGCCGCCGTCGCAGGCGAGCGGCATGTACGACCCGAAGGTGTTCGGGCGCTCGACCGGCACGAGCATCACGGTCGAATGAAGCGGCGGCTGGCCATCGCTGCGGGCGTGCTCGTGGCGCTCGGCTTCGCCGCGCGCGTCACGTGCCCTGCCCTGCTCGAGCCATACACGTTCAGCCGGCGCGTCTACGATCGCGACGGCCGGCTCTTGCGCCTGTCGCTCGCGAAGGGCGACACGTACCGGGTCTTCACGCCGCTCGAGCAGATGAGCCGCGACCTCGTCGACGCCACGCTGCTCTACGAAGACCGCTGGTTCTACGCGCACCCCGGCGTGAACCCGTGGGCGCTGCTCAAGGGCGCGGTCTCGACGTACGTGACGGGCGAGCGGCGCCGCGGCGGCTCGACGCTGACGATGCAGCTCGCGCGGCTGCGCTACGGCATCGAGACGCGCACGGTGCCGGGCAAGGCGCTGCAGATTCTGCGGGCGGTGCAGCTCGAGCTCACCTACTCGAAGCACGACCTGCTCGAGGCGTACCTGAACCTGGCTCCGTACGGCGGCAACGTCGAGGGGGCCGGCGCTGCGGCGCGCATCTACTTTCACAAAGACGTGCTGGCGCTGTCGCTGCCCGAGGCGATGTCGCTCGCGGTGATGCCGCAGAGCCCGTCGGCGCGAACGCCCGGCGCGCGCGTCGAGCCCGAGAGCCTGCGCGCGGCGCGCCTGAAGCTCGCGGCGGCGTGGCTGACCGAGCGCCCCGCCACGAAGCGCGAGGCGCTGGCGCTCGACGAGGGCCTGCAGCTGCACACGGTGCGCGATCTGCCCTTCCTCGCGCCGCACGCGGTCGAGCGGGCGCTCGCGACGCGCGAGGGCGACGCGCTGACGCTCACGCTCGACGGCAGCCTGCAGGCGCAGCTCGAGCGCAAGGTGGCGGCCTACGTCGAGCGCAAGGCGCCGCTCGGGGTGCACAACGCGGCGGCGCTGCTGGCCGACGCAGAGACCGGCGAGGTGCTGGCGCACGTGGGCTCGGCCGACTTTCACGACGCGGCCATCTTCGGCCAGGTCGACGGCGTGACGGCGCCGCGCTCGCCGGGCTCGGCGCTGAAGCCCATCGTCTACGCGCGGGCGCTCGATGAGGGGCTGATTCACCCGCGCACGCTGCTGAAAGACGTGCCGATGCGCTTCGGCAGCTACAACCCCGAGAACTTCGACAGCCAGTACCTGGGGCCGATGAGCGCGACGCTGGCGCTGACGCGCAGCCGCAACGTGCCGGCGGTCGAGCTGAACCTGGGCCTGCAGCGCGATCTGCACGCGGTGCTGAGCGAGGTCGGCGTGCGCGGGCTCGGCGCGAAAGACTGGTACGGCGCAGGCATCGTGCTCGGCGCGGTCGAGATCTCGATGGAGGAGCTGACCGCCCTCTACGTCGCGCTCGCGCGCGGCGGCGCGTGGTCGAAGCTCAAGCGCGTACGGGCCGAGGCCGACGGGCCGGTGAAGTCGCTGGTGTCGGCCGAGGCCGCCGAGCTGACGCTGTCGATGTTGTCGGCGCACGACGCGACGCTCGAGCTGTGGACGACGCCTCGCGACACGGTGCGCGTGGCGTGGAAGACGGGCACCTCGTACGCCTACCGCGACGCGTGGACGGTGGGGGTCGCGGGCCGCTACGTGCTCGCGGTGTGGGTCGGCAACTTCGACGGCACGCCGAACCCCACGTTCGTGGGCCGGGTGGCGGCGGCGCCGCTGTTCTTCGACATCGTCGACGGCCTGCGCCCGCGCATCGTGAAGCCCGAGGGAGCGCGGCGGCAGGTGCCGGTGAAGCTCACCGAGGTCGAGGTCTGCGCGGCGAGCGGCAAGGCGCCGGGGCCGCACTGCCCGCATACGGTGCACACGCGCGTGATTCCCGGGGTGTCGCCGCTCGGCACGTGCGACGTGCACCGCGTGTTTCACGTCGACGTGAAGTCGGGCGAGCGGCGCTGCGAGAAGGGGCCGACCACGCGCGACGAGCTGTTCGAGGTGTGGCCGTCTGACGTCGCGAAGCTGTTCGCGCGCGCGGGGCTGCCGAGAAAGGCGCCGCCGGTGCTCGCCGAGACGTGCGACGGCGACGAGCTCATCTCAGAGCGGCCGCCCCGTATTCTGTCGCCGCAAGGTGAGGTGACGTACCACCTGCGCCGCGACAAGCCCGAGCAGGCGAAGGTGCCGCTGCTCGCGCACGCCGACGGCGCGGCGAAGTCGCTCACCTGGTTCGCGGGGCCCGAGGTGGTGGGCACGGTGAAGCCGGGCGAGCCGCTCGAGTGGTCGGCTCCGTCGGGCAAGTACGAGCTGCGCGCGGTCGATGACCGCGGCGGCGTGGCGCGCGTGAACGTGACGATCGCGTGGGCCGAGTAGAAAAAGAGGTGGCAAAAAAAGGGGACAGGCTACTTTTTTGCGCAACGCCTACGGAACGACGGCGCCGCCACGTGACTCGCCGCCATTGCTCGCGAGGTTGCGCAAAAAAGTAGCCTGTCCCCTTTTTCTGCCACCCTTTTTTTGCCACCCCTCACTTACGCCGAGCGGGCGGCGGGAAGCGTCGCCTTCGGCTCGTAGTGACACCAGCTGTCGGGGCCGTTGAGCCCGTTGCCGGCGAACAGCGCGCGCACCCGGCACCCGCCGCGGCACGTGTCGTAGTGCTTGCACGAGCTGCACTGCGCGTTCGGCTGCTGCGCCCGCACGCTCACGAAGCTGCGCCCGCGCTGCCACAGCTCGAGCAGCGGCGTCTTCTTCACGTTGCCCGTCTCGAACTCGACCGGCAGGTTCAGGCACGGCGTCACCGAGCCATTCGGCGTGACGCCCAGCACCACGCGCGCCGCCACACACCCGAAGCCCTCGAAGTCGGGCTCCCGCGCGTCGACCGGGTCGGGCGCGTCGACCGTCACCCCGAGCTCGGCCGCCCGCACCTTCGCCCGCTTCACCGCTTCGATGAACGTCGGCCGATCACAGTGCAGCTGCGCATTGCCCGTCGCGATGCCCGCCGGGTACGCCGGCCGGAGCAACAGCACGTGCGCCTCTTCGCGCTTCGCGAGCTCGACCATCGCCGCCGCGTCGTGCACGTTGTGCGGCCCCACCGTCACCGACAGGTTGAAGCCCGGCGCGTACGACGCGCGCAGCTTCTTCAACCCCTCGAGCGCCTTCGCGAACGTGCCCGGCCCGCGCACCGGGTCGTTCAGGCTCGCGTCAGAACCCTCGAGGCTCACCTGCAGCCCGGCTGGAGGACACGCGCTCAGCTCTTCGAGCACCGCCGGCCTCAAGAGAGACGCGTTCGTGTGCACGTAGCAGTCGATGCCGCGCGCGTCGGCGTACCGAATCACCGCGGGCAGCTCGCGCCGCAAGAACGGCTCGCCGCCGCCGAGCACCAGCTTGCAGATGCCGGCCGCGTGCATCTGATCGATGAGCGCTTCGATCTCGGCCAGCGTCAGCTCGTCAGGCAACCGCTTGCCCGAGCTCGAGTAGCAGTGCGCGCACGCGAAGTTGCACGCGAGCGTCATGCCCAGGTGCACCACCAGCGGCGCACCGAACGCACCCGCCAGCGCCTGCAGCTCGACCACCCGCCCGCCGAACGCGCCGCGCGACTTCAGCGCGCCGACCTCGCGCAGCACCGCGTGGGCCGACGACGCCTCGACCGCCCCCATGCGCTCGCCGAGCAGGCGCTTCGCCTCGGGCAGCCCGACGTCGCGCGAGGCGACCATCAGAAACGCCTCGGCGGCCGAGCGCCGCGTGTAGCCGCGCGACGCCCGGTCGTAGAGCAGCGCCGAGCCCTGCTCGACGCGCAACGTGAAGCGACTCAGCACCCCGAGTAGACGTTCGTCGGCCGGTGCGGCCGCGCCGGCTGGGCGGGCGTGTAGTTGAGCAGGTCTTTCGCCGTCTGGCTCAGCGCCTTGCCCTCGGTCGGCGTGATGAAGTTGTCCTTGTTCTTGTCGGCCTTCTTGATGTCGGCCTCGACCTTGCCGATCGCCTTCTTCAGGCGCGCCGGCGTGATGCTCTTGTTCGGCACGTAGCTGCCGCCGCAGCCCGACGAGATGGTGCGACCGCCCGCCACGTCACGCGCGAACTCGCGCAGCCGCTTGTTCGGTATCGCGTCGATCTGAATCTTCTCTTGCTTCTCGACCCGCTTGAACTGCGTCTTCAGCTCCGCGACCGCCTTGCCGGCGTTGATGCGACCCATGTGCGCCTCCCGAGAAAGAGGGCCGCCTTATGCCACGCCGTGAGCCGGTTTTCTCGCGAGCTGGCTCTCGTGGCCCACAGCGGAGGTCACACACATGCGCTTCATCGTCGCCGTACCTGCAGTGCGGAGACTTGCGGTGTGGCTTCACGGTGGTGAAGTGCGACGACTGCGCGCAGTCGCAGCTGGTGGCGTTCTCGTGCAAGTCGCGCGCGTGGTGCCCCTCGTGCGGAGCGCGCCGCGCGCACGAGATTGCGCAACACGTGGGCGAGGTGCTGCCGCACGTGCCCTACCGACAGTGGACGCTGGCGCTCCCGTTCGGGCTGCGCTTCCTGCTGGTGAAGGAGCCGAAGCTCTTGCGCCTCGTCGAGCGGCGCCTGGTGGAGAGCATCTTCAGATGGCAGCGCCGGCGAGCGCGCGCGCTCGGTGCGAGGGGCAAGCGGCTCGGCGGCGCGGTCTGCTTCACGCAGCTGTTCGGTTCGGCGTTCCAGCTCTCGCCGCATCTGCACCTGCTCGCCGCCGAGGGCGTGTGGAGCGACGAGTACGAAGCGCTGCAGGCGAGGGCCGCTCAGCTGCGGCTCCCGCTGGACGAGGAGCCGGCGCCGGCGCGCAGAGGTCGACTCGCCGTACTGATGGGGTTCAGCCTGCACGCGGACACCGCGACGAGTGCAAACGACCGGCAAGGGCTGCTGCGCCTGTGCAGGTACGGAGCTCGCGGGCTCCGCGACGGCGGCCTGCAGAGGTGACGGGCCCGACCGGGGTGGCTCGCGCAGGGCTGCTGCAGCACCGCCGTCCAGAAGCAACGATGCCGCCCCGCGCCGCCGCTCGAAGATGAGCTGCGAAAGCAGGTCTTGAATGATGCCCGACTGAGGGTCGACATGCGTCACCAGCGTGCTCAGCAACTCGAGATCGTCATCGCGTGCGAGGTACCGGAGGACCTCTGTCATCTCGGGCGACGTCGTGCGGTGGATCCCCAGCTCCCAGCCCGGAGTTCCCGTCATCAACGTGAGAAGCTCACTGCGGCGAAGCGCGACCGCGCGCGCCGCTTCTGCGGCCGCTTCGTCGGCCTTCATGAACCTCAGGTCCGCCTCGTGGGCGAAGCGCGTGTTGAGCTCCGCCGCAGCCTTCACGAAGCGAAGCTCGTCACTGGCCCCATCGCTGAACGCTCCACTGCTGCTGATCACGTAGGCCTGCATCGACTCGTTCCAGGAGCCCACGGCGAGGAGGGTCTGACCCACCTTCGGAGTCTCGAGCGGCCGCTCGAAGTCTCTCAGCCCTCCGCTACCGCATTGTTCGAAGGGTTTCGGGGGCAACCACACCGCTTGCACGGGGCTGGTGGGCAGTGCGCCGGCGATGGTGCGAATGACCTTCACAGACGACGAGTACGACGAAACGCATGACCAGGCCCTCCCAGGCCCAGGCCAACCCAAAGGTTTTCGGCGCGTAGAGCGTTCGGTGCGCCTGGAGGGCGCTGACGCGAACGGGTTCACAGGTAATGGCTGCGCCGAGTGCGTGCACGCCTTTCACGCCGGCTACGGTGAGGTCTGAGCCGAGGCCCTTTGCAGTTTCGCTGCCGAGTCGAGTACGTCGAGCACATGCGCGGCGGGTTGCTCATGTGCTCCGGGTTCGCAGCGTTGGTGGGGGCGTACCTGGTTCTCATGAACCAGGGCACGTGGTCGCTGGTCGTGCTGCTTGTGATTGCAGCTCCAGTCGCGATGCTGCTGCAGGTGGTGGTGCATGAGCTCGGTCACGCTGTGGTG
>JAEUJP010000843.1 GCA_016793725.1 Myxococcaceae bacterium | reverse complement strand
AGCCGACGAGCCGCGTGCGAGCGCTGGCGTCGGGCTTGGCGTTGCGCGCGAGGTGAACGGGTACCGCGAGGATGATGCCGAGCGTGAGCAGCGCGGCGAATCGCGCGCTGGCCCTGAGCGAGTACAGCCCGGCGAGGTCGGCGGCGACGGCGGCCGCGAGGGCGGCGGTCATGACGTAGGTGCCGATGAACAGCCAGCGCCCGCGCTTCGGCACGGCGAAGCCGACGAAGGCGGCGAACGCGCCGGGGTAGATGAACGCGGCGACGTCACGCACGGCGCGCAGAGCGGGCAGCGGCACGGGGCTCAGCTCGTGTGAGGTCGAGGTCTGCTGAAACGTGAGGAGCCCGACGGTGCTGCAGAACAGGGCGCAGCTCGCGAGGAGCCGCGCCTCGGCGCCGCCGCGCAGGGCGAGCACGCCGAGGGCGATGCCGGTGCCGATGAGGGCAAAGGCGACCCACAGCGCGCCGATGTCGGAAGACGAGTCGAACCGGCGCAGCGCCGAGTGACAGCCGGCGAAGATGGTGCCCTCGCGCATGAGCTGCGTCGACTCGAAGCGCAGCTCGACGGTCTTGCCGGCTTCGCTCGTCAGCACGGGGAAGAGGCCGCCGGTCAGCGCGGCGGCGCGGCCCGCGATGTTGGCCTGCTTCAGGTAGTTCGACTGCGTGAGCATGACGGCGGGGTCGATGCAGTCGACGGCGGGCAGGGTGAAGCGCACGTCGAGCGCGGTGGCGCCGCCGCGGCCCGGGGGCTGCTGGTTCAGGCTGCCGAGGGGGCTCCACTCGCCTTGCGCGCCCCAGCGGTACTCGAGCGCGGTGATCTCTCGCGGCGGCGGAGCGGCGGCGGGTGTGCTGCAGCCGGCGCAGAGCACGAGCACGGCGAGCAGGGTTTCGCGACCGGAGCGGTGCACGCGCCCGCACGTCTATATCGCGCTTCGTCGCGGCCTCGCGCCTCTGGCGCAGAAGCGGTAGCGCAGCGACCAGGAGCTTCAGCCGCGGCTGAAGCCGACGCCGAGCGTGCCGGTGACGCTGAAGTCGTAGGGCCGGCTCTGTGGGTTGTTGAACGCGACCTCGTACGAGAGGCCGACGGCGAACCAGAACCACCCGATGGGGATGCGCTGCAACAGGTGGCCGCGCAGGCCGACGACGCCCTTCACGACGTCGAAGGTGAGCAGGGCCGAGACGTGGTGCTGGCCGAGCAGGGCGGCGCCGACCTCGAGGCGAGGCGTCACGCCGCCGGGCAGGGTCTGGCCCTTGAAGTCGCCGCGCGCGGGGAGCTGCAGCGCGCCGAAGCCCTGCACGCCGATGCCGGCCTGGCCGCCGACGACGAGCGGGTAGCGCTCGGGGCCCCAGCGAAGGGTCGTCTTCTCTTCGGTGACGCGAATGTAGTTGCCCTCGCGGGCCTCGCGGCGCGTGATGCCGACGAAGCTGAGGGCGGTGTGAAAGCGGGCGCCGGCGATGACTCCGGCGCTGGCGTCGAAGGCGAGCGAGCTGCCGCCACCCAGCGCGGCGTCGGCGTAGGGCACGACGTGGCCGAGGTCGAGGTGGCCGAGCAGGCGCGCTCCGCCGAGGAGCCCGAGGTGCGAGTCGGTGCGCGTGCGGTCTTCGATGAAGTCGAGCTCTTGCACCCAGGTGTACGGGCGGGCCAGCAGCCCGACGTTGCCGACGAGGGTGAGGAAGGGAATGGGAATTTCGTCGACCACGACCTCAGTGGTCTCGGGCTTGGGCTCGGTCTTGGGGTGGGTCGACGCGGCGGCGAAGGCCACGAGCGCGGCTGCGAACATCGTCACGGCGCGCACAGTCGCGCAGGGCGGGCCGCCACCTCCATGGTCATTGGTGCACGGCCCGTCAGAATCGGTCGAGTCGACGCGCGCCGGGCAACGTGGGGGCTCGCGCTGTGCCATTTTGACAGCGCGGCGCCTCGAGGGCGGGGTGCCGTCGAGGGGGGCAGCCGGCACGGGGGTTGAAGAGCGGCCGGGGCATGCTCACTGCCCTCGCGCTGCTGTCGCTCGTGTACTGGCTCGCGGTCGCGGTGACGGCCGAGCTCAGCCGGCGGGCGGTGCGGCGGCCTCCTGTTGCGGCAGAGCGTGCGGCGTGGCCGCGGCTGTCGGTCATCATTCCCGCGCGCGACGAGGCCGAGCACGTGAGCGCTGCGCTGAAGGCGCGCCTCGCCGACGACTACCCGAACCTGGAGCTGGTGTTCGTGAACGACCGCTCGAGCGACGGCACGGGCGCGGCGGCGGACGCGCTGGCGCAGGTCGATGCGCGGCTGAAGGTGGTGCACGTTCGCGAGCTGCCGGCGGGCTGGCTCGGCAAGCTGAACGCGATGCAGCGGGGGCTCGAGCAGGCGACGGGCGAGTGGGTGCTGTTCAGCGACGCCGACGTGGCGTGGCGGCCGGGCACGCTGCGCGGGGTGGTGCAGTACGCAGAGGCCGAGCGCGCAGACCACGTGGCGATGCTCCCGCGCATCACGGGGCGGGGCGTGCTGCTCGAGGCGGCGCTCGCGGCGTTCTTTCGCGTCATCGTGCTCGGCGGCCGGCTGTGGTCGGTGGCGACACCGGGCTCGTCGGCGGCGGTCGGCGTGGGCGCGTTCAACCTGGTTCGGCGCGTGGCGCTGGCGCAGACGGCGGGCTTCGAGTGGCTGAAGATGGAGATCGGCGACGACATGGCGCTGGGCGTGATGTTGAAGCGCGCGGGCTTCGCGTCGCGCGTGCTCAACGGGCGCGACCACCTGAGCCTCGACTTCTACGCGTCGTACGGCGCGATGGCGCGCGCGGTCGAGAAGAACGGGGCGTCGGCTCCGTTTCCGGTGCTGGTGCTGGTGAACGTCGCACTCGTGGCGTGCGAGCTGGGCTTCTTCGCGGGGCCGGCGCCGGTGGTGCTGGCGGGCTTCGCGCTGTCGAGCTTCGCCGCGCTGCGGGTGAGCGCGTGGCTGGGGCTGCCGCGGTGGCCGAGCCTCGTGGCGGGGGCGGGCATGGTGCTCCTCGGTGTCGCGATGGTGCGGTCGGCGGTGCTGTGCCTCGTGCGCGGCGGGGTGCTCTGGCGCGGCACGCTGTACCCGACGGCCGAAGTGCGCGCGGGCAACCGGCTCGGGGTGGTGCCGTCGGCGAAGCGCAAAGCGCTTTGACGACGATGGTGCACCCGCGCGCGGGCGGGTG
>JAEUJP010000837.1 GCA_016793725.1 Myxococcaceae bacterium | reverse complement strand
GCATCGTGCTGGCGCGGCCGGCGGTCGAGGCGGGCGAGAAGCTGGGCTTCTTGCCGGGCGACCTCGCCGAGAAGGTGAACCCGTACCTGCGGCCGCTGTACGACGCGCTGCACGACATGATGGAGCACGAGCGCGCGGCCCAGCTCATCGAGCAGGGCGTCATCGAGGTGGCGCCGCTCGCGTTCATGCGCGGTCGCACGCTGAACGACGCGTTCGCGATTCTCGACGAGGCGCAGAACACGTCGGTCGAGCAGATGAAGATGTTTCTCACGCGCCTCGGCTACTCGTCGCAGGCCGTCATCACGGGCGACGTCACGCAGATCGACCTGCCCGCCGGGCAGATGTCGGGCCTGGTGCACGCGCGCAAGATTCTCGGCGGCATCGAGGGCATCGCGTTCGCCGAGTTCAGCGACGCCGACGTGGTGAGACACCCGCTCGTACAGGAAGTGATCAAGGCGTACGCGAAGGCGCCCTGACCGTGCTCGCGCTCGCGCTCGTGGTGTCGCTCACTGCCGCTGCCGAGGGTGAAGCACTGGGCCCACAGCAGGTCTACGTGGGCGTGTACATGCACCACGTGCCCGAGATCGACCTGAAGACGAGCACGTACCTCGCCGACTTCTTCATCTGGTTCCGGTGGAAGGGGCCTCACGACCCGACGCAGACGCTCGAGTGGACGAACCTCGCCGACGCCTCGGCGCTGACGCGCACGTTCATCTTCGCCGACGAAAGCGGCGGCTCGAAGCCGGTCGAGCTGCCCGACGGCTCGCTGCATCAGCAGATCCACATTCAGGGGCGGTTCACGCACCCGTTTTCGATCGAGCGCTACCCGTTCGACGAGCAAGAGATCGTGTTCGAGATCGAAGACAACCAGCTTCAGGTGGGCGAGCTCGTCTACGTGCCCGACCCGGTCGGCAAGAGCGCGCTGCACCCCGGCTTCGCGCTCGCCGGCTGGGAGGTCGGCGACCTGACGCTCGCCGTCAGCCAGGCGCGGTACGACACGAACTTCGGCGACCTGCGCGTGAAGGCGAACGAGCAGACGTTCGCGCACCTGACCGCGAAGCTGCACGTGAAGCGCCCCATCTGGAGCTCACTCGTCAAGACGATCGTGCCCATCTTGATCGTGCTGCTCATCACGCTCGTCGTCTTTCTCATCGACGGCAAGTACTTCGACGCGCGCATGGGCCTCGGCATCACGACGCTCATCTCGGCCGTCGCGCTGCAGCTGACCTCGAGCGCGTCGCTGCCCGACGTCGGGTACGTGGTGCTGCTCGACAAGATCTACAACGTCTCGTACTTCATCATCTTCGTCGCGCTGCTCGAGTCGGTGGTGGCCGTGCGCCTCGTCGATCAAGAGCAGTCGGCGCGAGCGCAGCGCATCGACCGCACCACGCTCGCGCTGTCGCTGCTCTTGTCGCTCGGCGCCGGCGTCTGGCTCGTGCTCAGCCGGTGACGTATTCCCACCGGGTCGGCCGACGGCTGGTCTCGTGCTTCTGGTCGCTGCGCTCCCGTTTTCGCGCCAGAGGCGCGAAGCTTCGCCCGGCGGTGACGCTGGCGCGTCACCGCTGACCGTCGGCCGACACGAGCTCGAGCGCGACGGCGGCGGCGTTCACCGTCGCGGCGATGCGAATCGCGTGCTGCACCTGCTCTTCGGTGAGGCCCCCTTCGATGACGACCTTCTCGTGCGACCGAATGCAGACCTCACAGCCGTTGATGGCGCTCACGGCGAGCGAGAACAGCTCGAAGTCGGTGCGGTTCGTCGCGGGCTTCGCGAGCCGGTTCATGCGCAGCCTCGCCGGCAGGGCCGCGTACGACGGCTTGGCGATGAGGTGGTTGAACCGGTAGTAGACGTTGTTCATCGCCATCAGCGAGGCGGCCGCGAACGTGTCGTCGAGCAGCGCGTCGCTCGTGGCGGCCCGGGCGTCGGCGGTGAGCGCCTGCGTGAGGGTCGGGTTGCGCGCCGCCACCGCCGAGGCGACGGCGACCCCCCAGCGCTGCGGCACCGAGAGCGGGCCGTCGGTGAGCACCGCCTGCAGGTTCAGCTTGATGTCGCGCGCGTGCTCGGGGAACAGGTCGCGCAGGGCGTCGGTGGCGGTCATGCGGCCTCCAGGGTCTTGTCGCCCTTCTTCCAGTTGCAGGGGCACAGCTCGTCGGTCTGCAGGGCGTCGAGCACGCGCAG
>JAEUJP010000830.1 GCA_016793725.1 Myxococcaceae bacterium | reverse complement strand
TCGCGTCGAGCGTGATCGACTCGTAGTGCAGCCTGAAGATCTCACCCAGAAAGAACTGCGCCTGCGCGGGGAAGTAGTCGTCGAGAACGTCTTTGTCGGGCGCCTCCTGATACATCGTCAGCACCTTGCGCAGCGTCGACTCGGCGACGTCTGACTTCCCCGACTCGAGCTCGCACACACCCTGCTGCGTCTTCGCCTCGATGATCTTGTCGATGTGCAGGTCGCTGCGCGACGCGATCACCGACAGCACCGCGATCGCATCGTCGAACCGCTCGAGATGGTACAGCGTCTCGGCCACGCGGAACGCCGCGTCGAGCGCGTCGCCCGTGCCTTTCTGCGGGTCCGACAGCTCCGAGAAGCGCTGGTACGCCTCTTCCCACATCTTCACTTTTTCGAGCGAGAGCCCCGCGTTGTAGAGCGCCGCACGCCGGTGCCGGCTCTTCGTGAAGAAGTCGGCGAGCCGGCCGAAGTACCTCGCCGCCTGCGCGAAGTCTTCGGCGGCATAGAACGACGTCGCCGCCGCGAAGAGCTCTTCGTCGTTCAGCTTCTCGAGCTCGAGATCACCCGTGATGACGACCGGGTCGAACTCGACCGACGGCGGGCCCGACGTCGAGTCGCCGTCAGGGCGCACGTTGCGCACACACGCGCTCGACACGACGACGACTGCAGCTGCCAGCCAACGGGTCATCGAGCTCAACAGACATCGCCTCCGGCGACCGGGTTCCAGACCTCGGACAGCCTAACCGAAGAGATACTGAGAGGTCTCCCACAGCGCCTTGAGATCGTGCACGTCGCGCTCGAAGCGCGGCACGATGATCAGCGGCGTGCCGGGGCACTGTTCTCGTAGCCGCTCGATGCCCCGCGCGTCGGCCGCGGCGAGCTGCTCGGCCTCCTGCAGGGTCGCTTCCATCTTCTGTTTCAGCGGGTCGGGCAGCCGTGCCGCCGCCGCCCACTGCGCCTGCGGCACCGCCTGGTGCACCCGGTTCACCACCAGCGCCGCCACGTCGAGGTGGTTCTGTTTCAAGAGCGTGTGAAAGTAGACCGCCTCGTCCATTCGATCGGGCATCGGCCCCGTCACCAGCACGAACCCCGTCGTCTTCGCCGCGAGCAGCGCCCGCGTCTGCAGCGCCCGCTCTTTGAAGCCCTCGTTGAGGCCGCTGATCGCCAGCATGAAGCCGGCGAGCTCTTGCAGGGTCTCGGTGCCGGTGAAGCGCGAGATCGTCTTCGCCACGTAGCTCGAGCCGAAGCTGAACAGCTTGAGGCCCACCTTGCCGGCCGCGAGCGCGGGCGTCAGCAGCCACTTCGCCGCCTCGTTGTCGAGGAAGTCGAGAATGCGGTTCGGGGCGTCGAGAAAGTCGAGCGCGTGCGCCGTCGGCGGCGTGTCGAGCACGATGAGCGGGTAGTCGCGCTGGGTGCGCAGCTCCCACAGCTTTTCCATCGCGATGTACTCTTGTGAGCCCGCCAGCGCCGTCGACATCGCCTGGTAGAAGCGGTTGTTGAGAATCTTGTCGCGCTTGTCGGGGGGCGAGCGCTTCTCGATGAGCTCGTCCCACGACCGCTTCATGTCGAGCATCATCGCCCGCATCGTCGACTTCGGCTTCAGCCCCGCCGCCTCGAACGCCTTCTCGGGTATCGGCATCTCGGCGTTGCCGAGCGCCTCGAGCCCGAGCGCGTTCGCGAGCCGCTTCGCCGGGTCGATCGTACAGACCAGCGAGCCCTTACCCTCGACGGCTGAGCGCAGCGCGAGCGTCGCCGCCACCGTCGTCTTGCCGACGCCACCCGAGCCCACACACACGAGCACGTCTTTCGTCGCGAGCGCCTGCGCGATCGGGTTCATGGGCGCCCCCCGTCGAGCAGCGGCGCCAGCGTGGCGGCGATGGCCTCGATCGCCGCCCGCGCGAAGTGAGCCTGGTAGATGCGCGGCACGCGCGTGAGCGGAGCGGGCAGGGTGCGCAGCTTCGTCTCGGCCTCGGCCGAGAGGTGTGCCCGCAACTCGTGCACGCGCGCGACCTCGGCGAGCTCGGGCGGCAGGCCTGCGCGCTCGGCGTCGGTGAAGCGCGGAGCGATGAAGCCGTTCAAGACGACCGCCGCCGTCGCGATCTTGATCTTGGCGGTCAGCGCCGCGTGCAGCTCGAGCGTCTCGTTCACGGGCAGATCTTCGGGCAGCGACACGAGCACCGAGCCGGTCGTCTTGGGGTCGATGAGCAGGTCGCGCATCCACGTTGCGTCCGTCGCGAGCGGCCCCGGCGGCACCGTGTCGAGCACCACCTGCGGCACCGAGAGAAACGTGATGGCGTGCCCCGTGGCGGGCGCGTCGATCACGATGCGATCGAAGCGCCACGAGCCGTCGGGGCGCTTCTCGCGCAGGTGAAAGAGAATTTTCCCCAACATCACGATCTCTTGAATCGAGGGAATGAAGCGGAGGAAGTAGCCGACGAGCCGGTTGCCGAAGACGGCGTTGTAGATGCTCTCGTATTTGAGAATCATCAGCGCGTACTCGCGCAGCGCCTCGGTCGGCCGCACGTCGACCGACCACAGGTTCTCTTCGAGTGAGCCGATCTCGGGCCCGACCTCGGGCCGGCCGAGTAGGGTGGTGACCCGCTCCTTCGTGTTCACCTCGCACACGAGCGTGCGAAGGCCACGGCGAGCCGAGCCGAGCGCGAGCGCGGCTGAGACGGTCGTTTTTCCGACGCCACCTTTGCCGGTGACGATGAGCAGGCGTTGATGAGCGAGCGCCGACATCTTTGTTTTTGCCGACCTTGACAGCTTCGGCGTGCGAGATCACCATCCGCGCGCTCATGCTCAAAGACAACCCCGTGATGAAAAAGCTCGTCGCCACCGGCGAAGAGCGCATCGGAAAGATCGCCCAGCAGCTCCTCTCGAACGAGAAGTTCGTGGCGACCGTTCAGACGATCGTCGCGCGCACCCTGTCGGCCAAGGGCACCCTCGACAAGAGCATTCGTTCGGCGCTGGGCGCCATGAACCTGCCTTCGACGGGCGATCTCGAAATTCTGCGCGAGAAGGTCGACGAGCTCGAGCGGCTGTTGTCGTCGGTCGAGAGCAAGGTCGACCAGCTCGTCGAGGCGCGGAACAAGTAAGTGACCGCGCGGCGCATCGCCTTCATCAACGAGAAGGGGGGCACCTGCAAGACGACCCTCGCGGTGAACACCGCGGCGTGGCTCGCCTTCAAGCGCGGCAAGCGCGTGCTCCTCGTCGATCTCGACACGCAAGGCCATGCGGGCAAGTCGCTCGGCGTCGACGTGCGCAACCTCACGCCGACGGCGTTCGAGTGGCTGACGCGCGACGACGTGCGCCTCGCCGACGTGGCGCGGCCGACCGCGACGCAGGGCCTGAGCGTCGTGCCCGCGTACAAGCAGCTCGCCGAGCTGCCGCAGGCGCTGTCGGGCGACCCGAACCGGGCCCGGCGCCTCGCGAAGCGGCTCGAGGTGCCCGAGGCCGAGTCGTACGACTACGTGATCTTCGACGCCCCGCCTTCGCTCGGGCTCGTGACGACCAACATTCTGGTCGCGGCCACCGAGGTCGTCATTCCCGTCGCGGTCACGTACCTGTCGCTCGATGGGTGCGCCGAGATGGTGCAGACGATCGAGCAGGTGGTCGCCGACTGCGCGCTGCCCGAGCTGCCGGTGTCGCTCGTGGTTCCCACGCTGTATCGAAAGACCGCGCTCGCCGACGAGATCGTCGCCAAGCTGCAAGAGTACTTCCCCGGCCGCTGCGCCGCCCCCGTGGCGCTCAACGTCGCGATCGACGAGGCGCAGAGTCACGGCAAGACCATCTGGGAGTACGCCCCCTGGAGCCGCGGCGCGACCCTGCTTCAGACCGTCGCCGAGCACGTCGAGCGGGTGGGGAAGAGCGCGGCGCGCAAGAGCGCCTGAGTCAGCGCTTCTTCTCTTCGAGCGCCTGAATCTTCTTCTCGAGCTGGTCGATGCGCTGAATCAGCGCGCCGATGTCGCGGCCCATGGCAGGCAGGCCGCCGACGACGTTCTCGACGACGGTCTTCACGCGCTCGTCGATGCTCTTCTGAAAGTCTTGAATGCCGCGCTGGGCGGCCTTGAGCAGATCTTCTTTTTCGGCCTTCTCGGCTTTTTCGGCGGCAACCGCCTGCTCGTCGCGGCCCAGCAGCTTCTCGAGGCGCTGCTCGGCCTCTTCACGAATCGAGGCGACACGAGGCGAGACCTCGGACTTGAAGAAGTCAGAGAGCGTGTCGCCCGGCCGGCGAATGATCTCGCGCAGCACGTCGAGCGGCATCTGGCTCTTCTTCTTCTCTTCTTCGAAGACGATCTGGGCGAGGGTGACCGAGGTGAGATCTTCTTTGGTGCGGTTGTCGACGATCTTCACTTCGACGCCCTGCTTCACCATCTCGGCGATCTCGTCGAGCGTGACGTACCGGCTCTCGACCGTGTCGTAGAGCTTGCGGTTCGTATACCGCTTGATCACCTTCGGCTCTTTCGCCGCTGATGTCGGCTGGGGCTCGCTCATGGCTCGGGATGACGCAGTGCGAAATGGCGATTAGCGCCTATACTCGCCGCCTTCAAGGCCGATGATCGTCAAGTGCGAGCAGTGCCAGACCCGGTTCAAGATCCCCGACGACAAAGTCACCGAGAAGGGGGTCAAGGTCCGTTGCACGAAGTGCCAGCACACCTTCCGGGTGAAGAAGGAGGGTGACGCTGCGGCGCCCGCTGCAGCTGCGCCCGGTGCCCCCGACCCGTTTGCGAAGTTCGGCGCCCCGCCGCCGATGGAGCCCGGCGAAGAGACCCGGCCCCACATGTACTCGGCCAACGATCTGAGCCCGCTCGCTCCCTCGTTCGCCGCGCAGGCCGATCTTCCTCCCGAGGCCTTCGACTCGCCGATCCGCGTCGGGCCCATGCCTCAGCCCCCGCCCGGCAAGCGGCCGCTCACCGACCCCTCACCGTTCGACTTCGCCGCGCTCGGGCCTCCCGCTGCTGCACCACCACCTCCATCGAAGCCGTTCGAGCCGGCGCCCTTCGACTTCGCCGCCCTCTCGCCTCCCGAGCCCCCGAAGAAGACCGAGCTCGCGAAGGTGAAGCTCGTCTCGAGGCCAGCCCCGCAGGCGTTCGAGCCCCAGCCGTTCGACTTCGGCTCGCTCGGTGGTGACGCTCCGCCGGCGCCGACGCAGCGCGAACCCGCGCGGCCTCACACTCCGGCTCCTTCGGCCTTTGACCCGCAGCCGTTCGACTTCTCGTCGCTCGACGCCCAGGCGCCCGCCGCCCCCCCCGCTCCGCCTCCGGCGCCGAAGCACTCGCCGCCGTCGAACTTCGACCCGCAACCCTTCGACTTCTCGTCGCTCGAGACGAAAGGGCCGCCAGCGCCGCCGCCTCCTCCTTCGAGGCCACCGCCGTCGGCGCCGAAGCCGGCCGCAAAGCCGCCCCCTGCGCCGGCGATGCCCGCCTTCGATCTGGGGCCCTCGATGGAGCTCTCGGCTCCGCCGCCTCCTCCGCCCGCTCGGGCGAAGCCGCCGCCCCCCGCCGCCCCCGAGCCAAGAGACGGCGGGCTGCTCGGCGACATACCCGTCGACGCTGGGGCGCTGTCGGCCGACGTCGACGGCGGGCTCGAGGCCTCACCCGAGCAGCGCGGGTCGCTCTTCGACATGCCGGCCGTGTCGGAGCCGACCGACAATCAGCTCTCGGCGCCGGCGCCCGACGAGGGCGTGGCGGTTGCCAAGATCGCGCTGAAGAAGGTCACCGCCGACGAGCTGAAAAAGGCGCCGGCGGCTGACGCCAAAGAGGCTTCGTCGCGCCGCCCGAAGCGGGGCGTGGTGGCGATGGTGTGGAACGTGGTCAGCGGCTTCGTGCTGCTCGGCCTGCTCGGCGTTCTCATCACGGTGGTGCTGAACGAGGGCAAGGTCGACGCCGCGCTGTCGTGGTCGAAGGTGAAGGCGCTGTTCTCGAAGCCGCGCGAGCTCGTCGCGTTCGACATCTCGAACGGGCTGTACGACACGCGTGTGGGGCGGCCGGTCTTCTACGTGCGTGGCGAGGTGAAGAACCGCGGCGCGCGCGCGGGCCGGGTGAAGGTGAAGGCCGAAATTCTCGACGGTGAAGACCTGGTGCGCTCGGCCGAGGGCTGGGTGGGCGCGACGCCGTCGCCCGAAGATCTGTACGGTGTCGCGACCGCCGACGATCTCGCGAAGCTCTCGACGCGCCTCGCCCCGAACGCCGCGAAGCTCGACCCCGGCGCAGCAGGGCCCTTTCTCGTGGCGTTCTACGAGTACCCGCCCGACCTGAAAGACTTTCGGGTGCGGGTGACCGTGTCGACCGATGAGGGGACCACTGCGGCGCGGTGAGCCATGCCTTCGCAGGAAGACGCAAGGCAGACGGCGCTGCACCTGAGCTCGCTCGCCGGAGGTGACGACGTGACCCGCCTCGCCGCGGCGCGGCTCTTGTCGCGCCTCTCGCCGATCGACGCGACCGAGCTGTTGCACGAGATCATCGGGCTGGTTCACGAGGGGTTCGCCCCGGCGCGCGTGAGCCTCGCGGCGTTCACCCGCGCGCTCGAGCGTGAGGCCTCGCAGATACCCTACGCCCCGCAGCTGCGGCGCATCGCGCACATCTCAGACCTGCCCGAGATCGAGACGTTGTTCGCTGAAGGCCCCGCCGCGCAGGAATACGACGAAGACGCGGCGAAGCGCGCAGACTCGAAGCTGTTCACCCAGTCGCTCGGCCACCTGAAGACGCAGGCGCGCCTGACGCGCAACCCCGACCAGCTCGCGCGGCTCGCAGCGGCGTCGAACGCCGAGGTCGTGCGCAACGTGCTCATCAACCCGCGCCTCACCGAAGACCTGGTGGTGCGCATCGCGGCGCGGCGGCCGGCGCGGCCCGAGCCGCTCGTCGAGATCTGGCGCTCGCAGCGCTGGTCGACCCGCCCGGCCGTGCGGCGTGCGCTCGCGTTCAACCCCTACCTGCCGCCCGAGGTGGGCACGAAGATCGTGCCGCTGCTGTCGCTGGCCGATCTGAAAGAGCTCTCGCGAGACAACGCCGTTCACCACGCGCTGCGCGAGCAGGCGAAGGTCTTGCTCCAGGTGTCGGCCACGTGAGCGCAGGGCCGCTCTCGCAGTCGCCGCTGTGGCGATGGAGCGCCCAGTTCTACGAGCGCGCGGCCACCGAGGCGTGGTCGAAGGGCATCGTACCGTGGCGCCTGACGAACAGCGTGCGCGTCGCAGAGGCCTACGGGCGGCTCATCTCGGCGTGGCGCACCGACCTGATCGCCGCGGGCTTCAAGGCGCCCGACGCGCCCGTCGAGGTGCTCGAGCTCGGGGGCGGCGCGGGCCGGCTCGCGTTTCACCTCGTGCGCTGGCTCGAGCAGGCGAAGGTGCCCTTTCAGCTCACGTGGAGCGACGCCGCCGCCTCGAACGTCGCCGCCTTCAACGCCCGCACCTTCGTGCAGGAGCGGGCCGGCGCCGTCGAGGCGGTGAAGCTCGACGTGCTGCAAGACCCGATGGGGCCGCCGCTCGCGCCCGACGTGGTCATCGGCTCGTACCTGTTCGACACCCTGCCGCACGACGCGTGGGCGGTGCGCGGCGGCCGGCTCGTCGAGCAGCACGTTCGGGTCGAGCTGCCGCCGGGCACGGCGCCCGAGTGCGAGCGCGCCGAGCTGCACTGGGCAGACGTCGAGACCGACGCGCCCGCCTTCGTTCGGGGCTACGCGCCGCGGGTGGGCGAGGGCGGGTTCATGCTGCCGGTCGGTGCGCTGCAGTGCCTGAAGCGCGTCACCGAGTGGTCGACGGGCCGGTGCCTCGTGCTCGCCGCCGACAAGGGCGAGCCCGACGTGGCGGCGGTGCAGGCGGGGGGCAGCCCGAAGCTGCAGCGGCACGGCGGCATCTCGGCGATGGTGAACTTCGACGCCATTCGTGCGTGGTGGGGCTGGCGGCCGTTCTTGCGGTCGGCGCAGGCCGAGCCCGATCTCGGCTTCTACGCGCTGGCGCAGGGCCTGAAGGCGCTGCCCGTGACGCGCATGACGTGGAGCGCGTCGTTCGGCGCCGAGAGCCTGCTCCACCGGCTGCGCGAGCTCGACGCGCTCTTGCAGGGCGAGGCTTCGGTGCCGCAGCTGTTGCAGGCGCTGGCGGCGTGGCGGTTCGACCCCGACGTCTTCGTGCGCATGGCCGAGCCCTTGAGGGCGTCGAAGCCGACGCCCGAAGAGGCGGCCGCGCTGGTCGCGGCGATCGACCACACGTGGGAAAACCACTTCGAGGTCGGCGGCGACCTCGACGTCGCGTTCGAGATGGCGACGGTGCTGCACCGCATCGGCCAGCTCACGCGCGCGGCGCACCTCTACGAACGGTCGCTCGAGCTGCACGGCCGGCACGCGACCGCGTGCTTCAACCTGGGCCTGTGCCGGCTCGATCTCGGCGACCGCGACCAGGGGGCGATGCTGCTCAAAGAGGTGCTCGAGCTGCAGCCGGGGCACGCCGCTGCGACGCGAATTCTCGCTCAGCTGTGAGGCTTCTTGTCGTCGACGATCTCGGCGTCGACGACCGCGTCGCGGCCGCCGCCGCGCAGGCTGACGGTCTTCGAGTCGACGAAGCCTTCGCCGTCTTTGGCCTTCTTGAACGAGTAGACGAACTTGCCGAGGGCGTTGCCGATCTGACTCATGCGCGAGGCAGAGAGGATGATGAGAATCACCGCGGCGATGAAGAGGTACTCGGACTTCACGCGCGGCATCTTGACCGTGGGTAGGCCTTCCGGCAAGGGCACGTCACGTTGCGAATTCTGGCCCACCGCGGCGCGAGCGCCGACTTCCCCGAGAACACGCTCGAGGCGTTCGAGGGTGCGGTCGCTCAACGGGCCGACGGCGTCGAGCTCGACGTGATGCGCTGCGCGTCGGGCGAGCTGGTGGTCTGCCACGACGAGCAGCTGAACCGGCTCGCGGGGCTCTCGTGGTGGGTGCACGCGACACCCTACTGGAAGCTGAAGAAGGCCGACGTGGGCAGCGCGCTCGGCTTCGCGCCCGCGCGCATACCGCTGCTCGCCGAGGTGTTCGAGCTGTTGCCGCCGTCGATGCTGGTGAACGTCGAGCTGAAGTGCGAGACGGTCGACGATCTGGGGCTGACCGAAGAGGTCGGGCGGTACGTCGAGGCGAACGGGCTGTACGACCGGGTGCTGGTCTCGAGCTTCAACCCGCTGTGCCTTTTGCGGCTCGCGGCCCGCTTTCCGTCGATTCGGCGGGGGCAGCTCATCGACCCCGACAAGAGCTGGCTGATGCAGGCGCTGTGGTCGCCGTTCACGGCGCGCGACTCGATACACCCGCATTTCAGCGCGGTGACGGCCGAGCGGGTCGAGCAGTGGCACGGGCAGCGCCAGGTGGTGGCGGTGTGGACGGTCGACGCCGCGGCCGAGGCGCAGCGGCTCGAGAGGCTCGGGGTCGACTACGTGATCACGAACCGGCCCGGCGAGCTCAGAGA
>JAEUJP010000825.1 GCA_016793725.1 Myxococcaceae bacterium | reverse complement strand
GCGTCGTGCGTCCCGGGCGGGCCACCCTTCCGCGGGTGATGCACGAAGAGCACCCAAGCTCCATCGAGGGAGAAGGATGGCTGCGCGTGGTAGCCCAGCTCTTCACCGAGCAGTCTTGGCGCCTGGCCGCGCTCGCATGTGTAGAGCAGCGTGTTCTCGACTTCCTTGCTCCAGGCGGTGAAGACGTACCGCTTCAGGTCGGCGGAGACGGCGAGCTCTTTGGCCTCCATGCCGCAGACCGTCGAGAGCCGCTCGAGCAGTCGCCCATCGCGGGCCACGACTGCCCACGCATGTTCATCGCCGAAGACCAGCGGCGCGGTCGAACTGCCGCCGTGGCAATCACCAGGAGCGCGGCCGCGTTCATCGCAGCCCCCCGTCCAGCAGCGCGAACGGCACGTATTCGACACTTCTGAAGTTCTGCGGCGGCGCCGGGTCAGGCGGCAGTCGTGGGCGCGCTGTCACGACGTGCGGCACGAAGTCGCTGCGCGGGGCGCAGAGCTTCCCTGCGCCCGGAACTATGGCAACGCACTCGAGCTCGAGCTCGCAGTCATTGGTGCGCGAACACGCGTGGGTACAGATGAAGCCTGGGTCGGCGCCGTCATCGCGGATGCCGGGGCCATAGTGGAGACAGAGGGGTTCTTCTTCGTTCGGCCCTGGGCGACATACGCTCACACCTTCCTGGGCGCATGATTCTCCGGTGCTCTTTGTCGCGGTGAGCACCGGCTTGATGACCCGTGCCGTCGACTTCAGCGGCGGCGGTGGGCCTTCCAGGTTGCAGGCCGCGAGAAGAACCGATGCGACGAGAGCGCCCCGCCTCTCCAACCCCCAGCTCCGCACGTTCGCGAACTCAAGACGACGCCCGGCAACATTGCGCGCCTTGTTCTTTTTTACAGACATTCGCCCTCCCGCGAAGTTTCGACGGTTTGTACATTGATTTTTTTTCCCGAGGTCAATGTGCGTCTTGTCAAATCTGTGTGTCACCCCTCGAGCCACCCTCTCAGCCACGCCGACGGCCCGAAGCCATCACCCGCGCGCTGATCGACCCACACCGTCGCGCTCAGCGACGGCACCCAGATGGCCATCGAGTCCCACGCCTCTGAGAACCCGCGCGACCACCACTCGACGCCCTGCCTTCGCAAGAGCAGCCGCCCGCTCGTCGGCCCTTCCCACGGCTCGGCCTTCGTGCACGCGCGCAGGGGCTCGCTCGCCGCGTACGTCAGCTGCACCCACGGTGACACCGGCTTCGTCGACGCCTCGCCCACCGCCGCCAGCCCCGAGCGCACCGACGCCGCGTGGCGGTCGCGCACGAGCAGGCACCCCACCCGCTCGGAGCCCAGCTCGGCCGTCAGCTCGGCGATCAGGCTCGGCAGCGCCCGCAGCGCCGCGGCCTCTTTCGTCCACAAGTGCAGCGCCTTCGGCAGCCGCTCGACCGTCTGCACGAAGCGCAACGACAGCTCGCGCACCGGCGCCTTCAGCGGCACGCCCTCGAGCCTCAGCTTCAGCACGCTCAAGACCGCCTTCGCCTCGCGCAGCGGCGAAGGAAACACGCACTCCCACGTCTGCTCGCGCTGCTCGAGCCCGGGCAGCTTCTCGTACTTCACCCACAGCTCGGCCCGCGCCAGCAGCAGCCCGCGCGCCTCGAGCCGCGCGCACAGCGGGTCGACGAGGCCTTTGAGCAGAAAGAGCAGAGGCTCGAGCGCTTCGACGCCGTGGTCGAGCTCGAGCCCTTCGACCAACACCTCGGGCGGCTGCCACCACTCGGTCGGCGGCGGGTCTTCGCCGTGAATGAGCCTCAAGCCCGCGCGGCACGACGCGCCGAGCCGCCGCTCGAGCTCGTCGGGCGGCAGCTTCTGCACCTCGCCCACCGTGTACACGCCGAGCCCCGCGAACCAGGCGCACGTGCGCGCGTCGTAGCCGAGGATCTCGATGGGCAGCGGCGCCAGCGCCGACGGGCCACGCCCTGCCTGCACGATGCAGGTGCCGACACACGCGCGCGCGATCATGGCCGCGATCGCCGGGCCGTCTGCGACTGCGATGCGAACTTCGAGCTCGAAGATCTTGATGCGCTCGTGGAGCTTCTCGGCGAGCGGCTGATCACCGCCGTACAGGTGGCCGCAGCCCGAGATGTCGAGCGTGATGCACGCGTGCGGCTCGTCGATGCTGCAGCGCGGGCCGAAGCCGAGGCTGAGCTCGGCGGCCGCGATGAGCGTCGCGTGGTTGGCGCCGGGCAGGCACAGCGCGAGGTAGCGGCCGGTCACGGCAGCTCGACCTCCGTGATCTGCCCCACCCGCCCCGCCCGCTCTTTTTTCACCGTGATGCACAGCCGCGACGGCGCCGGGTGCTCGAGCAGCAGCTTCAGCGCCACCGGCAGCGGCCCCGGCTGCTGCGCCCGCGCATCGGTCACCAGCAGCGCCGCCGTGCCGCCCTCTTCACACGCGAGCTGCAGCCTGCGCACCCAGCGCTCGTCGTGCTGGCGGTACGGCGGCGGCACCCGCTTGCCCCCCACCGGGTGAAAGTCGACCGCCATCAACGCCACCGCCCCCGACTTCGCGATGCGCACGCACGTCGCCTGCAACCGCTCGCGCGGAGGCCGCACCACGAGCAGCCGCGTCAGCTCGACCCCCTGCTGCATCAGCCCCGGCGCGTGCAGCGTGCCCTCGGGGTCGACCCACGCACAGCTCACCTGCGGCTCGCGCAGCGCCAGCGCCATCGTCTGCGCCAGAATCAGCGTCGCCCCACCCAGCGCCGACCGCGCCGACAGCTCGGTGATGCCGATGGGGAACCCGCCGTCAGGCAGCGCTCGCGCGAACCACGGCGGCGCCGGCACGTACGCGTGCCCCGCCCGCGCAGACGGGGCCCGCAGCTTCTCGCGAAGTTCTTCGAGTCGAAGGGGGAGCATCGACGGAACTGAACATACATTCAGGGTCTGACATCCTCAACCTGAAGGCCCGCCAGGGCCGGTAAATCGGCCTCAGAACGAAACCCGCAGCCCCAACGTCGCCATGAAGTACGAGCTGATGGCCACCCCGTCGTACGGAATCGGAGCGAAGAAACGCCCCAGAAGCGTGACGTGGTCGGTGAGGCGCACCCCCAGCGCGTAGCTGAACCCGAACGTGAGCTCGTGACCCGAGGTGCGGTAGGCGCGCGAGATGCCGGCGTCGTCGTTCTGCACGCGGCCGTCGACCCAGAGCCCCGTCCACCCGGTGAAGAAGTCGATCTCGAGCAGCAGCCGGCGCGAGCTGAAGAAGTGCGTCGCGAAGCCGAGCGTGCCGAAGAGCTCGACGCGGTGATTGCTGCCCGAGATCACCGACGGCGCGAAGAACGGCGCCGTCACCGCATACGGCTCGTTCTGATAGCCGCCGAGCACACCCGCACGCACGCGGCACTCGAGCCCCCCGAAGTTGCAGACCCGCCACGACATCGCCGCGTTCGCCGTGAGCCCGAACGACATGCGCGAGCCGTAGCCGTACGCGAACGCCACCTCGGTCTCGAGCTTGCGAGCAGGCTTCTCGACCCCGGCTGCCTGCGACAGCAGCAGCGCGACGAGCAGGGCGCTCATGGCTGCGCTCCGAAGCCGTGCGCCGCGAGCGCCTTCAGCCCTTCCGAGATCGACGGAGCCACCGAGCCCGGGTGATCGGTCTCGAACGCCCGCGCCTCGAACCTCAGCTGCGAAAAGGCCGCCGCGCTCACGCGCTCGTTGAACTCTTC
>JAEUJP010000812.1 GCA_016793725.1 Myxococcaceae bacterium | reverse complement strand
TACATCGACACGCTGACCGCACAGGCGAAGGCGGCGCTCGAGGCGACGCGCATGCCGCCGGCGGCGACCACCGATGCGTCGCTGCTCGCGACGGCGGCGACCGCGGTGAAGTACGCCGAGTACGGCCCGTGGGAGCGCATGGTGGTGAACTCGGGGGTGCACCACGTGAGCACCACGAGCACCGATACGCGCGAGTCGGGCGACTGGCTGATCGTGACGACCTACCCGCGCGTGTACGACGAGTTTCAGGTCTGCACTGCCGAGAAGCACGGGCAGGTGTACCGGCTCGTCTATTACACGGTGCGCAAGTACAGCCGAGGCGGCTCGGTGACGCCGATCGGCCGGTGGCTGATCGCCGACCGCATCGTGATGGGGCAGATTCTGGCCGAGAACATCGCGAAGTAGGGGCCCACTGGCACACGCCCAGCGCACGTCTTCGCCCGCATATGCGTCGACGTGGTCTCGCCGGGTGAGCGCACCGGCGAAAGCTCACCCTCGCCCCTCTCGTGCCGTGGCGGGCAGCCGGGCTGATTTAGCCCCTTGGCCTGGGTCGTCGGCTGCGGCTCCGCGCGCTCGCTGCCTGGTCGCTGCGCTCCCGTTTCCGCGCCAGAGGCGCGAGGCTCGTCGAGTCACTCGCCGACGTGGCGTCGCTCGGCATCGCACGTGTTGGCCCAGCCGGTTCAGATGACGACGTGCTTCAGATCGTTTGCGACCGTCTCGAAGTCGTCGCCCGGCAGCGCGCGCGCGCGGTCGAGGAGCAGCCGGTCGCGGGCAGTGAGCACAGTGAGCGCCAGCTTATGCGCTCACCGCGCCGACGGAGCGTCACTCAGCGCTGCTGCGTGCACTCCCTCAGCTCGTCCCACTTCACGTCGCCCACCTCGAGCTCGACGCTGAACGACTGCTCACCCAGCTTCGGCGGCAGCCCCGGCGTCACCGTCTGCTCGCGCGTGAAGCCGACCTCGGCGCTGACCGAGCCCAGCGTGACCTCGGCCGAGCCCACCGACCTCGATGCCCATGCCGCACTCGGGTCGACCCGACGGTGGCGGGGTTCGCGCACCGTCAACCCTTCAGTTCGGCTCGTAGCGGAGCACCGCCCCGTGATCGCCGAAGCTCCAGAGCGTCGGGCGGCCGCCGAGCGTGACGCCGCGCACGATGTCGGAGGCGCCGCGGTACCCGAGGGCGACCTCCGTGAGCACGAAGCGCTGCTGGGCGGCGCTCCACGAGTAGAGGGCCGAGCCCGTCTCGGTCGAGGTCACGACGTCGACCTCGTCGGGGCCGGCGACGCGCAGGCTCTTCAGGTAGCCGGGGAAGGCGCCCAGCGTCGCCCACGTCGCGGAGCCGCGGGTGCGCTTCAGCACCGTGTCACCCTCGACGGTGTAGACGACCCCCTGCGTGTCACGCGCGAGGCCGCGCAGCGTGGTGCCGAACTGGTGCTGGGTGCTCCAGGCCGTGCCGTCCCAATGGAAGAAGATGCTCGCGAAGGCGCCGCCCGCCGGATCATCGCCGAGAATCATGACGTCGTCGGGCGCGCGCACGTCGATCGCCGACAGCGAGAGGCTCGTCAGGTTCGTCGCTCCCGCGCTCGTCGGCAGCGGCACGCTCGGCAGCGCCCACTGCGTGCCGTCGAACCGCACCACCTTCGCCTTGTTGGTGATGGCCCACACGTTCGACGGCCCGCTGCCGTCGACCGCCGCGTAGGCGTCGTACAGGTCGGCCTCGCGAAGTGGGGGACGAAGAGTCTGCGTCGCGGCGTCGTACCGAACGAGCGCGTCGCCGGCGACCCAGGCGTCGCCGCTCGGCAGCGTGTAGCTGGTGAACGCCTTCATGGCGCTGCCGGTCGTGCGTGTCGGCAGGGCGCTGAACTGCCACGTGCTGCCGGTGCGCCGCGCCCAGGCGCCGTCGCCGAACGCGACGACCGGGTCCTGCCCGGGCAGCGCGACGAACGTGTTCAGCCTGGCGAGCGTGGGGTTCGTCGCGGTGAACGCCGCGCCGCTCCAGCTCGACAGGGTCGGCGTGCCGTTCGCGAGAAAGCCCACGCCGTCGTTGAAGTCGAACTCGACCGAGTACTGCGACTCGCCCTCGGCCAGCATGAAGTGCGATTGAAAGCCGGTGGGCGACCACTTCGACAGCGAGCGACCGTTCGCCGAGTACGCCTCGCCGTGCGGCGTGCGAATCAGCGTCTCGTAGCCGGGCGCCGCGAGGTAGCTCACCTGGCCGTTGCGCAGCTGCAGGTACCGGCTCGAGCCGTTCTCGAACACGCTGACGACGGCGGTGGCGTCAGCGGGGCAGGTCACGCGCGAGTTGAAGCGGGCGCCGGTGCTCACCGCGACCTCGTGTGCGAGCGACCAGCTCGTGCCGTCGAAGCGGTAGAGCCGAATGGGCCAGCTGTTGAGCTCGTCGCGCACCGTCGCCCAGACCTCGTTCGTCGAGCGCACGCAGATCGACTGCGGCCACGCCGCGGCGGGCAGGGCGGGGGCGGCGACGAAGGCAGACCCGTTCCACCTCAGCAGGGCGGGCGCGATGTCGGAGCGGCCCGAGCTCGTGAGCAACCACACGTCACCCGTCGGGCTGCCGGTGACGTCGGTGACGTGCACGAGCGCACCGTGCGAGACGACGCGCCAGTGCGTGCCGTCGTAGTGCACGAGCTGGTGCTGCGACGTCGCGCCCGTCGGCTTCGTGCCGATCGCCCACAGGTTCGATGGGCCCGAGCCCCACAGCCGCTCGAGCGCGAAGTCGGTGATGGGGGCCATCGCCGTCCACGTGCCGTTCTTCAGGTGGCTGGTGGCGCCGTGCTCGCCGACCGCCCACGCCTCGGTCGCGCTGACGACGAAGACCGAGCTCATCGGCTGCCCCTGCGGCACCGGGCTCTGCCAGCACCACGTGCCGGGCACGCAGGTGAGCACGCCGCCGTCGGCGATCGGAGCGACGCTGCCGCCCGCCGTGTTGTTGCCGCCGGCCGTGTTGTTGTTGCCGCCGGCCGCGTTGTTGTTGCCACCGGCCGTGTTGTTGTTGCCACCGCCGCTCGTGCCGCCCGCCGTCGCGGCGCTCCCGCCGCCCGTGTTGCGGCCGAGCTCGGTCTCTTGCGGAGCCACGAAGCAGCCGGTGATGAAGAGCAGCGAGAGGCCAATCAGTCGCGACATCGTCGGTAACCCCTTCCGTGAGCCTCGATGTGTGGAGAGCTCGCGAAAAGTTTCTACCGTGCTTCAAATGCACGAAATGACTCAGCGACTGTCGCGCGGCGCTGGCGATACTCCGGGTGAACGAAGTTCAAGCCGCGCTCGCGGGGCGTTACGGTTCCGCGGTCGCGTCGCTGCCGACCATGAAGATGACGAGGTGCGCGGCGCCGTCGTCGTCATTCGAGCGCCCACCCGGTGATGCGCGTCGGCGCCGTGCTGGTGCCGCCGAAGTAGAAGCCGGCGGCCCACTTCAGCGCGGTCGTCGAGCTGGTGCAGCGGCGGGGGAAGGTGGCGCTCAGGTCGATCGCGCGCCCCCGCACCTCGCCGCTCACGCGAAAGCGGTACTCGGTGCTCGCGATGGTGAGCTCGTACCTCAGCGGCACTTCGGCCCGCAGGTCGGCCTCATCGAGCGTGAAGAGATGGGTCGCCGGGTAGAGGTGGGTGCCGGCGTTGTTCGCGTAGTGGCCGAGCTCGAGCACCGGCGGCACGAGATCGGGTCGCCACCGCCAGCCGAACATGAGCCCGTCTTTCGACAGGTCGAGCTCACCGCAGTCAGAGAGGCCGGGCAGCTTGTTCCAGTCGAGCTGATCGCCGGGCTGCGCCGGGTTCGTAATCACGTACATCGCGCTCGCGTCGAAGATGAACTGGTACGTGCGCGCGCTGACCGTGCTCAAGCCCGCGAGCGGCAGCCGCGGCGCGCCGTTCTGCGCGACCGTCGCCGAGTGTGCGCCGGGCGCGAGCGTGTACTTCGCCCAGCCGTAGTGATCGCCGGGGCCCGCGTCGGGTACCGCCATGCCCGCGTCGGGTACCTCCATGCCCGCGTCGGGAAGGGTCATTCCTGCGTCTGGAATCGTGCCGCCCGCATCTGGCCGAGGCGGGGACCCGGCGTCGACCTCACCCGCGTCGTGCGCCCCCGCATCGAGACCGGCATCGAGACCGGCATCGACTCCGCCCTCGACGCCGGCATCCACCGGCTCTGGGGGCGCGCCGCACGCTGCGCTCCACACCACAAGCAAGGCGATCGTCCACCGGCGCATGGCCTGCGGTTTACGGCGCAAACCACCAGGATGCAATCGGATGCAAAATTACCTGACAAATACAGTCGGCAGAGGTGGGCGAACATCCCTCATCTGGTTTTCTTACTTCCTCCAACTCCAAGGTGAACGACATGGCTCTCACGCTCAACCCGCTGAAGATGGTCTCGAACCTGTTCAAGGCGCACCTCTCGAACATCACGACGTCGCTCGGCACGCCGTTTCGCATGTTCAAGGATCTGCTCGAGGGCAAGCCGCTCGAGGCGCTGAAGGAGCCGTTCAACACCGTCAGCAACAACTTCAAGAACCTGGGCACGATTCTCTCGTCGGGCGTCTACACGCCTGACCAGGCCCGCGGCGCCGCGAAGGTCGAATAACCATGAACATCGCCGAAGCGCTGGTCGACGCCGCCATCGCTGCGGTGATCGAAACGAAGCCCGGTGTCTTCGCCTTCGACGCGACGCGCTTCGCCGCACTGCGCGCCGCGCTCGAGGCGAACTCGAGCGGCCCCGAGTTTCACGCCATCGTCGTCGAGATGTGCACGCTCGGGGTCTTCTTGCAGAAGAAGCCTGCCCACGCGCCGCTCGCTCAGGCGCTGCTGACCATGCTCGATCAGGTGGCCGCCCCCGAGGCAGCGCGGCTGAAGGGCAAGCAGGTCGCCATCGCCACCGCGCGCGTCGACGCGGCCGGCGCGAAGTTCTCGGCGTTCGTCGGCAGCGGGCCTCAGCAGCTGCCCGACACCGGCGCCCGCGTCGCCCGCCTCGAGCTGCCGCGCACCATTCGCGCCTGAGCCGCTCAGGCGACCATCACGATCTTCCCGTCGACTCCGCCGCGCTCGAGGCGCTCGTTGGCTGCGCGTGCCTCGAGCAGCGGCATGCGCGCCGCGATGCGCGGCTTCACCTCGCCCCGCTTCAAGAGGTCGAACAGCTTCGGCAGATCTTCGCGCAGCGGCGCCGGGTCTTTTCGGTACAGCTGCGTGATGCCGTAGAAACGGCTCCGCTTGCCCGCGAAGAACGGCTGCACGAAGAACGCCGCCGCACCGCGCGCGAGCGACACGTTCGAGCCGCCCGTGCCTGAAAAGCCGTACCAGACCAGCACGCCTCCTCTTTTCAGCGCGCGCACGCATTGACCCGTCGCCGCCCCCCCCAGCCCGTCGAACGCCGCATCGAGCCCGTCGGGGTAGAGCGCCTTCACTCCGGCGTCGGCCGGCGCCGATCGGCCCTCGACCCATTGCGCGCCGAGCCCTTCGACGAGCCCGCGCTTCGCCGACGCCGCCGCGCCGATCGCCTTCACCCCGTGCGCGCGCATGAGCTCGAGCAGCGCCTGGCCCACGCCGCCGTTCGCCCCGTTCACCAGCGCCGTCTGCCCGGCCTGAAGCTGGGCGACCCGGTGCAGCGCCTGGTACGCCGTCGCGTAGTTCAAGATGAGCGCCACCACCTCGGCGTCGTCGAGCTCCTCGGGCACCTTCACCCAGTGCTCGGCGCCGCGCGTCACGTACTCACCCAGGCCTCCCCAGACGAGCAGCGCGCAGACCTTCTCGCCCACCGTGAAGCCGCTCACGCCGGCGCCGATCGCATCGACGCGGCCCACCGTGTCGTAGCCCTGCACGAACGGCAGCTTCGGAGCATACGGGTAGTAGCCCCGCCGCATCGTCAGGTCGGTGGCGCCGACGCCCGTCGCCAGCACGCGCACGCGCAGCTCGCCGGGCCCGGGCTCGACCATCGGCAGCTCGACCTGCTCGAGCACCTCGGGGCCACCCTTCTTCGTCAGCATCACCGCGCGGTAGGTCTTCGTCATGGGCACAGGCTGTGGCGCCGCGCGCCGCTCCACAAGGTGCAGCCGTGCAATCTGGGGTTGCGAATCTGCATCTTCGCCCGACGTGGCATGATGAAGCCGTGCACCCGAAGCTTCGCGAGCTGCCGTGGGACGATGTACGGGTGTTTCTCGCGGTCGCGCGGGCCGGGAGCCTGAAAGGGGCGGCGGCCCAGCTCGCCGTCGACAAGGCCACGGTCAGTCGGCGGCTGGGCGCGCTCGAGCGCTGGCTCGACGGCCGGCTGTTCTTGCGAACGCGAGAGGGCCTCAAGCCGTCGGAGCTCGGCCAGCGCCTCACGCCGCACGCCGAAGCGATGGAGAGCGCCGCCCGCGGCTTCACGAGCACGTCGACGCCGGGGCCATCGAAGCCCGAGCGTGTGCGCATCGCGACGACCGAGGCGCTCGCGGCGCGGCTGGTGCGCAGCGGCCTCCTCGACCTGTGCGAGGCGCACCCGAACCTCGAGCTCGACTTGCTCGGAGGCAACCGGCCGGTGAACCTGCTGCGCGGCGAGGCCGAGCTCGCGCTGCGCTTCTCGCCGCCGACGCAGAAGTCGCTCAGGTCGCGCATCGTGGCGAGGCTCGGCTTCGGGCTCTACGCGTCGGCGCGGTACCTCACCCGGCGCGGCA
>JAEUJP010000800.1 GCA_016793725.1 Myxococcaceae bacterium | reverse complement strand
GAGCGTCTTCAGCAGCGGGTCTTGCAGCAGCTGCGCGAGCGTCTCGTCGACGCGACCCTCAGACAGCTGCGTCATGAAGGTCTCGGGGTCGACCTGGAAGAAGCGCAAGGCCTTCCACAAGAGGGGGAAGGGGGTCACCCGCTTGCCCTTCTCGATCAGGTTCAGGTACGCGGGGCTCACCCCGAGCTCGCGGGCCGCATCGGCCTGCTTCACGTTGCGCTGCAGCCGCAGGGCGCGCAGCCGGGCCCCGATGTTGGCGTTCAACGCGTTCTCGTTCATCGCGCTCTTCGCTTCGTATAACACCGACCCATGACCACGCCGCCAAGGCGAAGTGAGCTCGTGTGCCCCGGGCACTCGCTGAAGATGATGACGAAGGCGGCGGCATCGGCGGCCGACGAGGTCATCTTCGATCTCGAAGACGCGTGCCCCCCGGCGAAGAAGGTCGAAGCCCGCGCGCTCGTCGCCCAGGCGCTCGAGACGTGTCAGTTCACCGGCAACAAGGTGCGCGCCTACCGCATCAACGCCGTCGGCACCCCGTGGTGGCAGGAAGATCTCACCATCGCCTCGCGCGCCCAGGTGGTGGTGGTGCCGAAGGTGCGCTCGGCCGACGAGGTGCGCGCGGTCGCCGAGCTGTTGCCCGAGGGCGTCGGCCTCGAGGTGCTCATCGAGACCGCCGCCGGCCTCTTGAACGCGTACTCCATCGCGCAGGTGCCGGGCGTGGTGTCGCTCATCTTCGGCGTCGCCGACTTCGCCGCCGACGTCGGCGCGCGAGACTTTCGCGACGACGACTTCGGCTACGCGCGGGCGCAGCTGCTCGTCGCGGCGCGCGCTGCCGGCGTTCAGGCCATCGACAGCGTGACGGTGAAGTTCCAAGACCCGACGGCCACGGCGAACGACGCGCAGCGCGCCGCGCGCATGGGCTACGACGGCAAATGGGCCATTCACCCCTCGCAGCTCGAACCGATTCACGCGGCGTTCAACCCGACGGCGGGCGAGATCGCCGCGGCGCAGCGCGTCGTCAAGGCGTACGAGCGGGCAGGGCACGGCGCCATCGAGCTCGACGGCGAGATGGTCGACCAGGCGACCATCGCGGTCGCGCAGAAGCGGCTCGAGGTGGCTCGCCGCGCCGGGCTCATCGCGTGACCTGGGAGCGCGGCCCCGTCATCGAAAAGTCGACGCTGTACGAGGCGCGCCTCGTGCGGCGAGACCATCAGCCGGGCACCTTGTTCACGGGCGACAAGCACCTGCTCGCGCGCGCGGCCGAGCTGCGCGGCGCGGGCGCGCCGTGGCTCCAGGTGCTCGATGCCGGCGAGGGGTGGCTCGTCACCGAGCTCGACCTCTCGCACGGGTGGGACGAGGTGGCTCACGCGTCGGCCATCGACGAGTCGGCGGGCGGCAGCTTTCTGTTGCCCCCACAGGTGCTGGTGGCCGCCGAGCAGGTGATGGCGGCGGCGGTGCGCGCCGGGCGCGACCCGCGCTGCATTCGGTTCGACTGGCGGGGTGGCATGCGGCTGCGCCCGCTCGCTCCGACCGGCGGCACGCTGGCCAGCGCCGTCGACGCGCTGTGGGCCGGCCAGCCGAGGGCCCCCGCCTTCCCCGAGTGGGACGAGAACCGCATCACCGCGCACGCGATGTTGTGGGTGACCGCCCACTTTCGAGACCAGCTGCCGGTCACTCAAGAAGTCGAAGGCTGGCTCGAGACACCGCTGCCCGCGGGCCTCGAAGGGCCGCTCGTGGCCGACCTCGATGATGCCGGCGCGTGGCGGGTCGTGTCTGACGCGCTCCTCGAGCAGGGCCACCCGCGCGGCGCGCTGATGGCGCTGCAGCTCTCGAAGGGCGACGCGACGGCGACGCGCAACCACCTGCGGCGTCACCCGTGGCTCTTGCCGGTGGCCGGGCACTTCATTCGGCTGGTGCTCGAGCGGGGGTTCGTCGCGCGCCTCGAGGTCGAAGAGCACGCGAACCCGCGCGCGCTGCCGACGCTGCTGAAGCACCCGGCGTTGCGGTTTCTGCGCACGATTCAGCTGTCGATGGGCGCGCGCGCCCTGACGTCGTACCTCGACGCGATCGAAGACACGGGGCACCGCTCGGTGCGCGAGGTCGTGCTGCCACGCGTGAAGAGCCCCGAGCGGTACCGCGGGCGGCTGCAGGCCGTGCTGCCGCGGCTCGTGGCCGTCGACAGCGACAGCGAGCCGTGAGGGGCTTCAGCCTCAGCCGACCTTGAGCAGCTCGACCTCGAACACGAGCGTCGAGTTCGGGGGGATCACGGGGGGAAAGCCGCCCGCCCCGTAGCCCAGCTCGGGCGGCACGGTGAGCTTGCGTACGCCGCCGATCTTCATGCCCGCGACGCCCTGATCCCACCCCTTGATGACCTGGCCTGCGCCGAGCTTGAACTCGAACGGCTCACCGCGGTCGCGTGAGCTGTCGAACTTCGAGCCGTTCGTCAGCGTGCCGACGTAGTGCACGGCGACCTTCTGGCCGGCCTTCGCTTCGGCGCCGGTGCCAACTTTGATGTCTTCGGTCTGGAGGGGCATGGCGCGCGACCGTAGCTCACGGTTTTTGCGCGATCAGCAACAGTCGGCGGTCGCCCGGCACGAACGGCCTGCCCGCGAGATCGCCGTACGTCGCTTCGACGCGCAGCCCCGCGTCGGCGAGCATCGACCTCACCTGCTGCAGCGTGAACACCCGGTAGATGATCTGCGAGCGCTGCACCGTCGCGCCGCGCCTCAGCGTCGCGTCTTGCACGATCTCGCGCTTCGCCTCGTCGTAGCGGCCGAAGATGTGGAAGGTGACCCCGCCGGCGTCGAGCGAGCGGTCGACCGGCGTGTACGGCAGCACCGACTCGGCGACCAGGTGCGTCTCGAGCGCGAAGCGCCCGCCGGCTTTGAGCGCGTCGCGCACGTTGCGCATGAACTTCAGGGTGTCGGCGGCGGTGAGGTAGCCGAAGCTGTTGCCGAAGCAGTACACGCCGTCGTACGGGCCTCCGGGCGCGGGGTCGCGCATGTCGCCGCGCAACAGCTTCGTGCCGCCGGTCGCCGCCGCCGAGATGTCGACACCCGTGACGTCGTAGCCGCGGCTGTTCAGCTCCCGTACGTGGCGGCCGGCGCCGCAGGGCAGGTCGAGCAGCTTCGCTCCGGGGGCGACGCGCAGCTCCCGCGCGATGAAGTCGGCCTCGTTGCGCGCCGCTTCGGGGGGGACGGCGGCTCGCCAGAAATCGACGGCCAGCTCAGAGAAGAACGACTCGTACCATTCGGGCATTTGCGCGCTTTTGATGAACGGCGCGCCGATTCCTGACCAGGCTCCACCGCGCGCACGACGGCCGACGTGAGATGCGACGGGCTTTCTCACCCCACGCCGAGCTCGGGGGGCGAGGGGTGAAGCCATGTTTAGCAATAGGAGGGCACACGTTTGACAAGGCTCCACCCCCGCCCGCCCCCGAGCTCGTCGGCCAGCCGGCGCCGGAGAAGCAGTTGCTACGCGGGGCTCTCGCCGAGGCCCCGCGCGAGCAGCGCCAGGCCCTTCAGGTCTTCGATCGCCTCACCCAGGTACGGCGCCGCCACCGCCACCGCCGAGCCCGGCAGCTCTTCACCGAGCTTCTCGAGGAGCGCGCGGTCGCGCTTCACGCGCTGCAGCTCGACCTTCGCGAGCTTCTTCAGCTTCTCGAGCGCCGACCTCGCGGGCTCCGACTCGGTCTCGAGCTTCAGCGACTCGGGCTCGACGTAGCCGTCGGTGCGCGCCCAGCTGCGGTTCAGCACGAACCCCGCGAAGGGCAGCCCCATCTGCGCGATGCGCTCGCGAAAGTAGCGGGCCTCGGCGAGAGCGGCCTGGTCGGGGCTCGTCACGAGCAGAAACGCCGCGTGCTCGCTCGCCAGCAGCGCGCGCACCCCTTCGGCATGCTGGCGCATCGGGCCGAACATGCCGCTGAACGCGCCGAGAAACTCTTGCAGCTCGGCGAAGAACTCGCCGCCGAACACCTTCGTCAGCACGGTGCCGATGAGCTCGCTGGCCTTCTTCAAGATGCCGAGGCCCTTCTTCTCTTTCGACGGCAAGAACATGCCGAGGATCTTCTCGTCGAGAAAGCGCGCGAGCTTTCCCGGGGCCTCGAGAAAGTCGAGCGCGTTGCGAGCGGGCGGGGTGTCGAGCACCACGAGGTCGTACCGGCCGCTCGTCGAAAACTCATAGAGCGCCTCGGCGGCCGTGTACTCCTGCATGCCCGAGACGAGCTCGGACAGCGCCTTGAAAAGCCGGCTCTCGAGAATGCGCTTCGCCTGGTCTTTCGACGTCGCCATGCGGTTGACGATGCTCTGAAAGACGACGTCGGGGTTCAGCATCCACGCGTCGAGCGTGCCGGTCGTGATGCCCGCCTCGGCCAGCCGCTCTTGCGACACCGCCACCGGCTCGCGCGTGTTCTCAGAGATGCCCATCGCCTGCGCCAGGCGCCGCGCCGGGTCGATCGTCAGCACCAGCACGCGGCGGCCCGCACGCGCGGCGGCCAGCCCGATCGCGGCCGACGTCGTCGTCTTGCCGACGCCCCCGGCGCCGCAGCAGACGATGACCTTGCGGTTCTTGATGAGATTTCCGAGCTCTCGCTCGAGGGCGGCCACGGCGGCCACTGTAGCGCGCAACCCGCGCCCACGCTCCCGGTATGAGCCGGCATGCACGCCCTCACTCCGCCCGGCGAAGGCCACGTTCGCTTCGATCTCACGAAGTCGCTGTGGCTCTGGGGCATGGCGGTGCCCGGCCTCGTCATCGGCCTGCCGGCCATCGACCTCCACCTCGGAGCCATCGCGCTCACCCTCGGCTTCGTGACCCTGTGCCTCGGTCACTCGGTCGGCCTGCACCGCGGCGCGATTCACCACACCTACGAGGCGGGGCCCGTCGTTCGCGCCGTGCTCGCCGAGCTGTTCGTGCTCACCGGGCTGGGCGGGCCGCTCTCGTGGGCGCGGCTGCACGCCGTGCGCGACCTGTACCAGAACGAGCCCGAGTGCCCGCGCTACTTCGGCTACCGCCACTCGATGGCGAGGGACTTCTGGTGGAACCTGCACCTGCGCTTCGAGCCGCGGAGCTGGGGCCGCTTCGAGGCCAGGCTGCCCGCGGCGACGCTCGAAGATCGGTGGCTCGGGTTCCTCGAGCGCACATGGCCGCTGCACGTGCTCGCGCTCGCGCTCGTCATCGGCGCCACGCTCGGCCCCGAGGCCGTCGCCGTCATCGTCTGCCTGCGCACCACGACCGGCATTCTGGGCCACTGGGCCATCGGCTACGCGAGCCACGTCTGGGGCGAGCGCCGCCACACCATCGACGGAGCGGCCGAGACCGGCACGAACAACTGGCTGCTCGGCGTCGTGTCGTTCGGCGAGGGCTTTCACAACAACCACCACGCCTTCCCCCACAGCGCGCGCATGGGGCAGCGCGGGTACGAGGTCGATCTGGGGTTCGTCGCGCTGAAGGTGCTCGAGCGGCTGGGCGCGGTGCGCGACGTGCGGTACACGACGGCCCATGAAAGACCGGCTGATACTCATCACCGGCTCGACGGCGGGCATCGGCCGGCGCGCGGCGTATGAGCTCGCGAAGCAGGGAGCGCACGTCATCGTGCAGGGCCGCGACCCGGCGAAGACCGAGCGGGTGACGAACGAGCTGAAGCGCGAGACGGGCAGCGAGAAGATCGACTTTCTGGTCGCCGACCTGTCGTCGATGAAGGCGGTGCGCGGCCTCGCGGAACAGGTGATGCAGAAGTACGGCCGGCTCGACGTGCTGCTCAACAACGCCGGCGCGATGAACCCGAAGCGTGAGGTCACGGTCGACGGCTACGAGCGCACGTTCGCGACGAACCACCTCGCGTACTTCCTGCTCGCGAACCTGCTCGTGCCGGCGCTCAAGAAGGGCGACCGCCCGCGCATCGTCAACGTCGCGTCGCGCGCCCACAAGAGCGGCGGCCCGGTCGACTTCGACGATCTGATGGCCGAGCGCGGCTACAAGGGCCTCAAGCACTACGGCAAGAGCAAGACGGCGAACATTCTCTTCACCGTCGAGCTCGCGAAGCGGCTGAAGGCCGACGGCATCACGGTGAACTGCCTGCACCCGGGCTTCGTCGCCTCGGACTTCTTGTCGAAGGGAGGGCTCTGGAAGCTCATCAAGCCGATCGCGTACCTCGGAGCGATCGACGAGGTCGAAGGCGCGAAGACGAGCATCTACCTGGCATCGTCACCCGAGGTCGAAGGGGTGACGGGCAAGTACTTCGTGAAGTGCCGGCCCGAAGCGCCGATGCCCTACGCGACCGACGAGGCGAGCGCGAAGCGGCTGTGGGAGGTGAGCGAAGAGCTCACGAACCTGCATCGATGAAGTCGCACCCCGGCCCCGGCCCCGGCCGTCGAAGAGCTCAGCGCAGAGCCGATGGAGGCAGAGCCGATGAAAGCCGAACGGCGAGCTCTCGAGACAGCTCGGGCCCGCGAATCTCGAGCTCTTCGAGCTCGAACAGCTGGCGCCCGCCACGCTCGCGAAGCAGCTGAAGCGCCGCCGCGCTGCGCTCGATGCGCGACAGCTCGCGGCCCCCGAGCACCGAGCTGCCGTGCGCGACCAGCTTCTTCACCGCCGCGCGCTCGTCGGCCGAAAACGGGTCTTTCGGCACGCGGTTCACGATCACACCCGTCACGGGCAACCGGTGCTTCTCGAGCCCCTTCGCGAGCTCGAGCGCCTCGGTCACCGGCAGCGTCTCGGGCAGGGTGACGACCACCGCCGTCGTGATGGCCGGGTCGGTCAACGTCGCCACGCCCTCGCGAGCGACGCGCGCGATGGGGCCCTTGAGAATGACCCGCGCGAGGAACTCGGGGATCTGCGCGAGCGCCAGCGCGTGGCCCGTCGCCGGCGAGTCGAGCACCATCGTGTCCCACAGCGGCTTGCGCATGAAGTCGACCGCCCGGTACAGCACGCCCATGTCAGAGAAGCCGGGCGCCGCGATCAGAAACCGCTTCAGGCCCTGAGAGCGCATCGCGGCGTCGGCCAGCACCTTCAGCGGCAGCGTGTCTTGCAGAAACCTGCGGTGGCCCATCGTCGGTGTCAGCAGCACGACGTCGATGTTCGGCTCGACGCGCACCGGCTCTTCACCTGGAGCCGGCCCACCCAACGCATGGGTCACCTGCGATGGCGTCTCGGAGGTCGGTACGATCTCGCACACCAGCACCCGCCGCCCTGCAGCCGCGAGCGCACGCGCGATCGCCGCGGTCACGGTCGTCTTGCCGACGCCGCCCTTGCCGGTCACGATCACCAACTTTCGGCTGAGCAGATCGGCTAAAGCCATGGCCTCAAATGGCACTTCTTAAGCCGTTCAGGGGTGCACGCCCCAGCAAATCGAAGGCGCAGGCCGTCGCCGCTCCTCCGTACGACGTCGTCAGCAGCGCCGAGGCCCGCGCCTACGCCGCCGGCAAGCCCGACTGCTTCTTTCGCGTCTCGCGCCCCGAGGTCGATCTGCCCGCCGACGTCGACGAGCACGCCGACGCCGTCTACGCGAAGGGCAGAGAGAACCTCGAGCTGTTCTTGAAGAACGGCACGCTGAAGGTCGACGCCGAGCCGCACTTCTACGTCTACCGCCAGCGCATGGGCGACCACGCGCAGGTGGGCCTCGTCGCCGCCGCGAGCGTCGAAGAGTACGACCAGAGCCGCATCAAGAAGCACGAGCTCACCCGCGCCGACAAAGAAGACGACCGCACCCGGCACATCGACGAGCTCGGCGCGAACGACGAGCCCGTCTTCTTGACCTACCGCGCGCGGCCCGACATCGACGCGCTCATCAAGCAGATCACCGACGGCGCGCCCGAGTACGACTTCACCACCGACGACGGCATCGGCCACACGTTCTGGGTCGCCGCCCCTTCGTCGAACGGCCCGATCGCCGCCGCGTTCGCGCAGGTGAAGGCGCTCTACATCGCCGACGGCCACCACCGCAGCGCCGCCGCGTCGCGCGTCGCGAAGCTGCGCAAGGGCAAGGGCGGCGAGCACGGCTTCTTTCTCGCCGTCGTCTTCCCCCACGATCAGCTGAAAGTCCTGCCCTACAACCGGCTGGTGAAAGATCTGCACGGCCGCAGCGCCGCCGACCTGCTCGAGAAGATCGCCGCGAAGTTCGACGTGAAGCGCGACGGCCAGGCGCTGCCCGAGAAGGTGCACCAGCTCGCGATGTACCTCGACGATCACTGGTTCACGCTCGAGGCGAAGCCCGGCTCGTACCCCGAGACCCCGACGGGCGTGCTCGACGTCTCGATTCTGCAGACGAACCTGCTCGAGCCGCTGCTCGGCATCGGCGACCCGCGCAAAGACTCGCGCATCGAGTTCGTCGGCGGCATTCGCGGCACGCGCGAGCTCGAGAAGCGGGTCGACGACGATCTCGCCCGCGTCGCCTTCAGCATGTACCCGACGCGCGTCGAGCAGATGATCGCGATCGCCGACGCCAACGAGATCATGCCGCCCAAGTCGACCTGGTTCGAGCCGAAGCTGCGGTCGGGTTTGGTAGTGCACCTCTTCGAACCGGCTTAAGTTCGGCGCCCCTCATGCGCGTCATCAACTTCAACGCCGGCCCCGCAGGTCTTCCGCTCCCCGCTCTCGAAGCTGCCCGCGAAGAGCTCATCGACTTTCAGAAGACCGGCATGTCGGTCATGGAGCACTCGCACCGCGGCGCCACCTACGAGGCCGTGCACGACGAGGCCATCGCGCTCTTCACCGAGCTGCTCGCGATACCGAAGAGCCACGGGGTCACCTTCGTGCAGGGCGGGGCGTCGCTGCAGTTCGGCCTCATTCCCATGAACTTCCTCCCCAAGGGGAAGTCGGCCGACTACGTCGTCACCGGCGTCTGGAGCGAAAAGGCCATCTCAGAGGCGAAGTACCTCGGCGAGGTGCGCGCGGCCTGGGCCCCGCCCGACGGCAAGTTCGTGCGCGTGCCCACGCAGGCCGAGCTGAAGCTCGACCCGAACGCCGCCTACGCGCACACGACGTCGAACAACACGATCTACGGCACGCAGTTTCACACGCTGCCCGACACGGGGGCGGTGCCGCACGTCTGCGACATGAGCTCCGACTTCATGTGGCGGCCGATCGACGTCTCGAAGTTCGCGTTCATCTACGCGGGGGCGCAGAAGAACATCGGGCCGTCGGGTCTCGTCGTCGTGGTCGCGAACAGAGACTTCATCGCGAAGCGGCGCACCGACATACCCAAGATCTTCCAGTACCAGACGCACGCCGAGAACAACTCGCTCTACAACACGCCGAACACGTGGGGCATCTACCTGTGCCGCAACGTCTTGAGGTGGATGAAGTCGATCGGCGGCCTGACCGCCCTCGAGGTGCGCAACAAAGAGAAGGCGGCGGTGCTCTACGGCGCGATCGACGCCGCCGGCGGCTTCTACCGGTGCCCCGTCGAGCCGGCGTCGCGGTCGGTGATGAACATCGTGTTCCGGCTCCCGTCCGAGGCTCTCGAAGACAAGTTCGTGGCCGAGGCGAAGAAGGCGAACATGGTGGGCCTCAAAGGGCATCGCAGCGCAGGCGGTATTCGTGTCTCGGCGTACAACGCGGTCTCGGTCGAGGACATCAAAGCCCTCGTCTCGTTCATGCAGACCTTCTCGAAGGCCAACGGGTGACAACGATGAAGAACCTGGTGCTGGTGCTGTCGCTGCTGTCGTTCGCCGCTTCGGCCGGTGAGCTCAAGGGCGTGAAGATGGCCGACTCGACCACGGTCGACGGCAAGTCGCTCAAGCTCCAGGGCATGGGCCTTCGCTCGAAGGCGTTCATCAAGGTCTACGTCGCCGGCCTCTACCTCGAGAACGCGAGCGACAACGCCGACAAGATCATCGGCAGCGACAGCGTTCGCCGCGTCGAGATGTCGATGATGCGCGACCTGGGCAAAGACAAGATCGTCAGCGCCATTCACGACGGCGTCGAGAAGAACTCGAAAGACAAGATGAGCGCGCTGAAAGAGCGCCTCGACAAGTTCACCGCCGCGATCCCCGATCTCAAAGAGGGGCAGGTCATGAGCATCACGTACGTGCCCGGCAAGGGCACCACCGTGAAGGGCGCCTCGGCCGAGATGACCGTGCCGGGCAAAGACTTCGCCGACGCCGTGTTCCTCGTCTGGCTGGGCAAAGACCCGGTCGACGATGACCTGAAGGCCGGCATGCTCGGCGCGAAGTAGGGCCTGCTGCGCCGGCGCCGCGCGCGTCGACCACAGCCGGGGCGCTCGGTGATGGGCTCGCGACGCACGGAGTTCATGAGTTCGAGCATGCACCAGAGTAGGGTGCGCGACCCATGCGAACCCTGCTCTCGTCGATTCTGATTGTGTCGTGCGCGACGGCCCCACAGCCGGCGCCGGAAACCGAGAAGAAGCCCGAGGCCGAGGCGCAGGCCGAGAAGCCCGCGCCGGCGCCGGTGCTGCCGATGCCGCCCGGGCTCGAAGAGTCGGCGATGGACACGTCGACCGACCCGTGCACCGACTTCTACCAGTACGCCTGCGGCGGGTGGATGGCGACGGCCCAGATTCCCGACGACCGCCCGCTCTATTCGCGCGGCTTCGTCTCGATTCTCGAGCAGAACGAGCTGAAGCTGAAGGCCATCGGTGAAGACGCCGCGGCCGGCAAGCTGCCCGAGGGCACCCCGTTCGCGAAGCAGCTCGGCGACTACTGGGCGACCTGTATGGACGAGCCGAAGCTCGAAGAGGGCACGAAAGAGCTTCACGCCCTCGTCGACGGCCTCAAGGTCGGCAACGCGAAAGATCTCGCGAGCACGCTCGCGACCTTTCACCTGAGAAAGTGGAACGCGTTCTTCGACGTCGACTCGCTGCAGGACTTCAAGAAGAGCTCCGAGATGATCGCCGGGCTCGACCAGAGCGGCCTCGGGCTGCCCGAGCGCGACTACTATTTGAAGGACGACGAGAAGACGAAGAAGGTGAGAGATCTCTACGTCGAGCACCTGACGACGATGCTCAAGCTGTGGGGCGCTCCGGCCGACGCGGCGAAGAACATCATTGTGCTCGAGACCCGCCTCGCGAAGGCGCAGCAGACGCAGGTCGAGCGCCGCGACCCGAAGAACCTCGCGCACCGCGTCGACCGCGCAGGCTTGAAGAAGCTCGCGCCGAACCTGCCGTGGGACGTCTACGTCGCCGGTCTCGGCATGCCGCAGCTGCAGGCCATCAACGTGAACAGCGAGACGTACTTCAAAGAGCTGAACGCGGTGTTCAAAGAGACGAAGCCCGCGGTGCTGACGCAGTACCTGCAGTGGGTGGCGCTGCGGGCGTCGGTGCCGGCGCTGCCGGCGGCGTACCAGGCCGAGCGGTTTCGCTACGAGGCGGCGGCGCTGACGGGGGCGAAGGCCGATCGCCCGCGGTGGAAGAAGTGTGTGACGCTGACCGACCTCGATCTCGCCGAGGTGATCGGCCGCGAGTTCGTGCGGCGGCACTTCGGTGAAGAGGGCAAGAAGACGACGCTGGCGATGGTGAAGGCGCTGCAGACGGAGACCGAAAAAGACTTCGACACGCTCGCGTGGATGGACGACGCGACGAAGAAGGCGGCGCACGAGAAGGTGCAGCGCATGGCGGGGAACAACAAGATCGGCTTCCCCGACGTGTGGCGCGACTACTCGGCGCTGTCGACGGCGCGCACGGCGTTCTTGCCGAACCGGGTGGCGGCGCGCACGCATGAGACGAAGCGTCGGCTGGCGCGCATCGGCAAGCCGATCGATCGCAACGAGTGGGTCATGACCCCGGCGACGGTGAACGCGTACAACGAGGGGCAGATGAACGAGATCGTGTTCCCCGCGGGCATCTTGCAGCCTCCGTTCTTCAACGCGACGGCGACCGACGCGGTGAACTTCGGCTCGATGGGCATGGTGGTGGGGCACGAGATCACGCACGGCTTCGATGACGAGGGCCGGCAGTTCGACGTCGACGGCAACCTGCGCGACTGGTGGAGCGAAGCGTCGGGCAAGGCGTTCGTCGAGAAGGCGTCGTGCGTGAAGCGGCAGTACGACGCGTACATCGCTATCGAAGATCTGCACGTGAAGGGCGACCTGACGCTCGGTGAGAACGTGGCCGACCTCGGCGGCCTGAAGCTGGCGCACGGCGCGATGGAAGAGTGGGTGAAGGCGAAGCCGCAGACGGCGAAGTACCGCTTCAGCCCGTCGCAGCAGTTTTTCCTCGGGTTCGCGCAGTCGTGGTGCACGAAGTACCGGCCCGAGACGGCGCGGCTGCGCGCGGCCACCGACCCCCACTCGCCGCCGTACTGGCGCGTGAACGGCCCGCTCGGCAACCTCGATTCGTTCAAGGCCGCATTTCAGTGCCGCGACGGCTCGCCGATGATTCGTAAGGGCGCCGAGCGCTGCGAAGTGTGGTGAGCGCAGCCGGTCGGCGCTGAGCTCGCGCAACCTCGCGATTTCGTTCGCTGGCCTCAGCCTGGTTTGACATTTGGTCGTTCGCCCAAATACCTTGGCCATATGACCAAGGCCGAATCCAACGACCGTGTGCTCAAAGAAGCCGCCCGCCTGTTCCGCCTGCAGGGCTACGCGGCGACGACGGTGCGCGAGATCGCGGCGGCCTCCGAGATGCTGCCGGGCTCGCTGCACTACCGGTACCCGTCGAAAGACGACGTGCTCATCGCGCTGATGGAGCGCGCGGTCGACAAGGCGATCGCCGAGGTCGACGTGGCGATCGAGCACGTGAGCGACCCCATCGAGCGCCTGCGCGTGGGCATCACGAAGTACCTCGAGCTCTTGCTCGAGGGCGACGACGCGCTGTTCGTCATGCTCTTCGACTGGCGGTCGCTGCCCATCGGGGCGAAGCGCGGGCTCGATCGCGCGCGCCACCGCTACGAAGCGTACTGGGACGGGCTGCTCGCGCAGGCCTACGCGACGGGCCGCTCGCGGCCGGTGCTCGACATCGAGCTCGTGCGCCACTTCGGCTTCGGCGCCGCGACCTGGGTGGCCACCTGGTACAAAAAAGACAGCGGCCGCTCACCGAAGCAGATCGCCGACGCGTTCTTCGCCTTTCTCGCGTACGGCCTGCTCGACGAAAACCACCGCCCGCCCGACATCAACGCGCAGTTCCAGAAGCTCTTCTGAACCCCCGAAAAGGAGCCACGACCATGGAGCTGATGCCCACCTTCGATCGCCTCTTCAAGACGGCCCCGATGCTCAAAGACGCGAGCGCGAGCGGCAACATGACGGTGCTGCGCTCACTGCTCGGCCCGGCGTGGCGCGGCCTCATTCAGCAGCGCGGCCGCGGCGAGGGCACGACGCCGATGCCCGTCGACTACAACGCGCTCTTCGACTGGCACTACCTGCGTGACCGGCCGGCGCTCGCGCGGCTCTACGAGGCGGCGAAGACCAGCCAGTGGAACGCGACGAGCGACCTCGACTGGAGCCAGAGCGTCGACTGCGAGCAGAAAGATCTGCTGCTCCCCGAAGAGTTCTTCCCCATCTTCGGCCAGCCGGTGGCGGCGGGCATGTCGGAGAAAGAGAAGGCCGAGCAGCGCCGCGCCTTCACGTCGTGGATGTTGTCGCAGTTTCTGCACGGCGAGCAGGGCGCGCTGTTCGCGGCCTGCCAGGTGACGGAGGCCGTGCCGTGGATGGACGGGAAGCTCTACGGCAGCACGCAGGTCGTCGACGAGGGCCGGCACGTCGAGGTCTTTCACGGCTACCTCACGCGCAAGCTCGAGAAGAAGTACGACATCAACGACAACCTCTACGTCGTGATCGACGCGCTGATGAGCGACTCGCGGTGGGACATGAAGTTCCTCGGCATGCAGATCATGATCGAGGGGCTCGCGCTCGGGGCGTTCGGCATGATGCAGCAGAAGACGCGCGAGCCGCTGCTCAAGGAGCTGCTCAAGTACGTCATCACCGACGAGGCCCGTCACGTTCACTTCGGCGTCGTCGCGCTGCAGGAGTACCTGAAGCAGCTCAGTGAAAAAGAGCGCCGCGAGCGGGAAGACTGGACGTTCGAGGTCTCGCTCTTCTTGCGCAACCGCTTCCTCGCGCACGAGCTGTACGACGAGTACTACGCGCACGCGATGACGCGTCAGGCGTGGGACACGCTCATCACCTCGTCCGAGATGATGGGCACGTTCCGCAACGTGATGTTCAAGCGCGTGATCCCCAACCTCAAGCGCATCGGGCTGCTCTCAGAGCGCATTCGCCCGAAGTACGAAGCGCTGGGGCTGCTCGGCTACGAGCACGGTCGCGCCGCGCCCGAGCTCACGGCCGATGATCTGCTCGAAGACCGCAGTTAACGAAAGACGCGGCGAAAGACGAAGAGCAGGGTGGTCGCTCCGACGAGGGCGACGCCGAACGAGTACAGGTTGAACCCGTACACGCCGCCGTGGCCGAAGAAGTTGAAGATCCACCCGCCGACCACGGCGCCGAGAATGCCGACGAACACGTTCGACGGTATGCCCATCTTCGCGTTGGTGCCGGCGATCATGCTCGCGACCCAGCCGGCCAAGCCACCCAGCACGACCCAGCTCAAGATGCCCATGATGCACATTCATGGCCACGGCAGCCCCGAGCGTCAAGCCGCGCTCAGAACAGCGACATCTGCGCCTGCGGCTTCACGGGGCGCTGAAACGTGCGCGGCTCGTGGTGCCGCTCGGTCTGGTTGAAGCCGAGCTTCTTCACGGTGGCGTCGAACACGGCCTCGATCGCGTCGGCGTACTGCCCGGTGCCGCGACCGCGCACGCCCCAGCGCGCGTCGTACAGCTTGCCGCCGCGGGTCTCGCGCACGCGGTGCAGAATCTTCTCGGCGCGCAGCGGAAGCGCGGCACGAATGCGCGTCTCGAACACGTCTTTCACGCTGCCGGGCAGGCGCAGCAGCACGTAGCCGGCGTACTCGGCTCCGGCGTTGCGGGCGGCCTCGAGCACCTCGGCGACGCCCTCGTCGCTGACGGCGGGGATGATGGGGGCGACCATGACGCCGACGGGGATGCCGGCCTTGGCGAGCCGCTCGATGGCCTGAATGCGGCGGCGCGGGGTGGCGACGCCGGGCTCGATGGCGCGGGCGAGCTCCTGGTCCCAGATGGGCACGCTGATGGCGACGCTGACGAACGCGTCGCGGGCGAGCTGCTGCAGCACGTCGATGTCGCGCTCGATGAGCGGGGCCTTCGTCACGATCCACACCGGGTTCTTGTACTGGGCGCAGACCTCGAGACAGCCGCGGGTGAGCTTGAGCGAGGCTTCGAGCGGTTGAAAGCAGTCGGTGACGCCGCTGAACATCACGCCGTCGCCCTTCCACGACGGTTTCTCGAACGCGGCGCGCAAGAGCTCGGGGGCGCGCAGCTTCGCGACGATCTTGGTGTCGAAGTCGGTGCCCGCGCCGAAGCTCAGGTACTCGTGCGACGGCCGCGCGAAGCAGTAGGCGCAGGCGTGGCCGCAGCCGCGGTAGGGGTTCACGCTGTAGGTGAAGCCGAGGTCGGGGCTGTCGTTCTTGGCGATGATCTCGCGCGACGCGTCGGCCCAGACCTCGGTCTTCGCGACGGGTATCTCTTCGAGGTACTCGACCTCGGTGCTGGCCCACGGGTTCGGAGGGTTCGCGATCGCCTGCGGCTTCATGTCGCGCACCGTAGCTGACAATACGTTCAGTGGTCGAGAAAGGGTGCACTCGCATGTGTACAAAGGGGTGAGAGCGGCGTGCGGTCGGTGATGCTGCTCTTGCTGGCAGGGTGCGTGTGCTCGTCGCTCGACGCGATGCTCGAGGGCGAGGTCTGCGGCAACGGGCGCGACGACGACGGCGACAAGTTCGTCGACTGCTCCGACAGCGAGTGCTTCGCGGCGTGCACGAGCGAGTGCGCCGACCGTTGCGCGCCGAGCGAGGGCGAGCGGTGCTCCGATGAGGGGTTGCCCGCGCAGTGCGTGCGCAAGACCGACGGGTGCGCCGACTTTCTGCGGCTGACGGGCTGCCCGTACGAGACGCTGTGCAACGCGGGTGCGTGCGTCGATGCGGGCACGTGCACGAATGGCTGCGCGCTCGGGTCGAAGCGCTGCACGCTGGCGGGGCTCGAAGAGACGTGTGTGACGGGGCCGGCCGGCTGCAGCGAGTGGAGCCTGCCGCGCGCGTGCGCGACCGGCGCGCGGTGTCTGACGGCGTGCCCGAGCGGAGGGACGGCGGGCGGTGGCGCGACAGCGGGCGGGGGCGCGACAGCAGGCGGAGGTGCGACCGCGGGCGGGGGCGCGACAGCAGGCGGAGGTGCGACCGCGGGCGGAGGTGCGACCGCGGGCGGGGGCGCGACCGCGGGCGGAGGTGCGACCGCGGGCGGAGGTGCGACCGCGGGCGGAGGTGCGACAGCGGGAGGCGGCAGTTCGGGGCAGTCGTGCGCGTCGTATTTCGACTGCACGAACCCGAACGAGGTCTGCGACCCGGATCTCGATCTCTGCGTGCCGTGCGGCATGGGCGTGGGCACGCCGTGCTGCGTCGACCTCTCGATTCTCAAGTTCGTGTGCGGAGCGCCGGGGCAGGTGTGCGGCAGTCACCCGGGCAACAAGCACCTGTGCTGCACCGATCAAGGCAACGGCTGCTGCAGCCAGGGCGGCTGCATCGGAGGCCAGTGCTGCAAGTGCCCACGCAACGGTCTCAACGCGTGCGTGCAGCCGTCTTTCGGCTGCGGGGGTTGTTGAGTCAGCCGCCGTCGCACGCCGTCAGGCTTGTGGCTTCAGGGCC
>JAEUJP010000450.1 GCA_016793725.1 Myxococcaceae bacterium | reverse complement strand
CTGGTGCTCGTGGGCAGCTCGACCTCGACGGGCTACGAGGGCACGCTCACGGCCGGCACGTACTCGTTCACGGGCGTGAGTGAGAGCTTCACGAAGAGCTGCGCGTCGGTGACCGGGGCGACGGTCGTCGAGTGCAACGGCGCGTGCGTGAACACGCGGTCTGACCCGCTCAACTGTGGCGGGTGCGGCGATGCGTGCGCGGCGGGCCAGGCGTGCCGCCTCGGCACCTGCATCGCGATGTGTACGGCGTCGCCGCCGACGACGTGCGGCGCGGCGACGATGATCGACACGAACTCGAACAACATGCACTGCGGCTTCTGCAACAACGCGTGCGCGGCCGGCGAGGTGTGCTCGGCGGGCGTGTGCGCCGACTCGGCGTGCTCGGCGGGCTGCAGCGCGCAGTACGACCGCGCCGCTTGCGGGCAGCCGCGCGAGTTCTCGCGCAAGGGCGAGACGAAGGTCGACTTCACGGTGACGAAGGGCCAGCTCAAGGGCACGTTCTCGACCTCGACGACCTACGCCTGCAAAGACCCGGGCTGCCCGAGCGACTTCTCGGGCCGCTGCCCGACGTGCGCGCAGACCGGCATGATTACCGGCACCGAGGTCACGAACGTGACCGAGTTCGAGCCGCGGTGAGTTGAGTTCTGCATGGGGTGGGTGTTGGCGTTACACCCACCCCATGGGAATCGTCGATTCGCAGACCGAGTCGTCTCGACCCGCTGACGAACGGGCGGTCGAGCGTTACCGTTACCTGTTGCGCACGGCGCCGCCCGAAGACCTCGAGCGGGCGCACGCTGCGGCGTTTGCGCGGCTGACGGCGCAGCAGCGGCAGCTGATCTTGAGGGCGCTGGCGCGTGAGGTGAGCGAGACCGAGCGGGAGAAGCTGACGAACGCACCCGCGTCGCTCGCGCGGGCGGCGACGCGCACCGAGCTGTCAGCGCCGGGCACGCTCGAGCGCACGCTGACTCCGGCGGGCGGCAACATGTTCGCGAACCTGTTCAGCAGCCTGGCCGGCGCGTTCATCGGCAGCGCGCTGGCGGGGTCGATGTTCGAGGGCCTGGTGGCTCCGCCGGCGGCCGAGCCCGAGCCCGCGCACGTCGACGAGACCGACGGCGACGACTTCGACTTCGACGCGTAGCTGCGCAAAAAAGGGGACAGGCTACTTTTTTGCGCAACGGCGACGCGACGCTCTCAACGGCCGAATCTCGCCGACGTCGTCCGCGAGGTTGCGCAAAAAAGTAGCCTGTCCCCTTTTTTGCGCAGCTACGTTCGCGCGTGATGCCCATCACACGTCGCGACCTCTTCAAGGCCTCGGCAGCCGCCGTGGCCGTCTCTCAGCTCGCCGAAGCGCGCGGGCTGCTCGTCGAAGCCCTGCTGCAGAGCGTGTGCGCCGCCGCGCTCGACGCTGCGAAGCAGGCCGGCGCGAGCTACGCCGACGTTCGCATTCACCGCCGCCGCAACGAGTCGGTGCACGTGCGCGACGACCACGTCGAGAGCGTCGGCGACGTCGAGACCTACGGCGCCGGCGTGCGCGTGCTCGTCGACGGCGCGTGGGGCTTCTCGGCCAGCTCGCGCGTGCAACCGAAAGACGTACGCGCCGCGGCGAAGACCGCGTGCGACATCGCGCGCGCGAACGCGAAGGTGCTGGCGTCGAAGGTGGTGCTCGCGCCGAACCCGGCGCACGTCGACGTCTGGCAGACGCCCCTCGAAAAAGACCCGTTCAAGATTCCCGTCGCCGACAAGGCCGAGCTGCTGCTCGACCTCACCGGCGAGCTGCTCGGCGTGCCCGGGGTCAAGTTCGCGAGCGCGTCGCTCGAGTCGCGCCTGGAGTGGAAGCTGTTCGCGAACAGCGAAGGTGCGCTCATCGAGCAGAGCATCACGCGCATGGGGCCGTCGTACGCGGCGACCGCCATCGACGAGAAGACGGGTGAGTTTCAGAGCCGCGCGTGGGAGGGGCAGGCGCGCCAGGGCGGCTTCGAGGTGCTCGAGCAGCAGAACTTTCGCGGCGACGCGCGGCGCGTCGGCGAAGAGTGTGTGCAGAAGCTGAAGAGCCCGTCGGTGGGTGAGCTGGGTCGCAAGCACGTCATTCTTCACCCGTCGAACCTCTGGCTGACGATTCACGAGTCGGTGGGGCACCCGACCGAGCTCGACCGGGCGCTGGGCTACGAGGCGAACATGGCGGGCACGTCGTTCGCGACGCCCGACAAGCTCGGCAAGCTGAAGTACGGCAGCGACCTCGTGACGCTGTACGCCGACAAGACGACGCCGGGCGGGCTCGCGACGGTCGGCTACGACGACGACGGCGTGCGCACGGGCCGGTGGAACCTGGTCGAGAAGGGCCTGTTCGTCGGCTACCAGACGACGCGCGACCAGGCGGCGTGGGTGAACGAGCCGGCGAGCCGGGGCTGCTCGTACGCGCAAGACCACCGCAGCGTGCCGTTTCAGCGCATGCCGAACGTGAGCCTGAGCCCCGGCGCAAAAGACCTGAAGGTGAAAGACCTCATCGCGGCGACCGACGACGGCATCTACGTCACGGGGCAGGGCAGCTGGTCAATCGACCACCAGCGCTACAACTTTCAGTTCACGGGGCAGATGTTTCACGAGGTGAAGAAGGGCAAGGTGACCCGCACGCTGAAAGACGTCGGGTACCAACAGAACAGCATCGACTTCTGGAATTCGTGCGACCTGCTCGGCGGCGCGAGCGAGTGGGCCATCGGCTCGGCGTTCGACGACGGCAAGGGGCAGCCGATGCAGTCGAACCCGGTGAGCCACGGCTGCCCGGTGGCGCGGTTCAAGGCGAACATTCTCAACACGAAGTCGAAGGGCGGCGCGTGATGCCGCTCGACCCGAAGGCCGCGGCCGGCACGGTGAGCGCGCTGCTGCGCGAGGTGCAGAAGCTCGACCAGAAGGCCGAGGCGCGCGCGAGCGTGTTCAGCGCACGCGCGGGCAACACGCGGTTCGCGCGCAACGAGGTGACGACGTCGGCCGAGACCGACGAGGCCGAGGTGTCGCTGTTCGTGCAGCTCGGCAGGCGGAGCGCCGTGGCGACGACGAACCAGCTCGAGCCCGAGGCGCTGAGGGCGCTGGCGGCGCGCACGTTCGCGCTCGCGCGCATCGCGCCGGAAGACCCCGAGGCGATGCCGGTGCTGGGGCCGGTGACGCCTCTGCCGGGGGCGGCGTCGTTCGACGCGGCTGCGGTGAAGCTCGACGCGGCGGCGCGGGCCGAGATGGCCCGGGTGAGCATCGCCGCGGCGAAGAAGAGAGACCTGGTCATCGCGGGCTTCGCCGAGCACGTGAACGGCACGCAGGCGCTGGCGACGACGGCGGGCCTGAACGTGCAGAACACGGTGAGCGTCGTCGGGCTGTCGATGACGGCGCGCACGGCCGACGGGAGCGGCTCGGGCTGGTCGAGCGGGTCGGCGCGCGGCCCTTCGGCCATCGACGCGGCGAAGCTGGCCGAGGTGGCATGCGAGAAGGCGGCGCTGTCGAAGGCGCCGAAGAAGCTCGAGCCCGGGCGGTACACGGTGCTGCTCGAGCCGGCGGCGGCGGCGACGATGCTCAGGTGGCTGGTCGAAGCGCTCGACGCGCGCAGCGCCGACGAGGGGCGCAGCTTCTTCTCGAAGAAGGGCGGCGGGAGCCGGCTCGGCGAGAAGCTGTTCAACGAACGCATCACGCTGAGCTCGAACCCGGCGGCGACCGAAACGGCAGGGTGGACGGTGGACCCCGAGGGCCTGGCGCTGCCACCCATCACGTGGGTCGAGAACGGCGTGGTGAAGGCGCTGCAGCGCTCGCGGTTCTGGGCGCAGAAGACGGGCGCGAAGCCGACCGGTGAGTACGGCGGGTATTCGCTGAAGGCGGGCTCCGAGACGTTCGACGCGATGCTGAGCGGCATCGAGCGCGGCGTGCTGATTACCCGCTTCTGGTACACGAACTCGGTCGACCCGCAGACGATGACCATCACCGGGCTGACGCGCGACGGCACTTTTCTCATCGAGAAGGGGCAGCTGGTCGGGGCGGTGAACAACTTTCGCTTCAACCAGTCGGTGGCGCAGGCGCTCGCGAACTGCGACGCGCTGTCGGTCGATGCGCCGACGGTGGGCTCGCCCGAAAACCGATGCCCGGCGATGAGAACGCACGAGTTCAACCTCGCGACGGTGAGCGAGGCGGTCTGACGCGTCAGCGGAGCACACGTACCCGTGAGCGCTCCCGTCGACGAGGCCGCCGATTTCTGCGTACATCTTTCAGCGTGAACGCGACGCGCCGGGCGACGAGAAGGCAAGCGGGCTGATCTCCCCGACCTTCTGTGGCGAGGCGGCCAGGTGACCGATGCGCGCTGTAGCTGGCGTTCACAATTCGCCGCGAATGGCTCTTGGGTGCGCCGCGATAACGCGGCGATGAAAGTCGACAAAGCCCCTCGCTCCTCGTGGTCGAAGCGCACGTCGCAGGCCGATGAACCGGCGCCGTCACGGCGGCCGACCGGGCACAGCGACGTGAGCGAGCTCTCGACCGGCGAGGGGCGCGCGCTGAGGCGCCGGGCGCTGGGGAGCGAGAGCCGGCTGCTGGCGGCGGTCGTGGCGACTGCCGCGGTGCCGCGCGAGGTGCAGCGCTGGCAAGACTACTGCCGCCCGTTTCGCCGCGCGGCCGAGCGCTCGCTCGCGAACAAGCTCACGTTGCCGTTTCCTCCGACGCCGCTGCCCGGCGGCACGTCGGTTCAAGACGTGGTGCGTACCGGAGCGCGCAGCCCCGTCTACGTCGGCGGCGCGTCGCGGTTCCCCGGCAGTGAGAACCAGCCCGTCTACTTCCAGAACTTCACGAAGGCCGGCAACCTCGTGCAGCTCTACGCGTACTCGCGCAAGAACGGCGAGTGGGTGTCGTTCGACATCTCGGGCGACCTGGCGCGGGCCTACTCGAGCGAGCACTTCACGAGCGGGCAGGCCGGCACGAACTCGGTGCTGGGGCTGCCGAGTTCGGGCCGTCAGATTCTGAACCCGAGTGACGCGAGCGACTGGCACGTCACCGCCTTTCGCGGCACGCCCGAGGTTCAGGCGCTGCTGCAGTCGAACACGGCGTTCGGCTACCAGGAGTTCGAGGGCGGCGTGCTGGTCGAGCTGGGCGGCGGTCGCGTGCAGGCGTTTCGCTTCGACGGCGAGACGGGCGCGTTTCGGGCGATGGGCACGCCGTTTCCCGAAGGGCGAATCGAAGACGGCGGCTTCCCCCCGGTGACGCGCCTGCCGGGTGCGGTCTCGGTGCAGGCGGGCCACTTCAGCCTGAACGGGCAGCCGTTTCGGCACGTGGGCGCGAACCTCTCGCAGGTGCTCTACGAGAAGCCCGACCGCATGTGGCAGGAGCTCGAGGCCGCGAAGAACGCGGGCGTGCAGAACGTGCGGGTGTTCTTGCCGAACAGCGCCCTGAGCCCGCGCGAGGTCGGCGACCGGCTCGAGGTGATGTTGAGTCAGGCGAATGCGCTCGGGCTGAAGGTGACGGTGTCGCTGTCGAGCTTCGCGCGGCAGGAGTTCTACACGGAGACCGAGTCGCAGTTCATGGGTGGCCACAACGGCACGAGCGGGCACGACTTCTCAGGCGCCTTTGCCGTGGTGAAGGGCGACGAGCGCTTCTACGACTGGCTGCACCACCCTGACGGCTCGCTCGCGCTGGGGCACCCGGTGGTGCAGCCGAGCTTCTTCGAGGGGGGCTACGTCGAGAACTACAAGCCGTTCGTCGAGCAGATTGTGACGCGCTTCAAAGACAACCCGGCGGTGTTCTCGTGGGAGGTCGCCAACGAGACCAAGTTCTACGGCACGCGCACCGACCAGCGCCCCGACTACGGCCCGGTGAAGGCGTTCTACGAAGACATGACCGCGACGATTCGCCGGCTCGCGCCGCGCCAGATGGTGACCGCGGGGTTGACCAACAGCCGCGAGTTCGTCGGCGACGACGTCGACGCGCGTCGCGAGTTTCTGCGGCTGTTCGACTACGTGTCGATTCACCAGTACGTCGACCTCGCGCGCGGCGTGCGCGAGAACCAGGAGTCGCTCGACACCGACGTCGCGCTCGCGCGCGAGCTCGGGCGGCCCGTCGTGCTCGGCGAGTTCGGCTTTCACAGCGGCACGCCGACGCCGCAGCAGGTCGACGACTACCTGCGCCACGCGCAAGACGTCTGGGGCGTCGACTCGGTGACGCCGTGGGCCGCCGGCTCACAGAGCGGCATCGCCGAGCAGTGGTGGGTCGGGTACGGCATCGACCGGTTTCACCAGCAGCTGCGTGACACGGCGGCGCGGTACCAGGCGTGGAACATGTCGCACTGAGCGCGCGCTACGGGCAGCGGCCGGCCGACCAGTAGCTCGCGTCGTTCGACTTCACCCAGCTCTTGTAGAACGTGTTCCACAGCCCGAGCTGCTCGCCCGAGCCTTTCGCGCAGGCGTAGCTGTTGAAGTTGCCGCAGCGCACCGCCCTGCCCGCCTGCACCTGGTCGTAGTTCGACGCGTAGTGCTCGGTGCAGCTCGAAGGCGTGCCCGCATCCACCACCGGAGTGCCGGCATCCACCACGGGTGTGCCTGCGTCGACGGGCGGCGGCACCCCCGCATCCACCAGCGGCGTGCCGGCATCGACCGGGGGCGGCGGGGGTGTGCCACCGAGCAGACCGAAGAACCGCGCCGCGTGCTCGGTCGAGCAGACGCCGACGTCGAGCACGAACGCGCCGACCGAGCCGCAGCCCTGCGACGCCGCGACCGCGGTGCCGTGGCCCATGCCGCTGACCACCCAGGTCTCGACGCGCGTCGCGCCGCTCGCGTCGCGGTACTGCCGCCGCGTGGCCCGCCCGAGCACGGTGGTCTCGTCGGCGGTCTGGTCGACGCCGTTCACGTTCGTCCACTGCTCCATCAGCTCGGTGACGTTCTTCACCGCCACGACGTAGTCGGCGTCGCCGCTGTAGATGCCGACGCGCGGCGCGGGCCCGGTCGCCGCGGCGCGCACGAGGTTGCCCCACTGTGCGGGCGAGAGGTCTTTGCCCTGCTGGCACGCCGACGACTCGCCGATGGAAGAGGCGCACCGCGCGGGGATGCCGGCCATCACCGCTCCGGCCGAAAAGACATCGGGGTACGACGCGAGGAGCTCGCTCGTCATCGCGCCGCCCGCCGACAAGCCCGTCACGAACACGCGCGCCGGGTCGATGTCGAAGCGCCCGAGCGCCCACTGCACGCCCTGCACGACCGACAGCGCCTGCCCGCGGCCGCGCGCCGTCTGCAGCGCGTCGTACCAGAGAAAGCAGCGCGCTCCGCTCGAGGTCTCGGGGTACAGCACGTAGAAGCCGTTCGCCTCGGCGAACGTGTTCCACCCCGCGCGCTGATAGTCGGCCGCCGACTGCGTGCAGCCGTGCAGCGCGACGACGAGCCCGGTACGCGCCGCCGGCTGCGACGGAGCATAGAGGTACAGGTTCAGCCCGCCCGGGTTCGAGCCGAAGCCCGTCACGGTCGTCATCACCGCCGCGCTCGCGGTGCTCGACTCGCGCATCGCCTCATCGGGAAGGCCGCACCCCGCCGCCAACAGCAGAACCGCCAAGACCCTCTTCATGGTGTTTACGCTCCCCGCCCCTTTGAGGAGGCCCGCTCCATACCCCCGTCACGACTCGCGCTGAAGCCGCCACCACCCAACATGATGGGTGCAATATTCATGACATCACTCGGCTTTGAGTTGAACTTGACATCAGATTCATGTCCATGAGAACTCTCAGAATGAAACATGAATCAGCTTTCAACTCTGCCGCGTTCGAAGAGGCCGACGACGGAGCGGGGGCAGCGCACGCGGCAGCACCTGCTCGACGCGGCGGAGTCGGTGTTCGGCGACACGCCGTTCGAGCATGCGTCGATTTCAGAAATCACGCGGCGGGCGGGCGTCGCGCTCGGCACGTTCTACGTCTACTTCCCGCACAAGCAGGCCATCTTCGTCGAGCTGGTCGACGAGCTGGGCACGCGGCTGCGCGAGGCGCTGAACGCCGAGGTGAAGAAGGCGAGCGCGCGCCTCGACAAAGAGCGGGCGGGCTTTCGCGCGTTCTTCGAGTTCGCGGGCAAGCACCGCAACCTGTACCGGGTGGTGCGGCAGGCCGAGTTCGTCGATGAGGCCGCGTATCACCGCTACTACCGCACGCTCGGCAACGCGTACGCGAAGGGGCTGAAGAGCGCGATGGAGAGCGGCGAGATCGGCCGCTTCGACCCCGAGATTGTCGCGTTCGCGCTGATGGGCATGGCCGACATGATCGGCATGCGCTTCGTCTTGTGGGAGAGCCCCCAGAAGCTCGACCAGGTCGTCGACGAGGTGGTCGAGCTGATGACGCACGGCCTGCTCTCTGCCAACCGCCGAGGGGGCAAATGACCGTCGCGCGCATCGTCAGCACGGGCCGCTCGGTGCCGCCGGTCGTCGTCACGAACGCCGAGATGAACCAGCGCCTCGGCAAGAACGTCTCGGAGTGGCTCACCCAGAACGTCGGCATCGAGCAGCGCTGCTTCATGCGCGACGACCAGGTGCCGAGCGACCTCGCGACCGAAGCGTCGGCGCAGGCGCTCGCACGCGCCGGCGTCGACCCGAAAGACGTCGACCTCGTCATCGTCGCGACCGACACGCCCGACACGCCGTCGCCCGCCACCGCTTCGGTCGTGCAGCACAAGCTTCGAGCCACGCGCGCCGGCACGTTCGACGTGAACTGCGCGTGCGCGGGCTGGGTCACCGCGCTCGACATGGGCGCGAAGTACATCGCAGCCGACCCTTCGTACCGCAACGTGCTCGTCACGGGCGTCTACGGCATGAGCCGGCACCTCGACTGGTCAGACAAGACGACGTGCACGCTGTTCGCCGATGGAGCGGGGGCGGTGTTGCTGCAGGCGAGCGCCGCCCCCGGCCACCTGAGCGGTCAGCTGTACGCCGACGGCAGCTACCACGATGCGCTCGGCATCTACGCGAAGGGCGTCGTGCAGTTCACGCGGCGCTTCCCGCCCACGTACAACGTCGAGCACTGGCCGCGCATGCTGCACGCCGCGGCCGACAAGGCGCGCGTGCGCGTCGCCGACATCGGGCTGTTCGTGTTCACGCAGCTCAACCTGCGCACCATCGAAGAGGTGATGGCAAAGCTGCAGCTGCCGCTCGAGCGCGCACACTGGGTCATGCACAAGTGGGGCTACACGGGCTCGGCCTGCATACCCATGACGCTCGACGACGCGGTCGAGCACGGCAAGGTGAAGCCCGGCGACCTCGTCGCGTTCTGCGGCAGCGGGGGCGGCGTCTCGATGGCGTCGGCCATCTTCAGGTGGTGACCCCCCGTGCTCGCCCACTGACTCTCAACCCGAAGGAGAAGCCCAACATGAAACATGTCTTGCTCGCCGCCCTCGCTGTCGCGCTGTTCCTCGTCACTCCTGCCTCGCTGACGGCCTGTAGCGGCGGCGCCGCCGGAGGAGCCACCGCGGGTGGCTCGGGCTCTGCCGGAGGCAGCGGCACGGCGGGCGGCATGATGGCCACGCTCGACACGTCGGCCAAGATCATGACGTACCTCGAGGGCAAGCGCCTCGCGATGGAGGGCGCGAACATCCCCTCGCACCCGAACGGGCTGAACGAGAACGCGTATTTTGGCGCGACGACGCAGTGCTACAAGTCGACCGTCATCAACGTGATGGCCGGCAACTTCAACGTCGCCGCCGAGCTCGGCACGTGGCGCAGCCTCGACGGCGGCACGCCGATGAACGGCACGGTCGGCCAGTGCGACCGCGCGACGGTGTCGGGCCCGTTCTCGGCGACGTCGAGCGCGATCATGATCTCGAACATCACCGGCAACGCCGAGTGCTTCGACATCGAGGTGAACTACGGCAACTACTCGCAAGAGGGCCGCGCGAGCATCGACCAGACGACGGGCCAGGCGAAGATGGAGCTGTATTTCAAGAACGCCGCGGTCGACAACAAGTGCGCGAACGGCAACCCCGGCGCGACGGGCGTGAAGCAGGTCGTCGCCGGCATGCAGTACGCGTTCACGGGTAACGCGGTGCAGACGTACGTCATCTCGACCCCATGAGACGGTTCGCGCTGCTGCTCGCGGCGCTCGTGCCCTGCGTGACGTTCGCGCAGGGTGCGGTGGCGCCGGTCGACCCGCTGACCGAGTGGCACAACGCGGCCGACCGCGACGCCGATGCGCCGCTGTCTGACTTCAGGCTGATCAGCTATTTCTTCACGCGCTTCTCGGTGACGAACATGTTGGGCGACCCGGCGGGCCTGCGCGGGGTGGCGCTGGGGCCGTTCGGCACGGGGCTGGGCAGCGCGACGCGGGTGGGGCCGAATTCGACGACGGCGTTCTTCGAGTCGCGGTGGATTCCCGTCATCGAATACTCGCCGTGGTTCGTCGACGACCTGGCGACGATGCGGGCCCAGTTCGAGATCGACTTCATGTGGGGCCTGGGTGCGAACGCGGTGCAGCAGAACTCGGGCGGCGGTTTGAACGCCGACATGATCAACCTGCAGACGAAGAACCTGAACGTGTCGCTGTACCCGACGCGGCGGCCGTCGCAGCTCGCCATCACGGTGGGCATTCAGCCGTTCTACGACTCGGTGCTCGACCCGACGCGCACCGGCGTCGCCGAGATCGTGCGCACCGGCTACAAGCTCTCGTTTCTCGGCACCGACGGCACGGGCATCAGCATCTTCTGGGCGCCGCTCGAGCAGCTGAAGCTGCGGGCCGCCCTGCTCTTCATCGGCGCGTCGCAGCCCGACAAAGCGCTGATGGACGACCCGCGCCTCAAGTTCGCGCTGATGACGATGTTCGACGCGACGTACGAGCTGCGGCCGGGCACGAGCATCGGCGTCTCGGGCTGGTGGCTGCGCGACGACACGAAGGGGCAGGCGTACGCGTTCGAGGGTCTGGTGCTGTCGGGCCCGGCGTCGACGGGCCTCAACGGCTTCACCGGTACGGCGAAGCTGCCCATCGAGCAGCCGGTCGGCAACGTCGGCTACGCGGGCATCAACTTCCAGCACAACCAGGGCTTCAACACGGGCCGGTTCGCGGCGTCGGGCTACTTCATGCTGAACGCCGGCAAGTACGAGACGACGCGCGAGATGACGACGTTTCAGCGGCAGATCGACATCTTGGGGTTCGCCGCCGACCTCGAGGTGCAGTACCAGTTCGGGCGAACCGCGAACGACGTCGTCACGCTCGAGGGGCTGTACACGTCGGGCGACAACGACCCCGCCGACGGCCGCTACACCGGCGCGTACACGCTGAACTTCTACGGCCTGCCCGGCGCGGTCTGGTTCACGCACCGCACGCTGCTGCTGTTTCCGTTCACGTCGACGGTGAACAACTACGTGGGCGCCGTCACCGACATCTCGAACCAGGGCCTCGGCACGTGGGCGGGCATCGCGTCGGCGCAGTACGACGTGGTGCCGCACACGCTGAACGTGAAGGTCGGTGCGGCGGCGGCCGGTGCGAACGCGAATGCGCCCGTGCTGACGGCGGGTCAAGTTCCCGGGCGCTTCATGGGCGTCGAGGTGAACGCCGAGCTCAAGTGGCACATTCGCTACCTCATGACCGTGGGGCTGCACGGCGCGTACATGTTCCTCGGCGACTTCTACCGGGGCAACACCCGCGTGACGCAGAACCCGTTCGCGCTGTTCACCACCTTCACCTGGTACGCGTTCTGATGAGACACAATTCCAGTTCGCGCCCGGCCACAACGGCTCTCGCCTCTAGGCGGGACGCTTCGCGTCCCACTTCGGTGGCCGGTCTGCTCACGGCTCTGTTGTTGTTCGTGTCTCTCTCCGACTGCGTGCGCTCGTACTCGGGCGCCGACCCGCTCGCGTTCTCGGAGCTCCCCTACGCCTGGCCCGTGCGCCACGTCGAGCTGCCGGTCGCCGCCGAGAAGTTCAAGCTCGGCTCTCGAGCCAAGGTCGCGGTCGTCGAGCTGAACCCTTTGGGCGCCCAGACCGTCGTCTTTCTGCACGGCCTCGGCAGCAACCTGAAGTTCTGGTCGTACCAGCTCGAGGCGTTCGCGAAGGCGGGCTACCGCGTCATCGCGTTCGATCAGCTCGGCTACGGGCGGTCAGACAAGCCGGCCGACTTCCCCTACACCATGGAGGCGATGTCAGACGTCGTCGACGAGACGCTCGGCGCGCTCGGCATCGAGAAGGCGACGCTGGTCGGGCACTCGATGGGCGGCGAGGTCGCGATGGTGACGGCGCTTCGTTACCCGCAGCGCGTCGAGCGGCTCGTGCTCACGTCGCCGGCGGGCTTCGAGGCCATCTCGAAGCGCGAGAAGGTGTGGTTCCGCCAGGTGTTCTCGACGACGTTCGTGAAGTCGGCGACCGAGTACGCCATCTGGGGCTCGGTGCGCGGCGCGAACTTCGCGCGGTGGCGGCCCGAGCTCGAGTGGCTCATCGAAGAGCGCGTGCGGCTCGCGAAGAGCCCCGAGTTCGACGCGTACGCGTACGCGCAGGTGCGCAGCGTCGACGGGCTCGCGCACAACGACTTCGTGCGCGACAACCTGGCGAAGATTGCGGCGCCGACGCTGGTCGTCTTCGGTGAAGAAGACCGCCTCATACCCAACCCGTTCTTGCACGGCGGCTCGACGCGCAAGGTCATGGAATGGGGCGCCTCACAGATACCCGGCGCGAAGCTCGAGGGGCTGAAGCGGTGCGGCCACACGGTGCAGATGGACTGCCCCGACGAGTACAACCCCATCGTGCTGGGCTTCTTGAGCGGCGGTGGGTGAACCTCAGCCGGGAATGCCGCCGGCGATGCGCGCGATGTTGATGCTCTCGAGGTCGGCCTTCTGGTCGTAGTCGACGTCCATCAGGCTCTCGACGGCGAGGTCGGCGCCCGCCGCGTCTCTGCCGATCACCTCGTATGTCTGCTGCCCGTCGATGAGGCCGTCGCGGTTCCGGTCGGCCATGATTTCCGTGTACTGCTCGGCCGGCCCCTCGACGTCGCGGCGCACCTCGAACGGCTGGTCGGCCACCTCGAACCCGTCGCAGTCGTACTGCGCGCGAAGGTCGACCTTCCACCCGTCGTCGAGCTCGGTGCCGGTCGCCGTCACGAAGTCGGGCGCGACGCCGTCGACGGGCGCGCACGCGCCCGCGGCAGGCTTGGGAATCGTGGTGTCCGACGGCGAGGCGATGGGCTGGCCAATGGCATTTCCGCGGCTGATGGTCGTCATGCCTCGAGGACGGGAAGCCGCGAAATCTGTCGCACGCTTCTTCCAAGCGGCTGAAAATCGACGCAAATGACCCTCACCGCCCTGGCCGCAGCGCTCGCCGTCGTGACCACGAAGACCGATGTCTGCGAGCTCATCGCGACCGGCGACGCGAAGCAGGTCGAGGCTGCGCTCGGCAAGGGCAAGCTGCCGACCTGCGGCTACCCGCTCGCCATGCAGGCGGTGCACAAGAGCAAAGACGACGCGCGCACGCTCGCGGTGCTCGACGTGCTGGTCGCGCGCGGCGTGAAGCTCGACGAAAAGGGAGCGGGCGGCGGCAACGCGCTGTGGCTGTCGACGGGCAGCGTGACGAAGGCGCTGCTCGACAAGGGCGTCACGTGCGACGCCGGCGGGGTCGAGCAGCAGGCTGCGTGGAGCCACATCGACAGCCTGACCGTGCTGCTCGCCGCCGGCTGCCCGCTGGGCGACGCGCTCGCGCGCAGCGTCGGCGACCCGGCGATCGTGAAGTTCCTGCTCACGAAGGGGGCGAAGGCCACCGCGAAGAACGGGCAAGGCGAGACGCCGCTGCACGCTGCGGTGCGCTACGGCAACGTCGACTCGGCGCGGGCGCTGCTCGCGGCGGGCGCGGCGGTGAACGCGGCGAGCAACGACGGCACGACCCCGATGGACCTCGCGGTCGGCTTGCGTGACCGGGCGCTGCCGATGGTGCAGTTCCTCGAGTCGAAGGGCGGCAAGGTGTCAGACCTCGACGCAGCCGTCGCGCAGGCGGTGTACGGGTACAGCTCGGGCGTGCCCGAGCAGCTGCTGAAGGGCAAGCCCACGTTCACGGCGAAGCAGGGCAAGGCGATGCACGCCGCGTTCGAGCGGGGCGACTTCAGCGCCGTGAAGCTGCTCATCGAGTGCGGCGCGAACCCCGACGTGCTCGACGACACGTGGGGCGAGACACCACTGATGGGCGCCCTGCGCGCGAAGTCGACGGGCAGCGCCGAGCTCGTGAAGTACGCGAAGGCGCTCGACGTGCAAGACCCGTACGGTGTCACGGCGTTGATGCTGGCGGCCGAGGCGAACGACGCGGCGGCGACGAAGGCGCTGCTCGAGCGCGGCGCGAACCAGAAGCTGAAGTCGAAAGAGGGCAAGACGGCGCTCTCGATCGCCGAAGACGTGCGCAGCACCGAGGTCATCGCGCTGCTCGCACCCGGCTCACCGAGCGCCACGGCCGGCGTCGACGCGCTCATCTGGGGCGGCGGCACGACGCCCGCCGACGGCGAGAAGTGGCTCGCGCTGTTCAAGGCCGAGCAGAACAACTACGCGCGGCTCGTCGAGTTTCCCGCGGGCTACCCGAAGGTGGTGAAGAGCGACGACGTGCCGGGCATGAAGCCGGGCTTTCACGTGGTGCTGCTCGGCACGTGCGCAGGTGACGAGGCGCGCCACACGCTCGCCCTGTTCAAGGGCGTCGCCGAGCGCGTCTACGCGCGGCGCGTGCAGGTCGAGGCCGCGCAGGCGGCGTGCCCCACGCGGGTGCTCGACACG
>JAEUJP010000758.1 GCA_016793725.1 Myxococcaceae bacterium | reverse complement strand
CGCCGCTCGCCGCTCGTCGTACAGCGAGGCCTGCCGCCGCTCGAACGCCTCGCGCATCGCGGCGTCGTAGTGCGAGCCCTCGGTCGTCTCGGTCACGTACCGGCCCGAGTCGAACGCGACGTTGAAGAACCGCGACGGCTCGCCGGCGTCGCGGCCGATCAGCACCAGCCCCTCGAAGTCGCGCTTCTGCGTGAACGAACTCAGCTCGGTGTGCTCTTCGACCTCGACCTTCAGCCCCGCCTTCGTCAGGTCGGCCACCACCCGCTCGGCGAGCAGGGCGCCGGCCGACGCCTTCACCTTCTGCGGCGACACGTGCAGCTTCACCGTCGCGCCCTCGAGCCCGAGCTCTTTGAGGCCCGGGCCGGCGGCCGGCTTCGGAGCGCGGGCGGCAGCGCTCCACGAGCCCGCCACGTGCGCCGGCGCCGGCTCGAGCACCTTCACCATCGCCTCGCGGTCGAGCGCCGCGAGCAGCGCCCGGCGCGCCGCCACCGAGTCCCACGGAGGCGACTTCAGGCTCGGCACCAGCACCCACAACAGGTCGCCCGGCTGCTCGAGAACCTTCACCTCGCTCTTGCCGCGCAGCGCCTCGTACGTCGCGCCGCTGATGCTCGGCAGCACGTCGACCTCGCGCGCGAGCAGCGCTTCGGCCGCCTTCACGGGGTCTTTGAGCACCGTCACCTCGATGCGCTCGAAGATGGGCCTCGGCCCCGCGAAGTGGGGGTTGCGCTCGAGCGTCGCGCTGCTGCCCGCCGTGAAGCCCGTGAGCGCGTACGGCCCCGCGCTCGGCGTCTTCGGCTCGTTCGACGCCTTCTGCAGCGCCTCTCGGCCACCGTCGTTGAACGCACGCTCGAGCGCGCCCTGCGGGTAGACGCTGAAGCCCGAGAGCCACTCGTTGCGCCGCGCCGCGTACGTCACGTCGACCGTGTGCTCGTCGACGACGTCGACCCCGGTGCGCTGAGGGTTCGGCACGGTGCCGATCGAAAACACGAGGTCGGCCGAGCTCACCGGGCTGCCGTCGCTGAACCTCGCGGCCTCGGGCACCTTCCACCGCACGCGCATGCCGCCGTCGGGCAACAGCCGCACGAACGAGTTCGTCATCGCCGGCGCGTCTTCGGCGACCGACGGCAAAAGTGCGCCCTTCGCCCCGCGCACCACCAGCTGCCCGCGCCGCGGAGGCAGCCCTCCGCTCTGAACACTGTCGAGCATCGCGACGCCCACCTTCAGCACGGGCTGCGACGGCCTCGGGCCCGCCTGCTCGACCGCCGCGTCGACGGGGTGCGCCCTCAGCGCGCCGGCGATGAGCGTCAGGGTGCTCACCAGCGCGACGCCCGGCAGCCCGAAAAGGCCCAGCCGGTCGGCGCGGCGCGAGAACCCGGGTCGCCGCTCGTGCGACAAGAACGCGACGACCGTGATGAGCATCGTCGCGGTGATGAAGACGTACGCGCCGAGGAACAGCTTGTCGGCCGCCACCAGGTACGTGACGTCGGGCAGCGTGTCGGCCTGCGTGTAGTGAAAGGCGATGCAGGCGAGCAGCGCGGTGACGCCCATCGCCGAGCGCACCTCGAGCTCGGTCGGCGGCAGAAACAGCGCGAGCAGCGCCATCAGCAGAATCAGCGCGAGCGGCAGCGCGAACTTGATCAGATACGGCGCGAACGGCCGGTTCATCTCGACCGTGAACGCCGCCCGGTTGAGCCGCGCCGCCTTGCCCTCACCTTCGATGCTGCCGAGGTCAGACCCGTAGCGCTTCACCTCGCTGCGCGCATTGAAGTAGGGCTCGTAGTTCCACCCGGTGATGCTGAACGTCGGGTTCATGCCGCTCGCGCCGAGGTCGGGCACGAGCACCCCTTCGCTCTCTTCGAGCCCCAGTACGACCGGCAGGGTCTGATGGTCGAAGGGAAAGGCGTTGACCGGAAAGTCGCTGCGAAACGTGCCCTGCACCCGCCACTTCACGCTGCGCCAGCTGCCGTCGGCCTCGGTGCCGAGCTCGTCTTTGCTGTCGATTTCGCCGTTCTCGAACGTGACGTTCGGCGCCTTCTCGTCGCCCGACCACTTGAGCCACACGCGAAGGTCGGCCTTGAAGCGGCCCGCCTTCAGGTCGAAGTCCGACACGTCAGAGAGGTAGACACCTGCGTACACCCGCCGCGTCTCGGGTGCGGCCGAAGTCAGCGCAAGCACGAGGTAGATCAGCAAAGCGCGCAGACCTTACTGTGAACGCCCCGGTCACACGCGGAAACGCAAGGTGAAGTTCACCGAAGATGTCGGCACATGACGACCGGAAAAGTCGGCCCCCGCGCTTCGGCTCCCACCCACCTCGAGCACACCCGCCGCACCGCCGAGCCCGAGCACACGAAGAGCGCCCGCAAGGGCTTTCGGGGCAGCTCGAAGTTCGAAGCCCACCGGCCCGCGGCTGACCGCCCCTCGCTCCAGCTCGACTCGACCCGCGGTGTCGAGGGCATCGACGCCGCGAGCGACGCGCAGGCGCTCACCACCCAGCGCGAGCTCTCGGCCGCGCGCCAGCAGCTCGGCCAGCTGCAGCAGCGCCGCGAGCGACAGCCGGTGCTGATGCTCGACCTCGCCACCGACAGGCAGATCGCCCAGCTCCAAGAGAAGGTGAGCGCGCTCGAGAAGCTCGAGGCCTCGCAGCCCGAGAAGTCGGTGCTGAAGGCCCGCTTCACCGTCTTCAACGAGCGCATGGGCGAGCTCGAGAAGACCCTCGGCAAGAGCCAGGCGGCCACCATCGCCCGGCAGACCTATTACAACGGCCCCACGTGGAACGCGCCTTCGGGCACGATGCCCGCGACCATCGGCGCCATCAACGCGGCGGGCCTGCCGCACGGCAAGTTCAACCCGAACATCGCGGCGGGGGGCTTCGAGGGCGAGATGATGACCCCCGACGGCAAGGCCGTCGACATGGGCCACGTCTCGGCGGCGCTCGACTGGCAGGTGAACAGGCACCTCGGCCTGAGCGAAGGTGAGGTCACGGTGGTCGGCGACCTCGGGTCGGCGATGCGCAACACGTCGTCGAGCTCCCCGAGCGCGAAGGCGGCCGACGAGGCGCTCGACATCGAGGGCCCCGGCGACTGGAACGGCGACCTCGACGGTCAGAACCTCGCGAACCGCATGCGGCAGAACCCGAACCTCAGCATCACCGACGCGCTCAAGGGCTACTACGGCACCGGCGACCACAAGAACCGTGTCAACGAGTGGGCGAGCCACAGCCCGTACATCGTGCGCAACGCCGACGGCAGGCCCGCGCTCGACAGAGAAGGCAACTTCCAGTTCACGCCGCAGCTGAAGGCCGACTCCGAGGCGTTCTTGAAGAAGCTCACGCTCTACCGGCAAGACCCGAAAGACAAAGACGGGCAGGGCGTCATCGACGCGTTCGGCCGGTACCTCGCCGCGAACCGCAAGTAGCAGAACAAAACGGCGCAGTTGTGCGATGACGCGTCGCCCGTGCTTCCGCTGCTCCTCGCGCTCGCCACCGCCGCCAGCCCCGCCCCCCGCGCCTGGCTCTCGTTCTGGAGCGAGGCCCCGACCTGCACCGAAGGTGCCTTGCGCGAAGCCGTCGCGTGGCGGCTCGACGGCGACCCGTTCGGCGAAGTCGGCCCGTTGGGCGTCGAGGTGAAGGTGGTCGGCGCCGACGTGCTCATTGCCACCGTCACGCTGTTTCGCCAGAACGGCCCTCACGCGGCGCGCACGTTCACCGGCCCGCTCGACTGCCGTGAGCTGCTCGGCTCCATCGCTGCGGCGCTCGAGCCCGAGCTCAAAGCCACGGCCGCCTTGCCCGCCGTCGCGACCGCTGCGCCGCCGCGCTTCACCGTCACCGGCGCCGCCGGAGCCGACCTCGGCCAGCAGCCCGACGGCCTCGTCTCGGCGCGCATCGGCGTGCGCGCCGGCGGCGCGCTGCTCACCGGCCTCGTCGAGGGCGTCTTCACGCTGCCCTCGCGGCTCTGGTTCGACGACGGCAGCTTCGTCTCGGCCAGCTTCTTCGGAGCGACCCTCGGCGCGTGCCTCGGCAAGGCGTGGTTTCACGGCTGCGCCATCGTGCGCGGCGGCGCCCTGCGGCTGCACCCGCTCGACCAGCCCGCGCTCTGGGCCCCGTCGTTCAGCGGCGGCCTGCGCGGCGCCGTCGAGTGGCCGAAGGGCACCACCGTCGCGCTCTACGCCGCCCTCGAGGTGCGCGTGCCGTTCGGTCGCCTCTCGCTCTACGAGAGCCAGGAGCTGTGGTGGCAGCAGAACTGGCTCACCGGCGCGCTGCAGGCCGGCCTCGTCGTGCGCGTGCCATGAGCTGGGAGTGGCTCGCGCCCTTGGCGTCACGCGCCGGCACCTTCCCCAAGCCCAAGAACGCGACCTTGATTCGCAGGCTCTTCGTGCGTGGCGGGAAGTGGTACGACCTCGAGGCGCTGGTTCGAGCTGGGCAAGCTCAGCGACCTGATCCGACCGCTCCGCGCCCCAGCTGGCGCAGAAGGTCACTCGGCCCGGCGCGCTCGGCCACGAAGCAGAAAAACCCTGCACGTCGCGTTCACGCTGAAGGGTCGAAGGTGCCATGCGCGCACTCGCACTCACCCTCTCTCTCGCTGCGTGTACTGAAACCCCGAAGCCGGCTCCCATCGACCCGGTCGCCGTGATGCGCCAGGTGCAGCGCGCGTTTCGGCCGACTTCGACTGGCGCCGCTCTCGTGCAGCCCGGCTTCCGCGTCGACGTCGCGAACGACGGCACGAAGACGTTGAGCACCGGCTCGTCACGGTGGCGCTGGTCCGCTCCTCAGCTCTCGCGCGGCGGCCGTGGGCTGCCCGCGAAACAGCCCACGCTCGACGTCGCGCACGACGGCAGCCTCGCGGTGCGCTGGGGCCCCGCCACCGAGACGCTGAAGTCGAGCGGGCCAGGCTTCGAGCACACGTTCGTGCTGCAGAGCGCTCCCGAAGGCACCGGGCCGCTGACCATTCGCGTGCCGGTCGAAGGCCTCGACGCCCGCGAGCGCACGCAGAGCGGCCTGCACTTCGCCGCGCCCGAGACGAACCTCGGCTTCGCATACGGCGAAGGCACCTGGGTCGACGCGCGGGGAAAACGCACGCCCGTGAGGGTGCGTCACGACCGCGGCGCGCTCACGCTCGAGGTCGACGCCGCGACCCTCGCCGGCACCACCTGGCCCGCCGTGCTCGACCCGCAGGTGAGCCCCGAGCTCGGCCTCGACAACCCCGTCTACGGCCCCGAGCAGACCGAGCAGTCGGAGCCCAACATCGCCGCCACCAACGACACCTTTCTCGTCGGCTGGCTCGACGCGCGCAACGACTCGAGCTCGGTCTTCGTCGCGCGCGTCAGCAAGAGCGGCGAGCTGCTCGACCCGACCGGCCTCGAGATTGCGCGCAACGCCGGCGCGTACGCGCTCGCGGCGAATGGCACGACGTTTCTGGTCACGTACACCCAACGAACCGAAGTCGACTTCCGCTACCGTTACAGTGTTCGTGCCACACGCCTGACCTCTTCGGGTGGCGTGCTCGACGTGCCCGCCATCGAGCTCGATGAGGACGCATCGATGCGGCACGTGGCCGCGACCGCACAGGGCCCGGGCTTCGCCGTCGCGTACCTGAGAACCAACGGCACCACCTACCCCGTGGAGGTCGCTCAGCTCGACCTCACCGGCACGGTGAACGCGGTCGGCAGCGCTGGCGTCAGCGGCGCCGCGACGGCGCCCGCACTCGCCACCAACGGCACCGAGGTGCTCATCGTGTGGGGCGAGGCGCAGAGCTTGTCAGGCTCCAGCCGGCTGATGGCGCGCCGGCTCTCTGCGGCAGGCGAGTGGACCGGCGCCGCGTTCTCAATCGGCTACGCCTCGAACATCGGCTACAGCCGCGCCGCCGCCTCGGCCACGTTCGGCGCACAGCAGTACCTCGTCGCGTGGAACGGGCGTGGCGCCGACGCCGGGGCCATCGTCGCCGGCACCCGCATCGACCCGGCCGGCAGCGTCAGCGACAACCCGCCCATCGTCATCTCGGGCGGGCCCGCGGGCTTGAACCCATCGGTCACCTTCGACGGCACCGACTACCGCGTGCTGTGGGCGCGCAGTGACGGCTTCCCCCGGTACACGCTCATGTCGAGCCGCGTGAGCGCGTTCGGCGTCGCACAGCAGACTGCCACCATCGGTGCGGTGCAGAACGCCGACGAGCACGCGCTCGCTTCGGCCAGCGGCCAGCTGATGCTCGCGTGGAAGTATGACGGCCCCGCGTCGGGCGTGCAGAACGACATCGCCGGCTCGCTGCTCGACTCGAACGGCGCCATGCCCGACGCCGGCTTCTTCGTGTCGCGCGCGGCGAACCTGCAAGAGACGCCGTCGGTCGCGTGGGACGGGCGGCAGTACCTCGTCACCTGGGCCGACTACCGCTCGCGCGACGGCGACACCGACATCTGGGGCGCGCGCGTCGACCCGAGCGGCGCGGTGCTCGACCCCTCGGGCCTCGAAATCTCGAGCTCGCCGCGGCCCGAGCGCGGCCCCCGCGTCGCCGGCAGCCCGAACGGTTTCATCGTCGCGTGGGAAGAGGTCACGGCCCTCAATCTGCTCGACGTGCGCGCGCGCCGCCTGGGCGCCGACGGCCGCTTCATCGACACCACGCCCTTCGCGCTCTTCGGCGGCGGCGCCGGTCAGAGCGCACCCGCCGTGACGTGGAACGGCAACGAATACCTCGCGCTGTGGCGGTACGTCTCGACGACCGCATCGGGCATCGCGATGCGGCGCATCGGCCCGCCCGACGCCGGCGCGTTTCTCATCGCCACCGGCAACCTCTCGGCACCCGCACTCGCTTCGCTCGGCAACGGCGAGTCGTTCGCGGTGTGGCTGCGCTCCGACACGCGCGACGTCTTCGGCACGCGCATCGACGCCGCCGGCCGCGCGCTCGACCGCGACGGCGGCACACCCGTGTCGACCGCGGCACCCGTTCCCGGGCCCCCGGTCATCGCTACCGACGGCCAGCGCTACTTCGTCGCCTGGAGCGGTGTGCTCAACGGCGACGGCCCCCCGCAGCACCGCATCTTCGGCGCGCGCGTCGACCCGCAGGCGCTGACGCTCGACCCCGTGCCGTTCGTGCTGTCGCCCGATGCGGGCTCGGCGCAGGCTCCGACGCTGGCGTTCGACGGCACGCGCTACGTCGTCGTGTGGCAGGAAGCCGACGGGCGCATCTACGGCAGCGAATTCGAGCCGAACGGCACCGTCGTGGGCACGCCCGGCGCGCGGCTCAGCAACGAAGGCCGGAACCCGCAGCTCGCGTTCGGTGCGGGCGGCTCGGGGCTGCTCGTCTACGACCGGTACGCGGCGGCTTCCGACCTGCGCACGCGCCGGGTGCGGGGCGCGCTCATCTCGCGAGGCTTTGCGCCCGTACCGCCCGACCCGGTGACGCCTATCGGTGCCACGGGCGGCGGCAACGGCGGCGCGGGCGGTGGCAACGGCAACGGTGAAGACGAGCCTCGCGGCTGCGGCTGCACCACGAGCGGCCCGGTGTCGCTCTCGCTGCTCGCGCTCGCGCTGCTGCGGCGCCGCGTCACATCGTCGCGAACGGCAGCGGCCCGCTGGCTGCAGATCTTCGCCGACCTGGGCTGATTCACGGCTGCACGATCGTGCGCGGCGGCGCCCTGCGGCTGCAGCCGCAGTCGACATCCTGCTCGTCGCCGGCACCGACTGGCTCCGGCCAAGGCGGGCTTTCGCGTCACGGCGCCGGCGCGGCCACAGGTGGCGGCGCATCGAGCGCGCTGAACGCCTCGCCGATGACGCGGCAGCCGTCGACGTCGTCTTGCGGGTTGTTGTCTGAGGCCACGCCGCGCCGTCGCTCGTCGTCTCGACCGACGTCGGCGCGACGACCG
>JAEUJP010000748.1 GCA_016793725.1 Myxococcaceae bacterium | reverse complement strand
CGCCGACGCCATCATGCAGAAAGACGAAGGGCAGGGCGGCCGGGTCGCCGGCCTGCACCGCGGCAGCTCGCGGCACGGCCTGTGGCAGCAGGTCGATCGCATGGCCCACCTCGGCGTGCGCCAGGCCGAGAGCGACCTCGTCGGGCTGCAGGCCGTCGACGTCGCGAGCTTCGTGCTGCCACACCCGTACAGCTCGACGTTCGTCGTCGCCCACAACTACGGGCTGCCGACGCCCCTCGATCGCCAGTGCAACTCGGCGCCCGGCAACGCCGACCCGTCGCACCCCGAGCCCGCCGGCATGAACAACCTGCACGTCGCGTCGGAGCTCGATACGCCGTACCGCAAGTGTTACGACACCGCGCCGTTTCGCGACACGGCTGCGTACGACGAGTCGCTCTACATTCGGCAGTACCAGAACCGCGGGCAGAACTTCATGGGCTGCATCAACGCCGAGGCCGATGACCCCGCGCACGCCGGCCGCAGCCCGTTCACCGCGTTCGATCTGAACCGCCGCAAGATCGAGTGCGGGGGTGAGGGCAATTGAGGGCCGCCGCGCTCTGCGCGGTGCTCGCGTCGGGCATCGCCTTCGCCGAGCAGCCGCTCGCCGCGTACCCGGGCGCGCCGTCGACGCGCATCGGCAGCGATCTCGTCATCGGCGGCGAGCCGTACCGCATCGCCTACTTTCTCACGCGAGACCCCCTGCCGAAGGTCGCGTCACACTTCAAGAAGACGTGGGCCGAGGCCGGCTACCCCGTCACCACCAGCGGCGACTTCGACGACGAGGGCGTGGTCTCGGCGTTCTTCACCCGCCAGGGCCTCGTGCGCTCGATCGTGCTGCGCCGGCACGGCGATCAGACGCTCGGCTTTTCGGTGCTGAAAGACACGTGGGTGAGGGTCTTCGCGCGCGGGGCCGAGCCGCTGCCCAGGCTCGAGGGCGCGCTCTACGCGAGCGACCTCGTCGCGCGCGGTGAAGAGGGGCACACGCAGCACCGCAGCGCCGTGCTCGAGCAGCCGGTGCAGGCCGCCCGCGACGCCCGCGACGCCGCGTGGCTGAAGGCCGGCTGGGAGCGCACCCGCGAGACCCAGGTGAAGCGCACCGACGACGGCAAGCCGCAGCGCGTGCTCGAGTACCAGCGGCGCGGTGAGCAGGCGATCGTCACGCTCGTCGAGGTCGACGCGAAGACGAGCGCCATCGACGAGACCTGGGTCGGCCCGAAGTGACCGCCGCGCTCGTCACGCTGCTGCTCGCGGTCGCGCCTGCTCCGGCGGGCCTGCCCGGCGGCTCGGCGCTGCACGCGCACCTGCCGAACGTGCTCGAGACGGTGAAGGTCGGCGAGTGGGTGACCTACCGCTTCGACCCCGGCGACGGGCGCGAGTACTTCTGGCGCATCGCGATCGTGGGTGAAGAGCTCGACCGGCTCGGGCGGCCCGCGGTCTGGGTCGAGCTCGACGTGGGCAACCACCACGCGATGAAGGCGCCGATCGCGCAGATGAAGGTGCTGGCCTCGCGCGCGCAGGGGCTGTCGGCGCAGGGCGTGACGCGCATGTTTTCGGCGTTCGGCATCGATCGCCCGCGCGAGGTCGAGCCATCGGAGCTGCCGAAGGTGCTGCTGGGCGAGGCCGAGAAGAAGGCCGCAGAGGTGAAGCGCCCGCGCGAGGTCACGACGCGCCGGGGCGAGCCCACACGCCTGATGACGGCAGGCGGCACGGTGTCGGCGGCCCCGCACGAGGTGCGACTCGGCGGCACGCTGCTCAAGCGCTATTGGGTGAGCGAGGCGATACCGATTCTGCACCTCGCGAAGATCGAGTTCCCCGCGGTGCAGCACGCGATGGAGGCCCGCGACTGGGGCCTCGACGCGAAGGCCGAGATGGCGACCCCCGACCCGGCCGCGGCCACAATACGGATGGAGGGGGCGAAGTGAACTGCGCTAGGTTTCAGCGTGTGCGGAAGGAGCCGACCTTGAAGACCTCGAAGGCGCGAACGCGAAAGTCTCGTGGCCAGGCAGGGGCTCGCGCACAGGCGATGGTCGAGTACTCGGCGATCAACTTCATCTTGATCATGCTCCTGTGCCTCACGACCACGGTGCGCGTGTTCCCGAGCAAGGTGCCTGATACGCCGCGCCGCAACGTCATCGAGATGTTCCTCGAGGCGTACCAGGTCTATTACGACTCGTATTACTTCGTGCTGAACCTGCCCTTCCCTTGAGCAGGGCGCCCCCGGCACTCCGGGTCATTCACGCGGTCGTCTTCTTCGGCTTCGCGTCGGTCACGATCGCGGCCACACACCAGGAGCTGCTCCAGCTCTGGCGTGCCGTCGCTCACCCCTTTCATTCGGGCACCGCGCCCCATGGGGTCGCGTGCGCAGCGGGCTTTGCGGCTGCCGTCACCGCGCTCGGGCTCGCGGCGTGCCTCGCGCTCGGCCGCGCCGTGCCGCTCTGGGTCTCGGGCCTGGGGCTCGTGGCGTTTCTCGGCAGCTTCTCGCTCGTGCGGCACGAGCCGCAGCAGCGCACGGTGCCGGGCGCGAACGTGAAGAGCCTCGAGCAGGCGAGGGTGCTGCACGAACAGCTCAACAGAGCGCTGCAGGTCGCGGGCACCGTGCCGTCAGATGCCGCCGAGCTCGCGCTCGAGAGCTCGACGCCGTTCTTCGCGCGGCCGTTCACGCCGCTGCGGTGGCACATCGAGAAGGTGAAGCGCACCGACGCGCTGCCCGACGGGGCCCAGCCGGGCTGGCTGCTCTTGCAGATCGACGAACCCTCGCGCGCAGCCTTCGTCATCACCGCGGTCGGGCTCGACGACGACGGCGAGCCATCACTGCTGCGGTCGGAAGGCAAGCCCATCGAGTACCGGGGCGCATACAACCCCGACATGCCGAGGTGACGGCCGGGGGAGGGCGATTTTCTCCTTTTGACACCGGGGTTTTGCGGCAAGTACCATTACCGCTCACTTCTTTTCACTCCCGGACCGGAGAACGTCGGACATGCTCAAGGGCAAGACTCCACTCATCGTGGCGCTGGTGTTGGGCCTCTTCGCAGGCATCGTCGCGTACTCGGCGATCAAGAAGAAGGAGGCAGACGTTCGCCGCGGGTGGAACCTGGTGCCCGTCGTCGTCGCCGCCGTCGACATCAGCGAAGGCACCGTCGTCACCTTCGACATGATCTCGCAGCGCTCGGTGCCCGAGCAGTTCATCACGTCGTCGGTGGTGAAGCCCGACTCCGCGAGCTACGTCGTGAACCAGAAGGTGCTCGTGCCGGTGCAGGCGGGTGACCCGCTGCTCTGGTCGCAGTTCGAGACGACGAAGGCCGCCGAGCGCCTGTCGACCAAGGTGCAGAAGAAGGCCCGCGCGATCACCATCGAGGCCGCGAAGACCGTCGCCGTCGGTGGTTGGGTTCGCCCGAACGACCACGTCGACGTCATCGGCACGTTCAAAGACCCGCAGACGAACGAGTCGGTGGCGGTGACGCTGCTCCAGAACGTCATCGTGCTCGCGACCGGCAAGATCACCGGCACGACGAACGTGAACCTGATCCCCGAGTCGCAGCGCGAGTACTCGAACGTCTCGCTGCTCGTGATTCCCGAAGAGGCCGAAATTCTCGTGCTCGCGGCCGAGCTCGGTGGCCTCACCATGTCGCTGCGCAACGAAGACGACGTCGACGTCATCGAAGAGCGCGGCCGCGCCACCATCAACACGCTGCTCTCGGGCGAGCGCACCCGCGTTCTGCAGCAGAAGCGCTTCAACACCATTCAGGTCATTCGTGGTGCGGGCGAGCAGAAGGCGCCTGCCACCCCGTAGCGAACGGGTCTGAGGCCACCCCATGGCGGGCATTCTCGCAGGCATCGTCTTACTGCTGGTCACCGGCTCGGTCTTCTTTTTCAGCCTGGTGATCGCGGGGGTGTTGTCGAAGGCGTACGAGCAGTATCAAGAGCGGTACGTCGTCAAGTCGATGAACGACTTGAGCGACATGTTCCTCTTCATCGACCCGCGTCAGATGCTGATTCTGAACGTGGCGTCGATGTGCTTGCTCGGCCTCTTCAGCTACGTCGTCTTCAACCCGCTGGTGGCAGTCGGCGCCACGATCTTCGGCTTCTTCTTGCCGATGATCATGGTGAAGCACTACCGCCTGCGCCGCATCAAGAAGTTCAACACGCAGCTCGTCGACGCCCTGCAGGCGATGGCGAACGCGTTCAAGGCGGGGCTCACGTTTCAGCAGGCGATCGAGCACGTCGCGAAAGAGGCGATGCCGCCGCTCAGCCAGGAGTTCGGCCTGTTCGTGAAAGAGGCCAAGCTGGGCGTGCCGATCGAAGAGGCGCTGGTCAACATGGGCAAGCGCGTCGGCTCTGACGATCTCGAGCTGGTCGTGACGGCCACGAACATCTCGCGTCAGCTCGGCGGCAACATGGCCGAGATGTTCGAGACGCTGTCGGGCACGATTCGCGAGCGGTTTCGCCTCGAGGGCAAGATCGACGCGCTCACGAGCCAGGGCAAGCTGCAGGGCTGGGTGGTGGCGGCGATGCCGCTCATTCTCGGCATGGTGCTGAACTACATGCGGCCCGACCTGATGCAGCCGATGCTCGATCACATCTTCGGCTACATCCTCGTGGCTGCCATCGGCATCATGGAGATCATGGGCATCTTCATCATTCGCCGAATCGTCAACATCGATATCTAGCGGGGTACCCTTCGATGCAGGAAGTCCTGACGAATATCTTGATGGTGGGAGCGGCGGTCTTCTGCGCCGCTGCGATCGGCTTTCTGGCGGTCGGCCTGTACACGAACGTGTTCGAGCGGTTCCTCACCGAGGTCAAAGAGGAATCGGCGGGCGGCATGTCGGGCGCCGGCTCGGTCGTCATTCGCAAGCTGGGCACGGCGAACCGGCGGTTCATGTGGCCGGGCTACGAAGACCGGCGTCGCCGGGCGCTGATCAAGAGCGGTGAGCCGAAGGGGTACAAGCCAGAAGACATCATGGCGCTGCAAGAGATCGGCTTCGTGGTCGGTCTGCTCTTCGGTCTCGTGCTCTGCAACTCGCTGCAGGCGAACTTCGCGCTGTCGCTGCTGGGTGCGCTGCTCGGCATGTTCTACCCGCTCATCTGGCTGAACGATCAGGTGAAGAAGCGACACCTGCTCATCAGTCGCGCGCTGCCGTTCAACCTCGACCTGTTGACCCTCTCGGTCGAGGCCGGCCTCGACTTCACCGCCGCGCTCGCCAAGGTCGTCGAGAAGGGCAAGCCAGGCCCGCTGAAAGACGAGCTGCAGATCGTTCTGAAGCAGCTCAAGATGGGCAAGACGCGTGAAGAGGCGCTGAAGGCGATGATCGCCCGCGTCGATCTGCCGGCTCTGTCTCAGTTCGTCACCGCGCTCGTTCAGGCCGACAAGATGGGCACCTCGCTCGGCAAGGTGTTGCGCATTCAGTCGACCCAGATGCGCATCGACCGCACCCAGCGCGCCGAGAAGCTCGCGAACGAAGCTCCGGTGAAGATGTTGTTCCCGCTCATCGCGTGCATCTTCCCGACGGTGTTCATGGTGCTGTTCGGGCCGATCGTGTTCGCGTTCATGTTCGGCAACGTCGGCTCGTAGCGCTTCGCAAGCGTTCGTGGCCTTCCGGCTGTTCATCGCCAGAGGCACCCACCAGGGGCAGTCGTTCATTGCCGTTCAGCCCGCGGTCGTGATCGGGCGTGAGCCGTCGTGCGACGTCGTGTTGAGCGACCCGGGGGTCTCGGGCCGGCACGTCAAGATCAGCGAGCGCGGGGGCCGGTTTTTCGTCGCCGATCTGCACAGCGCGAACGGCACGCTGCTCAACGGCGCTCGGGTGTGGGCCGAGGTCGAGCTCAAGGAGGGCGACTCGGTCGGCATCGGCACCGCCGTCGTGCAGCTCACCGCGCCAGACGCCGCGTCGAGCTCGGGGCGGCGCCGCGCGGCGGTGTTCACCGACGACGAGGCCACGCTGCCGGTCGGCAAGGCGCTGGCGCGCGAGGCCGACACCGATCAGACGGCTCCTGCCGGGCACGCGCTGGTCGTCGAGCGGGGCGTCGACCGCCGAGACGTGCCCACGCAGCAGGCCGAAGCGCCGTTTGGGGTGTCGGAGCGCGAGCGCGAGACGCGCGACGCGCCCGCCGAAGCGCGCCCGACCGCGCTGGTACCGCCGCTGCCTGCGGCGGCCGAGGCCATGACCCACATCGACGAGGAGGCGCTGCACGAGCCGTTGCCTCCGCCCGTGCCCGACGAGCCGTCGGGCCGCGGCGTGGCAGCCGCAGCCGGGCTGGTGCCGGCGTCGGGCGTGCTGCGGCGAAAGCCCGATCAGGCGTCGATCGCCACGTCGGTGCGTGAGCCGACGCAGCTCGAGAGCCCCGAGGGTGAAGACCGCACCGACCCGTCGGGGGCCGCGCGAATCGAGCTGCCGGCGCCCGAGCGGGCCAGCGATCGCGCGCGCCGCCGCCGCGAGGCGTTCGCCACGCTCGGTGGCGCGCTGCGCTGGTACTGGGGCGAGCTGCCCTTCAAGGTTCGCGCGGCGATCGGCGGCGTGGGGGCGCTGCTGCTCGTCTCGAGCCTCGCGCTCGTATGGCGGGTGTTCCGGCCGGCGCCGGGCGTCGAGCTGCCGGCCGAGCCGGTGGCGCTCACGGCGCGCATGGTGCCGTACAGCTATGGCCTGGGCGAGGGCGTCGACTACCCGCACTCGGACTTCAAGGAGCTGCGCTTCGACGTGGCGGCGCCCACGGCGGCGGCCGTGGTGGTGCACTACCGCGCGCGGGGCATCGGCAGCGAAGAGGTCGCGGTGTCGGTGAACGGGCACGAAGCGGGCTTCGTGCCGCCTGACACGGTCATGCCCGACCGCGAGCTCGAGACGCTGCTCAGCCACTTCGTGCTCAAGCGCAACGAGCCGAATGTGGTGTTGTTCGACAACGTGAAGAACCCGCCGGGGAAAGAGCCGTGGCGAATCTCACATCTGTGGATGGAGCTCATCCCCGTGCCGGACTTCACGCCCGAGCAGGCGCTGGCGGCCGCAAGAGACGCGTACACGCGCGCCGAGGTGCTCGAGAAGCAGCGCGAGGCCGGTGACGACACGGTCTACCGGCTGTGGCGCACCTACCGCACCGGGTGGATCGCCCTGCTCCCCGTCGAAGAGCCGAAGCGCACGTGGCTGTTTGCCGAGCTGAAGCGGCGCGCCGACGTGGCGCGGGGCGAGCTCGACGTGCTGTGCGGCACCCTGATGCTCGACGCCAAGAAGCAGATGGAGCTCAAGAACCCCGACGCGGCCCGCGAGATTCTCGAAGGGGTGAGTCGTTACTTCCCGACCCAAGAGCACTCGTGCCCGGCCCAGGCCGAAGAGAAGCTCGTGGAGTACGACCTCTAGTGAGCGGGCGAGGCAGCCGCTAGAATCTCGGCCGCTCGTCGTATTGCTGTGGTTCCAGGTCACACACACGTTTCATGCAGTAACCAGTAGGTGAGCAAGATGGCTCCTCCCCCGAGCGGCGCGCCGCGCCGCCGTCCCACCAGCGCCGGCACCGGTCAGGCGCCCGCTGTCAGAGCACGCAGGCCGTCGACCGCGCAGGCCCCGGCGGTCAAGCCCAAGGTACCCGAGGCCGAGGCGGCCTCGATCAAGCTCGTGTGCCTGGCGGGCCCGCAGGCGGGCAGCGAGTACGTGCTCGAGGGCGACGAGATGGTCATCGGCCGGGCGGCCGACAACGCGATCTCGATTCCCGATACGTCGGTGTCGCGCAAGCACGTGCTCTTGCGGAACACGGGCAGCGGCTGGGCGGCGAGCGACATGGGCAGCGGCAACGGTACGTTGATCAACCAGAGCGCGATCGCCGAAGAGACGCCGCTGAGTGACGGCGACGTCATCACGCTGGGCGACACCGAGCTGAAGATCGTGATCGAAGGGGGCGGGGGGGTCGAGTCGCCGTCTGATACGGGCGACGCAGGCTCGTCGGCGCCGCTGGCGCGGCGCAACCGCGACATACCGGTGAGGTCGGGCAGGGCGCCGGTGCGGTCGAGCCGAGGGCGTATGGCTCCGCCCGACCCCGAGGCGGCGGCGAAGAAGAAGAAGCTGTTCATTCGCATCGGTGCGGGGCTGGTGCTGGTGCTGCTGGCGGTGGTGGGCTGGCAGGTGAAGAAGGCGCAAGACGAGAAGGATCTCGCGGGCAAGAACGCGAAGAAGACGAAGGCGCTCGAAGAGCTGCGGGCGATCGCGCAGGAGGGCAAGAACCTCATTCGCGAAGGCAAGTGGATCGAGGCGAAGGCGAAGTTCGAAGAGGTGCTGTCGTTGAACCCCGAGTTCGGCAACGGCACGATTCAGCCGTACATCGAGCGGGCGTCGAAAGAGATCCCCACGCAGCAGGCGCTCGACGCGGCCGAAGAGGGCATCAAGGCGAGCAAGCTGGGGGTCGCGGCGAAAGAGCTCGAGAAGGTGCACGCCGATACGCAGCAGTACGAGCGGCGCGACAAGCTGAAAGAGGCGCTCGAGAAGGCGATGGACAAGAAGGTCAAAGACGCCCAGATGCTGCTGGGCAGCACCGACGACCGCGCGAAGATGGTGCAGCTCAAAGAGATGGCCGAAGACCTGCTCGTGGTTCAGCCCGAGCACCGTGAGGGGCTCGAGTTCAAGAAGACCGCCGACGAGGCGATCGATCGCATCGATCACCCGGTGAAGTGTCAGTACGGCACGTGCGCGGGCAAGTGCTGCCCGCCCCCGACGCCGTGGACGGCGGTTCAAGAGCGCTTCAAGAGCGGCGATCAGTCGGGGGCGTTCGCGATGGCGCAGGCGTGTGCGTCGAAGGCGAGCCAGTGCAAGGTGCTGCAAGAGCAGATCAAAGACTTCATGGACAAGTTCAAGAAGCTCGAGAGCCTCTCGCCGCCCGAGCTGCGCGCGCTGTTGCAGCTCGATCGCAAGATCGGCGGGGGCCCGTCGACGCTCGCGAAGCAGATCGGCGTGCGCATCGTGGCGCACTACATTCGCAAGGCCTCGTCGTGCAAAGCCAAGGGTGACATGGCGTGCGCGGGCGAAAACGCGCAGGTCGCGCTCGAGGCCGACCCGGGCAACCCCGAGGCGACCGACATTCTGCGGCAGGCCAAGAGCTACGCGAAGGAGCTCTACATGAAGTGCTACGCGCAGAAGGCGCAAGACCCCGACGACGCGATGCGGTGCTTCAAGCAGGTCGTCGACATGACGACCAAAGACGACGAGTACCACCAGAAGGCCCAGAACCAGCTGAAGAAGGGCGACAACTGATGTTGCGCGCGCGGCCTCTCGTCGGGGTGGTCGCGTCGGCGCTGCTCGGTTCGGCCGTCTTCTACGCGGGTGAGGGGTACTTCGTTCGCAGGGGGCCTCGATCGTGGTCGCTCGCGCGAGAAGCGGTGGTGTTGCCATTCGATGCCGCGCGCGAGGCCCGAGAGGTGCGGGTGCTGCTCGACCACGGCGAGCTCGACAGCGCTGCGAAGCGACTCGAGGCGTGTCGTCGGTCTTGGGACGATGAGCTGCGTGATCTGTGGGCTCGCCTCGAGGCGAAGCGCGCGCTGCTGATCGTCGATCGCTACTTCGAGGCCGGTCGCTACGGCGACGCTCGCACCGCGCTCGAACAGATACCCGCCGATGCCCTGCTCGACGGCGAGCGCTCGGGCCGCGAGAGGTTGCTCGCGGGGGGCGTGCAGCAACTGCTGAGTGATGCGACCGAGCTCGCCCGGTTTCCCGACGATCGCAGCAAGATGTTGGCGCTGCGAGTCGTGGTCGATCGCATCGGGGTGTACGACTCCGAGCTGCTCACCGGCACGAACCTGGTCGAGCTCGCCGAGCACGGCGTCGAAGACATCGACTCGCCCGAGCTCGGCGTCGAGCGGCTGTTCGGTCGGGGTGAGACGGCCCTGGCGCTCGAGCGCGCGCGGCGCTGCCAGCGCTCGGTGCAGGCGTGCCGGGTGCTGATCGGCGAGATGAAGACGATCGCCTCAGCGCGCACGAAGCTCGACAAGCTGAGCATCGCGAAGCTGCTCGAGCTGCGCGAGCTCGACCTCGTGCAGGCGAGCGACGAGCTGTCGGAGTCAATCGACGCGCTGCTGGCGCTGCGCTTCGAGGCGGCGGCGCGCAAGTGCCGTGACGCGGGCGACTGGGCGTGTGTCGATCGCCAGCTCGCTGCGGCGAGCGAGGCCGACGTCGAGGTCGACGAGGGGCTGCAGACCGAGCTCGATCTGTGGGCCAGAGAGATCGTGCAGCACGCGTACGTCGATCGCGGCGGTGACGTGAAGGCCGCCCGCGCGGTGCTGAAGCGCGTGATGGCGATGGCGAGGGTCGAGGCGCGCACGAAAGAGATCGCCGGGCACATCGACGAAGAGCTCGCGGCGGCCCGTTGAAGCAGGCTGACCTGTTCGGAAAGGGGCCCGAGGCTCCCGCGAAGCCCGAGAAGCCTGCTCCGGCTCCGGCTCCGGCTCCGGCGCCCGCGGCGGCGCCGCCACCGCCACCGCCACCGAGAGCGGCGCCCGCGGCTGCGGCGCCGAAGGTGCGTGCGGTGCCACGCATTCTGTCGGTCAGCGAGCTGACGAAGCAGATCAAAGAGACGCTCGAGCCGCCGTTCAGCCGCGTGCTGGTGCGTGGCGAAATTTCGGGCTTCAAGGGCGCGAACACGCGGGGGCACCTCTACTTCGGGCTGAAAGACGCGTGGGCGCAGCTCGACGCGCGGGTGTGGGCGACGACGGCGGCGCGGCTCAAGTTCGGGCTGAAAGACGGGCTCGAGGTGATCGCCGAGGGCAACTTAGACCTCTACCCGCCATCGGGGCGGTACGCGCTGATCGTCCAGAAGCTCGAGCCGGCGGGGCTGGGGGCGCAAGCGCTGGCGTTCGAGCAGCTGAAGCAGAAGCTGCTGGCCGAGGGGCTGTTCGGCGAGAAGCGCAAGAAGCCGAAGCAGCCGCTGCCGTCGCTGCCGCGGCGCATCGGGGTGGTGACGTCGGTGACGGGGGCGGCGCTGCGCGACTTCTTGAAGGTGCTCTACAAGCGGCACCCCCGGCTGTCGGTGCTGGTCGCGAACGCGCGGGTGCAGGGCGACGGGGCGGCGCTCGACATCGAGGGCGGGCTGCGCCGGCTGTACCGCACCGACGTCGACGTGATCGTAGTGACGCGCGGCGGTGGCTCGGCCGAAGATCTCTGGGCGTTCAACGAAGAGCGGGTCGCGCGCGCGATCTTCGACAGCCCGGTGCCGGTCATCTCGGCGGTGGGTCACGAGGTCGACGTGACGCTGGCCGACTTCGTCGCAGACCACCGCGCGGCGACGCCGAGCCACGCGGCCGAGGCGCTCGCGCCGGTGCTGGCCGAGCTCGAGCTTCAGCTGGCGCAGAAGCGGCAGCGGCTCGGCAAGGCGATCGATCGCGTGATCATCGGGCACCGCGGTGGCCTCGATCGGTTCGCGCGCAAGCTGGGCGACCCGCGGCGGGGGCTGTCGCAGCACAAAATTCGGCTGAGCGAGCTCGCCGATCGCCTCGTCACGGGCTTTCGCAAGAGCCACCGCGCGAAGACGGCAGGCCTGAAAGAGCTCGAGCGCCGCATCGGCCGGGCGAGGCCCCAGGCGCGGCTTCAGGCGGTGCGCGATCGGCTGAAGGCGGCGTCGTCGCGCCTTCAGCGGGCCGGCCACGCGCTGGTGCGCCGAGAGCGGGCACACCTGCACGACCTGAAGGTCACGCTCTCGCAGCACGCGCCGAAGGCGAAGCTGCAGAACGAGCGGCAGCGCCTCGAGGCCGAGGTCGAGAAGCTGAAGAAGCTGTTCGCCGGCCGGTTCGCGCGGCAGCACGACCGGCTGCACGGGCTCGAGCGGCGGCTCGACGCGCTGTCGCCGCTCAAGGTGCTGGGCCGCGGCTACTCGATCACCCGGCTCGAGAACGGGCACGTGGTGCGGGCGGCGGTCGACGCCCCGGCGGGTACTGCGGTGCGCATTCTGCTGGCGGGCGACGATGAGCTGACCGCCACCGTGACGGGCGCGCGCAAAAAGCCGAGCTGAGGTATGAGCCTTCGACGTGGCGGCCCGCGAAAAGAACGGTGAGCAGTACAGCGACGTGGTGCAGCGGCTGCAGTCGCTGGTCGAGCAGCTCGAGGGCGGCGGCCTGTCGCTCGAAGACTCGCTCGAGAAGTTCGCCGAGGGCATTCAGCTGGTGCGCAAGGGTGAGAAGCTCTTGTCTGAAGCCGAGAAGCGCATCGAGCAGCTCTTGAGCGACGACAGCGGCACGAAGGTGGCGCCGCTCGAGCTGAAAGAGGCGTCGGGCGAGCAGGGCAAGCGGCCGGCGGCCCCGCAAGCGGCCCAGCCCCAGCAGCAGAAGCGGCCCCCTGCTCAGGAGGAAGACGATGTCCCGTTTTGATCTCGACGCCTGGCTGAAGGTGCAGCAGGTGCGCGTCGAGCAGGCGTTGAAGGCGCGCATGGCCGAGCTGGCGATGCGGGCGCCGAAGCGGCTCGCCGAGGCGATGGAGTATTCGCTGCTCGCGGGCGGCAAGCGGCTGCGGCCAGTTTTGTGCTTCGCGTTCGCCGACGCGGTGTCGCGCTCGACGACGCAGAAGGCCGACCGGCCGGCGTGTGCGGTCGAGATGGTGCACACGTATTCGTTGATTCACGACGATCTGCCGGCGATGGACGACGACGATCTGCGGCGCGGCCGGCCGACGAACCACAAGGTGTACGGCGAGGCGATGGCGATTCTCGCGGGCGACGCGCTGCTCACCGACGCGTTTGTGGGCCTCGACGGGCGGCTCGCGCTCGAGCTGGCGACGGCGGCGGGCTCGGCGGGCATGGTCGGTGGCCAGGTGCTCGACATCGCCGAAGATCGGCCGGCTGAAGAGGGGTACCTGCTGAAGCTCCACCGGGCGAAGACGGGGGCGCTCATCAAGGCGGCGTGCCGCATGGGCGCGATCGCGGGGGGGGGCGACGAGGCGGCGCTGCACGCGGCCGAGACGTTCGGCGACGCGGTCGGGCTGGGATTTCAGATCGCCGACGACATTCTCGACGTGACGGCGTCGGCCGAGGTGATGGGCAAGCCGACCGGGGCCGATGCGGCAGCGGGGCGGCACACGTTCCCCGCGGTGGTGGGCCTCGAGCGGGCGCGCGCTCTGGCACAAGAGCAGGTGCAGCGGGCCGTGGCGGCGATCTCGAGGCTCGAGCCGCAAGACGGGCCGCTCGCGGCGCTGGCGCGGTACTCGGTTGAGCGCAAGAACTGACCCTTCGACCGGGGCCGCCTTCGGCGGTGCCCGCTCAGGGCGCGCGGGTGAACGCCGGTGACGTCGCGAACCGAGAGGCTCGACCAGCTGCTGGTCGAGCGGGGTCTGGCCGAGTCGCGCACGAAGGCGCAGGCGCTGATTCTGGCGGGGCAGGTGGTGGTGGGCGAGGCGCGCGTCGACAAGCCCGGCACGCGGGTCGCGCGCGACGCCGAGGTTCGGCTGAAGGGTGAGGTGCTGCCGTACGTCTCGCGCGGGGGCCTGAAGCTCGCGGCGGCGCTCGATCACTTCGGGCTCGACCCGACGGGGCTGACCTGCGCCGACATCGGGGCGAGCACGGGTGGGTTCACCGACTGCCTGCTGCAGCGCGGGGCGGTGAAGGTCTACGCGATCGACGTGGGTTACGCGCAGCTGCACCAGAAGCTGCGAGCCGACCCGCGGGTGATCTCGAAAGAGCGCGTGAACGCGCGCCACCTGACCGACGAGGAGCTGCCCGAAGTGGTTCAGGCGATGGTGATCGACGTGAGCTTCATCTCGCTGAAGCTGGTGCTGCCGTCGGTGCTGCCGAAGCTGGGCGGGTGGCTGGTGGCGCTCGTGAAGCCGCAGTT
>JAEUJP010000743.1 GCA_016793725.1 Myxococcaceae bacterium | reverse complement strand
TCACCGCCTCGTACTTGTCGAGCAGCGCGATCGCCTGGTCGACGTTGCCCGCTTTCTGCAGCAGCGTGGCGCCGTCGAAGTAGAACGCCGGAGCCGCCTTCACCTTCGCCACCACCGCGTCGAACGCGGCCGGAGCGCCCGGGTCTTTTTTCGCCGCGAGCGCCTTCGCCTTCGCGAACAGCGCCCAGGCTTCATCGGGGTTCTCGGTCAGCGCGCGGTCGGCCGCGTTGATGGCCTGGTCCCACTGCTCTTCGAAGTTCGCCAGCTCGGCGGCCGCCGCCAGCACGCGGCCGCGGAGGAAGGGTGACGTCTCTTCTTTTGGGCGCGCCAGCAGGTCTTTCAGCGTCTCGGCGGCGTCGGCCACGCGGTCTTTGCGTTCGATGCGCGCCAGCGCGATGCCCACCTTCGACCGCAGGTGGTCGGGGTTGTTCGCCATCGCCTTGTTGAAGTAGTCGAGCGCCGGCAGCCACTGGCCCTCTTCGAGCCACGCATCGGCGAACGCCGAGCTGAAGCTGGGGTCTTTCCACCCCTTGTCTGAGGCGAGCACGAAGGCCGCGCGGGCGAGCTGCAGGTTGCCCTGCTGGCGCAGCGCGAGCGCCTGCGCGTAGGCGAGGCGCGCCGTCGACGCGCCTTTCTTGCGCAGCTCTTCGACGAAGTCTTCGGCCTCTTTCGGCTTGCCGCTCGCGAGAATGTGCAGCGCCTTGGTGCCGTAGCGCTCGTCGGACTTCGACTCGGCCTTCTCGGCGCGGTCGAGGTACTCTTTCGCCTTGGCCTCGTGCGACGCCTCTTTGTGGAGCAGCCACAGCTCGGTGTGAATCGTCGCCAGCGTCGCCAGCACCTCGGGCGCGGTCGCGTCGAGCGCGAGCACTTCTTCGGCGGCCTTGATCGCCTTGTTCAGATCGGCCGGGTTGTCTTTGACGGCGATGAGCTTGGCCTCTTTGAGGCGCTCCGCGACCTCTTTCTTGCGGTTGCCGCGGCCGACCACGAACCAGACGGCGGCGGCGAGCAGCGCCCCGACGAGGATGATCTGAATCAGCGCGCTCGGGAGACTCTCACGCTTCTTCCAGTCGCTGTTCTTGGCATCGGCGGCGGCCATGGCTCTCTCTTCCTTGCAGACGAAGGGGGGTAAAACGCCGCGCGGATATATCGGGGCACTTCTGGGCGGTCAACGAACCGCTTCAAACGCCAGAGACGATCTTCCAGACGTTCTTGTCGACCTTCTTGAAGATCATCTGCTTGATCTCGGTGTCGCTCTGCTTCTTCGCCTGCAGCCCGGGCATCGAATAGCTCTGGGTGTAGGTGAACGTCGCGCGGGCGCTCGAGGTGTCTTCAGAGAGCTCGATCTTGCGAACGTTGAACTCGAGCCGCACGTCGCCCAGCTTCTTGAGCGTCTCGGGCAGCTTCGTGAACAGGTCTTGGTAGTTGTAGTCGTCGTCGGGGTTCGCGCTGCCGCCGTCGTCTTTGAACGACTCGTCGGCGAGGCTCACGATGGCCTGCGCGTCGCGCTTCTCGAGGGCGAGGCGGTACTTTTCCATCACGTCGAGAATCGCGCGCGTGTCGTCGGTGTCGTCGAGCTCGGTGCCCGGGATCTTCTTGGGCGTGCAGCCCACTGCGACCGCGGCGACGACGACGAACAGAATGGAGTGAACCCGCATTGCGCCTCCCAACACTTCGGCTTTGCGGCCCATTCCTACGCTCCACGGGGCCTGCCGTCGAGCTTTCAGGCGCGCCTTCTGCGCCGAAACGGCTCGACGAGCTGCGCGAAGAAGCCCTCAGGCGTCGGGTCGCCCTCGAGCCCCACCTTCGTCGGCGCCCCCGCCGAGGCCGGGTTCGCCCAGGTGCCGAACACCCGGTCCCACAGCACCATCGCGCTCGAGAAGTTCTTGTTGTGGTGCCGCGGGTCGACCGAGTGGTGCAGCCGGTGGTTCTTCGGCCCCATCAACACCCACTCGAGCGGGCCGAGCTCGAGGTCGGCGTTGCAGTGCGAAAACGGCCCCATCAGCGAGTTCGGCACGATGAACCACCACAAGGCCTCGGCGGGTGCGCCGAGCGCGAGCAGCGGGCCATACATGAACAGCTGCTGCAGCACCCGCTCGATGAGGTGCGAGCGGCTCGCCTTGATGGCCGTCAGGTGCGAGCCGCTGTGGTGCAGCTCGTGCGAGCGCCACAAGAACGGCACGGCGTGGTGCATGCGGTGCTGCACCCAGCGGCCGAGATCGGCGAGGGCGAACACCAGCAGCACCTGCACGGCCAGCGGCCACTTCGTCGGCCAGACTCCGCTGCCTTCGGTGTGTGCGGCGACGAACGCAGCGACGGCGCCGGCCCAGACCGTGTTGAGCGCGTTGCCGATGCCGGCGCCGAGCGCGCTGCCGAACAGCGTGTGCCCGAGGTCGTTGGCGAACTGGCCGTCGCGCAGGTTCCACTCCGGCCGGTAGGGAATGTAGCGCTCGAGGCCCCAGATGACGCCATAGAGCGCCACCCCGACGATCGTGGCCGAGACGGGCACGGCGAGGCCGAGCGGCTGCATCACGAACACCAGCGCGGTGCCCCCGCCGAGCAGAAGGGGAAAAGCGGCGACGCGGGTGAACGACTTCAGCACGGCATTGAGTATACGCAGGCCCCAGGTGACCCGACGACCCGCCCTGCTGCTCGCACTGCTGGTGGCGCTGCCCGCGGCCGCGCAGCAGAGCCTGTGGAACGTGCCGGCCGGCACCGGCACGGCGCGGGGTGGCTTCTTCTTTCAAGAGCAGCTGAACCTGACGCGCTCGGGCGAGTCGAACCTCACGACGGCGATCGGCGTCGGCAAGGGGCTCGAGCTCGGGCTGAACATCTTCCACGTGCACCTGTACGGCGATCGGGTGCCCGAGACCGCGCGCAACAAGGTGATGGTGAACGCGGTCTACACGTTCGACGTGACCGACTTCATGAAGGTGCAGCTCGGCGGGCACGGGGGCCTCGGGCGTGACGAGCACCTGCACCGCGAGGTGCCGGCGGGGTTCGCGTACCTGCTCACGCGCTTTCACTTCGAGGAGCTGCGCCTCGCGACGGTGGTGGGTGCCTACGCGGCGAGCGAGAGCTACCTCGGCAAGGGCTGGCCGGCGGGGCCGATGCTCGGGGTCGAATACGAGCTCGTGCCCGAGTGGCTGGTGGTGCAGGCCGATCTGCTGCTCGGCAACCACGAAGCGGCGGTCGGCGTCATCGGCGCGGCGCTGCTGCTGCCGGGCGGGTGGCAGGTGGCAGTGGGGCTGCAGGTGCCGTCGCCGTTCTCGCACAACAACTTCGGCTGCGTGGTCGAGCTCACGCACGTGCCTCCGGGCGCGGGCGACGTGCCCGAAGATCTCAACTGGCAGGAGCACCGCGTGCACCCGAAGTGGATCCGCGAGCACCGCGAGCGGCACGGCGAAAGAGAACCGGAAGAGGCACACCAGCAGCCGCCGGAAGAGACGCCTGGCAACCCCTGACCCCCGTACGGCCCTTTGGCCCGGGGCCGGCAGTTCACGTCGGGCCAACGGGGCGAGCGCTACCTCAAGGCGTTGGCGGGAACCAAAGGCCCCCCGAACTTCAGTTCCTCGAAGGCGCATCTCTCGAGCCACTCGTCCGTGCGTCGCTTGAACACCGTGCCGTAGTCGGGGAGCGTCTGGGCCTCGTCGCGCAGGCCGGCACAGTCGCCAGCGAAGAAGCGCGACTCGAGCTTGAGCCGCAGCGCCTCGCGGCGAATCGACGGCGGCAGCGTCGTGCCGCTCAGCGCCTGCGACAGGTAGCGCACGGCCAACATCGGCTGCTGGCCCCCGGTGCTCAGCTTGCGGCCGATGAGGTAGGCGGCCTCGGCCTGGCCCGGCGACTTCGTCAGGGCCTCGCGCAGCACGAGCAGCTTCACGTCGTCGCCGCCGGGGCCGAAGTACTGCCAGATGGCGCGGCCGACGTCGGGTGCGGTCGCCGAGAGGGCGGCGAGCTTCACGTGGGCCGTTCTGTCCATCGCTTGCGACGGGTTCAGCTTCAGCACCTCTTCGAGCTGGGCCTTCGTGGTGTCGGGGTTCCCCGTGGCCCATGCGAGGTCGGCGCGCTCCATCGCGACCTCCATTGCGGCGGCGGGGTCGGCCGCCACCTGCGGCGCGAGCCTCTCGAGCACCTGCGCGGCCTCGGCTTTTCTGCCGACGTGGTCGAGCGCGTTGGCGAGGGCGAGCGCATGGCGGTAGTCGTCGGGCTGAAGGGTCGCGACACGGCGGTACAGCTCGAGCGCGGCCTCGGGGTTCGAGCCGACGAGCCCGGCCGCCTCGCTGCGCAGCACCTCGACCTCGCGCGCACACGCGCGCTGAAAGAGGCTCTTCTGTCGAAACCGCGCCATCGCCTGCGTGACGGCGGCGGGGTCGAGCGGCACGGTGCCCAGGAACTTTTCCCACTCGGCGGCGAGCGCATCGAGCGGCACGCCGTAGACCTGCACGTAGTCGCCCTTCGCGTAGAGGGCGCGCAGCTTCTCGCCGCCCTTGCTCTCGCCGAGCCAGCGAACGAACGAGCCGACGGCCGAGTAGGCGCGGGCGGGCGGCGCATCGTAGAAGCCGTCGAGCGTCATCAGTGAGCGCACGTCGGGCAGCAGCTGCTGCTGCTTCATGCCGGCGGCCCACTCGTGCAGCGTGAGCTCGTCGACCGGGTCGTCGCCGGCGACCGCGAAGCCCTCGACGATGCCGGCGACGGGTATGAGGCCGCCGTAGCGCGCCGTCACGCCGAACGGCGGCGAGCCGTAGGGCGCGGCCATCGCGTGCACGAGCTCGTGCTTCACGACGGGGTGCGGAAAAGGCATGTGGTTGGTGTGAAACTCGTGGCGCCAGGGCTTCGCGAACTGCGTGTTCGCGGCGCCGACGAGCCGCTGCTTCTCGGCGGTGTCGGCGTACCACCAGACGGTGACCTTGCCCGGTGGTGTGCTGCCGAAGAAGGTCGAGACCTGGCTGTGGCGAAACTCGAGATCGCGAACGGCGCGCTCGAGGTTCTCTTTGTCGATGCCCAGCGAGTGGTGCACGACGAAGTGCTCGGTCTCGCGCGTGCCGCCGAGCCGCTCGGCGAGCACGGCGTCGCTCATGCGCGTGCCGAGCGAGGGCCCGCGCTCTTCGAGCAGAAAGACGGCGAAGAAGGCGCCGCCCAGCAGCACCGCCGAGCCGAGGCGAAAGTGGGGGCGCTCGAGGCGGCCCTTCACCATCGAGAGCAGGTTCGCGGTGAGGAAGACGACGGCGAACGTGACGAGCAGCGTCTCGAGGCGGAACCACCAGAGCGCTGCGGGCAGCACGAGCACTTCGTCGTAGAGCGGGCCGGGCAGCCAGCCCGCGAGGTGGTTGAACGCGAACAGCTGTGGGCCGAAGACGATGGGCCAGGCGGTGTGTGCGGCCGAGGCGAGCACGAACAGCACCTGGAGCCCGAGGCTGAGCACGAGCCGCTCGGTCGCGAAGCCGGCGAGCACGCCGAGCGCGCACGCGATGAGGCTCGAGGGCAGGGTGAGCAGGGGGAAGAAGCCCATCGCGAAGCCGGGGTCGCAGGCGGTCGAGGTGATCGAATGAACGACGGCGGCGACGAACGGCACGGCGAGGGCGACGACCGAGAGCAGCCAGGCGGCGAGGGTGGCGGTGGCGACCGAGGCGAGCGGCGAGTCGAAGCGCACGGCGTTCTTGGGGCGCGGGTCTCTCGACGTGATGAGGCGGCGCTCCTGGCGTGCGGCGGCGATGCCGAAGACGCAGGCGAAGAGGCCGTGGAGCAGGGCGAGGCAGACGCTGAGCTCGTACCCGGGCAGCCCGAGAATGGGGATGCGAACGAGCAGGGCGCCGCCGGCGGCGAGGCCGATGAAGGTCAGCGCCACGAAGGGGCGCTTGAGACACCCCAACGCACGGAAAACGGCCTGCCGCACGGAACCGTGTCTATACTGCGCGGCAGCCATGGCGGAACAAAAAGGCCCCGAGGCACGCCAGTCGGCGCGCGCTCCGATCGAGCTGAAGGTCGACTACAAGAAGCTGAACTCGTTCTTCGCGGACTACACGAAGAACATCAGCAAGGGCGGCACCTTCATCAAGACGAAGAAGCCGCTGCCGATCGGTACACAGTTCTTGTTCAAGCTGACGGTGCCGCAGCGCACCGAGCCGTTCGAGCTGCTCGGCGAGGTGGTGTGGAGCCAGACCGACGGCGACGAGCCGGGCATGGGCATTCGGTTCATCTACACGAACGAGTCGCAGCGCGGTGACTTCGAGGGTGTGGTGGAGCAGCTGATGTCGTCGTCGCTCGGCTCCGAGCTGACCGGCAAGCTGCTCAACAAGAGCATGAAGTCGTGAAGGTGCTCGCAGCGCTGCTGCTGGTGGTCGCCTGCCAGAGCGAGGGCGGCAAGCCTGCTTCACCTTCGCCTTCTGCCCAGGCGCCGGCACCGGCGGCGCGGCCGGTTCAGACCGACGTCGCGGCAGAGGACTACGTGATGCCGCCGCTGCCGAAGGGGCGCATCACGCTCAGCGATGCGTTCGGCGGCAAGCACGTGATCGACATCGAGATCGCGGCGACCCAGTCGGCGCGCACGCGCGGGCTGATGTGGCGGCGCGAGCTGGCCGACGGCAAGGGCATGCTGTTCATCTTTCGCGACGAGCAGCGCCTCTCGTTCTGGATGAAGAACACCCTGATCCCCCTCGACATGATCTTCTTGGACAAAGACCTGAAGATCGCCGGCGTCGTCGAGAACGCCGAGCCGCGCACGTTCACGTCGCGTGGCATCGGTGTGCCGACCCTGTTCGTGCTCGAGGTGCCCGGCGGCTGGTGGGCGAAGAACGGCATGAAGGCGGGCAGCGTGGCCGTGCTCGAAGGAGCCGGCGACATCAAGGCCGAGCCGTAGCGGGCCCGACGGTGTAAGAGGCCGGGGTGTTCGAGCTGCTCATCGCCGTCGGCGTCGGTGTCGCCGTGTGGGTCGCGTGGTCGCGACTGCGCGGTGTAAGTCAGCTCGCCGATTCACCGCCAACCGAATTGCAGGCTACGCAGATGACTTCTCCGACGACGACTTCTCAGATGGTTGCTCCGCAGGTTCTCCCCGTGACCGATGGGCCCGCTCCTGCGACGGCGGCTCCCGCGACGGTGGCTCCTGCGACGGTGGCTCCTGCGACGGTGGCTCCTGCGACGGTGGAAGCCGCTCCGGCCGTTCCTGCTCCTGCGGTCGTCGTGGCGCCTCCGCCCGAGCCGATTGACGTCGTCGTGCGTCGAATTCTCGACGCCGGCGACGACGCGGGTGCGCTGAAGACGCTCGCCTCGGAGCTGGGCGGTGCGCGTGGCGAGCTTCTCGCGCTGCAGCTCGAGCGCCCCGCGGGCACGCCGCCCACCCCACGTGAAGGCGAGCTCATCGCCGCGAATCACGCCGAGTGGGCGCCTCCCGGCACGAAGGCGAAGGTGTTCGAGCGAGCGCTCCCGGTGACCGTTTCGTGGGAAGCCGCGACGCGCGCCGACCACGCAGGCTGGCTCAGCGTCGAGAGCATCACGTGCGTCGCCGACCCCACGACCCCCGGCTCGCCGCTCGACGGCACCGTGCCGAGGCTGAAGCACCTGCATCGCCTGACGGGGGCCATCAGCGACCCGCAGTGGCGCAAGCTCTACAAGCGCGTGGTCACGCTGCACTTCCGGGAGCTCGACGAAGCGCTATTGAAGCGCCTCGCGAACACGCTGCCGCGGTTCGAGCGCCTCGAGAAGATCACGTTCACCGAGAGCCACGTGCCCGCGCAAGATCTCGCCACCGCACTGGTTCGTGCGGCCCCGCCGAAGCTCACCGGCGTCGACCTGCCCGCGTGGGGCGTCGGCCCGCGCGACGTCGAAGCGGCGGTTCAGGCGATCTCGGAGCGCCAGGTCGGGTGGACGCTCGGCTTGCAGGTGCGTGACGGCAAGGTCTGGGTGCGCATCGGGAAGGGTGGGGCGACGCTGCACGCGAGCGGCACGCCCGACCGCGCCGACGTCGCCCGTGCGCGCGAGCTGCTCGGCGACAAGGGCGCCGACGCCGCCGTGCACGACAGCTGACCCCCCAGGCCGGCTGCGGCCGTCAGTTCTTCAGCGCTTCACCCTGCGCCGCCGCCGGAGCCGCCTCTTCAGGCGCGCCCACCGGCGACACCGGCTGCATCACTGGCGCGGTCGCCACCGACTCGGCGATCTTCACCGCCGCGTGCAGCTCGGCCTCGGCGGCCGACAGCTCGGCGCCCGTCGCGACCTCGTGCGCCAGCTTCGCCTCGTCGGCCTGCGCGGTCGCCAGCGCGTTGAACTTGCGCGAAAGCGCCGACAGCTCGGCCGCCTTGATCTGCGTGTGCCCCGACCGCATGCCGATGAGCGCCACGCGCGCCCGCTCGAGCAGCGCGACCTGGCTCTTCAGCTTCGCCAGAATCCGCTCGCGCTTGTTCTTCAGCTCGCCCAGCCGGTCCATCTCTTCTTTCAGTGACGCCGCCGCCATCTCGAGCTGCCGCTTCGCCACCGCGTCACGAGACTGCGCCGCGCTCTTCTGCAGGTCAGCCACCTCACGGTCGAGCTCTTTCACCGTGTCGTCTTCGAGCTGCGTCTCGACGCCCGCCCACTCGGCAGCCAGCTCGACCGCGTCTTTCGTCAGACGCTGGAGCGTGCGCGCGAGCTCTTCGCGCGCCGGCTCGCGCGGCAGCTTCGACATCGACTCACCACACTGCCGGTACAGGTTCAGCGCCCGCGTCGCCAGCGTCTGAAACTCACCCTGCAGCTGCGGTATCAGCTCTTCGCACCGCGCCTCGACCGGGTCGCTCTTCAGCATCAGGTGCGCCGCGATGCCGCCGATGCCCGCGAACAGCGAGATGATGACGCCGCTCACCAGCGCCTGCAGCAGGCTCGGCGTCTGCCAGTCGGCCATGCGCAGCGCGAGCACCTTCGCCACCTCGAGCCCCGCCACCGACAGCCCCGCCGTCGCCGTGGCCGCCGCTCCGTAGTGCATCAGGCCCGGCCGCACGGCGCCGACGCTGCCTTCTTCGCCCTTCTCGACCTGCCGCGCCTTCACCATCAGCGCGCCGCACGCCGCGCCGGCGAGACCGACCGTCCACGACTGAGAGAAGCCGAACAGCCACGGCGCCGCCGGCAGCACCAGCGAGAGGGCGCCGAGCATCATCTTGTCCATCTTGTCGCCGCGCACGCTCGCCAGCGCGGTGCCGGCGATCGCGAGAAACGAGATGGGCACCCCCGACACGCCGAGCGTCGCGCCCATGCGCGCCGTGACGTACGCGAGCACTCCGGCTCCGGCGCCCGCGGCCAGGCCGCGCAGCACGTTGCGCTCGAAGTCTTCACGCTGGTGGAGCTGCAGCACTGCCGAGGTGGGGTTCGATGCCATGACCAGACCCTTTCAGTACGTCGAGCCCTGAAGACCGAAGTCCATGCGCGCCTTGCGCTTGGCGCCCTTCGAAGCCGCCTGCACCTCTTCGTCGGTGCGGGCATTCGAGAAGTTGTCGCCCCACAGCTTCTGCTCGGCCTTGTCTTGCGCGACCGCACCTTCGCCGGCCACCTTCGCCGCCTCTTCGAAGAAGAAGACGTTCTCTTTCATCAGCTTCTGCGCGCGCTCGCGGTCGCCGCTCTTCAGCGCCTCGGCCGCCGCCTGCGTGTTCACCGCGCTCTGCGCCCGCGCCGCGTAGACCGTCGCGTCTTTGTCGCGGTTCGACCAGATGACGTCGGCCTTGTCGGTCGTCATGGCCGCCAGCTTCGCGCTCGAGCTCACCTGGCTGCCCTGCAGCAGGTCCATGTAGTCGAGCTTCAGCGCCGTGACGTCGAAGCCCTGGCCCGCGCCCGGCGCGTTCACCGTCACGCGGGCGACCACGCGCTCGAACATGCCGGCCGAGAAGTCGGGCAGGTGAATCGTCGCCTTCTTCGCGTCTTTGTACGCGAGGCGGTAGCCGAGCACTTCCTGCAGCTCCATGCCGTCAGGCAGCTCGAACGTCAGCGACACGCCGTGCGCGACCTGCGTCGCGGCCTGGTTCAGATCTTTCTGGAAGATGCTCGCGAGCTGCGCGGCGTCTTGCAGAAACGCGTACGCGCCGCCGCCGGTCTCGGCGATGCCCTGCATCAGGTCTTCGTTGAAGTCGGTGCCGACACCGATGCTCGTGACCGAGATGCCGCTGCCGCGAATGCCGCGCGTGATCTCGATGAGGCCGCCCGAGTCTTGAATGCCCTCGGTGGGCTGGCCATCGCTGATGAGCACCAGCCGGTTCACCTTGAACTCGCTCATCGAGGCGAGCAGCAGGTCGCGGCCCGTGGTCAGGCCCGCGCCGATGTTCGTGCCGCCCTCGTCCCAGATGTTGTCGATGTAGCGGAGCAGCTTCTCTTTGTTCGTCTCGGTGCAGAACACACCGTCCATGCTCTTCACGTCGCCGCCGTAGTGAACGATCGCGAGCCGGTCGGCGCCTTTGAGCTGCGACACCAGCTGGCGCGCCGCCATCTTCGCCTGCTGCAGCTTGAAGCCCGACATCGAGCCCGAGCGGTCGATGACCAGCGCGAGGTTCACCGGGCTGCGCGTCGCGCCCGGCACGTCGACGCCGTTCAGATCGATGGTGACGAACAGGTCAGACCGGCCCGAGCCCACGTACGGGTGCGACAGGCGGGCCGACATCTTGATCGAGCCGTCGCTGACCTGGGCCGGGGCCGGTGACACTTTGACCACGTCGGGTGGCGGCTGGGCCACGTTGTGTCGCGGCTGCGGCAGGCCGACGACGAGGGCGATCAGCGCGAGAACGGCGGCGGCTGCGAGGAAGATCCCGGTTCGATTCATGTGACGGCTCCACTTGCTTCGGTAAAGACTCGAGAATTGGCCTGACGGGTTCAGACAACGGCCCGTGTCTTCTCGTTCACGCACGAGAAGAATGAACGATCTACGTGCAAGGGGGGATCCGCAATCCGGAGGATGGTGGACGCCCGCGCGTAGTCAGGTGTGGGTGCGCGCGTCTGCTCGCGGAAGCGGCCGCAGAGACGAAACAAACCGACGAAGCGTGAGGCGCTACAGACCGGCGTCGGGCGCCACGGAGCTGCGGGCGCAGAAATACGGCGAGGTCGTCTGACCGAAGATGCGCTTGTAGCTCTCGGGGTCTTTCGACTTGATGGCGGCGAGCGCCGACTCGTCGAGAATCAGGGGGCGGCACGAGAGCCGCGTGCGAACCGACTGGTCGAGCGCGCCGCTGAAGCTGGGGCAGCCGACCGAGCTGTTCTCGACGCAGGGCCGTGAGCAGTAGCCCTCGGCGACGCCGCCGTCGTCGACCTCGGTAAAAGCAGAGTCGCGCACGCAGACCTTGTCTTCACACTGCGTGGTGCCGAACGAGATGAAGTCTTTGTTCGCCGAGTTCTTGATGATCGAGTCGGACTTGAGAATGGGGATCGCGGCGCCACCATCGGGGTTGCGCTTCACGAGCGTGCAGGTCGTGTTCAGATCGGTCGTCTCGCACGCGGCGAACGCAACGCACGGGAGGAAGATGACTGCAGACCGTCTCAAGAAGGTTCTCATTGCTCCCTCGATGCGCGAGCAGACCGGCACGGCTCAGGCGACTTAGCACGAGTTTGCGTTGTTGATGGGCAAGTTGCGCGAGCGTATGGTGCGCCCCGGTCATGCCAGTGGGACCTGCATTCAAAGGGTGCAGGCGGGATCAAACAGGCACGGAGCGAACTGACTTTGCGTAGACACCTTGTGCTTCTGTGGGTGCTGGCCGGCGGCACCACGGCCACCTCCACGGCCTGGGCGCAGAACGAGCTCGAAGGGCTCGATCTGACCGACCCGCCGAAAAAAGAAGAGCCGAAGAAGGAAGAGCCGAAGCGAGATTCGCCGCCGCCGTCGTCAACGCCGACGCCGCCGCCCGCGGCGGTGAAGAACGTCGGCGCGGCCGTCGAGCGCGACATCACGCAAGACGACCGCGTGAAGAGCGTGCAGAAGAAGCTGTACCTGAAGCGCTTTCGCTTCGAGCTCGCTCCGTACTTTCTCGTCGCGGTCAACGACCCCTACTACACGAAGTTCGGCGGGGCCCTGCGCGCGGCGTTTCACCTGTCTGACACGCTGGCCTTCGCGGTGCGCGGCTCGATCATGCGCGTCTCGGCGACCGAAGACGTGCGCGTCGCGAAGCGCGTCTTCAACTCGCAGGTGTTCCGCTCGGTGCCGACCTGGTCGGTGATGGGCAGCTTCGAGTGGAGCCCGTTCTACGGAAAGGTCGCGTTCATGAACACGATCTTGCACCTCGATGGGTTCGTGACGGCCGGCGCGGGCGTGATGGCGACCGAGACGGTGCCGACCAGCGGCTACAAGCCGGCGTTCGACATCGGCGGCGGCCTGCGCTTCGTGGTGCGCGACTGGGTCGCGGCGAACGCGATGCTCGTGAACACGACGTACGTCGACACGCCCGCCGGCACGACGAAGGGCGGCACGAACAACCTGCTCGCGGTCTACGTCGGCTTGTCGATCTTCATCCCGTTCCGCTCCACCTTCCGGGAGTCCGAATGATGCTCAGGGCACTTCCGTTGGTCGTGTTGTTCGCGCTGCCCGCCTTCGCGCAGAAGAGCGAAGAAGAGGCCGGCGACGTCTCAGAGGTCGACAAAGATCGCAGCGGGCCGCTGAAAGATCGCGTGACCCCGGTCTCGGGCCACCTGTTCTTGATGAAGGGGCGGTTCGAGATCTCGCCGGGCGTCGGCTTCTCGTTTCGCGACAGCTTCTACCAGAAGATCGCGCCGAACCTCCTGCTCAGCTTCCACCTGACCGAGACGCTGGGGGTGCAGCTGCGCGCGGGCTACGCCATCTCGTTCGTGTCGACCGCGGCGCAGATCTGCACGGTCGAGGGGCTGGGGCGGTCGTGCCGCGGCCCGACGCTGAACGAGCTCGACACGGGCTCGACCGACGGCACCAGTACGCTGCCCTACGGGCGCGGCGGCTTCATGGCCGACCTGAACCTCGAGTGGGCACCGCTCTACGGCAAGCTCGGCACGCTGGCGGTGCTGCCGTTTCTCGACATGGTGAACTTCAACATGTACGTCGCGCTCGGCCCGGCGATCGTGCTGCTCGGGCCGAAGTCGATACCGATCGGCGGCAACGTGGGCGCGGGCATTCGGTTCTTCATCAACCGGTTCGTGACGCTGCGCCTCGAGCTGCGCGACGTCATCTACTACGAGCAGATCAACACCGGCTCCGTGCGCAACCAGCTGTTCGGTGAGCTCGGCATCTCGTTCTTCCTTCCGACAGACTTCACGCGGGAGTAACGGTCCATGAAGCGCGTACTCATTCTGCTGGCGGCGCTGATGGTCGCCGCTCCTGCGCAGGCCCAGATGAACTTCGAGGGCCTCGATCTCGGCGGCAAGAAGAAGAAGAAGAAGACGACCCCCGACGACGACGACAAGAAGAAGAAGAAAGACCCCGACGAGAACAAGGGCAGCTCGTCAGAGGTGAAGATCCCCGAAGGGGGCGTCGACCTGACGAAGCAGCCTGACCCGAAAGACGACAAGAAGGGCGGCAGCTCGCCGACGATGTCGTTCGAGGGCGTCGACGTGTCGGGCAAGACGGCCGACCGGCAGAAGCTCGACGCGGCGGTGCGCGAGTTCAAGAACGAGAACTACGAGCAGGCGGCGATCGCGTCGTTCGAGCTGATGAGCGACCCGAAGATGGCGGCGCTGGCGACCGAGTCGCAGTACCTGCTGGCGAAGTCGCTGTACCGCATGAACATGTTTCACAGCTCGCTGGGCGAGTTCTCGAAGATTCTCGCGCGCGGGCCGCAGACGAAGTTCTTCAAGAGCTCGCTCGAGTGGCTGTTCTTCATCTCGCGCAAGACGGTGAACGAGCAGGTGGTGCTCGACGAGATCGCGAAGTACTCGAACTTCGAGTTCCCCGAGCGGTTCCGTTCAGAGTTCCGCTACCTCTTGGCGCGCTACCACTTCGTGCGCGGCAAGGCGCTCGACGAGGTCGATCAGAAGGGCGAGGCGAACAAGAGCTTCGAAGAGGTGAAGCGCCTGGTGCTCATGATCCCCAAGGGTGACGCGTTCTACCCGAAGGGCAAGTACCTCGAGGGGCTCGCGTACTTCCGCGACGACAAGCCCGAGGCGGCGCTCGAGGCGATGAAAGAGGTGGTGCGCGTCACGAAGCAGCCCGAAGGCCCGATCACGGCCGAGGTTCGCGCGAACCTGGCGCTGCGCGAGCTCGCGTTCATGCAGCTCGCGCGCACGCACTACGGCGCGAAGCAGAACCGCTACGCCATCTACTATTACGGCAAGGTCGAGCGCGGGAACACGCAGTGGCTCGAGGCGCTGTTCGAGTCGAGCTGGGCGTCGTACCGCATCGGCAAGTACGAGCAGTCGCTGGGCAACCTCATCACGCTGGCGGCGCCGTTCTTCCGCGACGAGTACTTCCCCGAGGCGCTGATTCTGAAGGCCGTCATCTACTTCGAGAACTGTCGCTACCGCGAGGCGCTGTCGATCATCGAAGACTTCGAGCGCATCTACGGCCCGGTGCAGGAAGAGCTCGACGTGCTGGTGAAGAAGAACATGGAGGCCACCGAGTACTACACGGTGCTCGCCGAGGTTCAGAAGCGCAACGAAGAGGGCAAGAAGCTGTCGGCGACCGACCAGCTGCTCGAGCGCATCTTGAAGCTGGCGCTGACGGATCAAGACCTGAAGAAGACCTCAGACTCGATCAACGAGCTCGAGACCGAGATCGACTCGTTCTCGAAGAAGGGCGACAACTTCAAGTTCTCGGGCCTGGCGAAGTCGCTGATCGAGGGCCTGAAGCAGCAGCGGCAGCTGTTGCTCAGCAAGGCCGGCACGATGTCGAAGGGCAAGCTCGAGTTCGAGCTCGACAACCTGAAGACGCTGCGGGGCCAGGGCCTGCGCATTCGGTTCGAGACGACGACGAAAGAGAAAGAGTTTCTCGAGGAGTCTCTGAAGGCCGGGGGCTCGGTCGAGATCATTCGCAAGTACCGCTACTCGGCGGCGGTGAGCGACGACCACCTCTACTGGCCGTACGTCGGCGAGTACTGGCGCGACGAGCTCGGCACGTACAACTACACGCTGACGAAGGGCTGCATCGAAGAGGGCGGCAACCGGCCCGGGGCAGATACGGCGGGTCAGTGAGGTCATCAC
>JAEUJP010000738.1 GCA_016793725.1 Myxococcaceae bacterium | reverse complement strand
CCCCGCGTCCCGTCTCCCCTCGTAGGGGTGAGGGTCAGGGTGAGGGGAGGCGAGCTACGATTGTGGCGATGCCGTCGGGACCCCTGACAGATCAGGAGCTGCTGCCTCTGCTGAGTCGGCTGTTGTGCTCCGCCCCTGATGAGTGAACCATCAACGTGGGCGACGCCCTCGGCCTTCGAAGCCGAGGGTCGGGGGTTCGAATCCCTCGTGCCCCTGCCTACGAAGGTGCCGCTACCTGCCGCGTACCCTCGAGCAGACGGTGTGCGGCGCTGTGCGTCGAGCCCGTGTCGATGGCTTTGATGATGCGCGACTTCCGCGAACCGCTACGATGCCGCGCGGGAGGGGCAAATGGACATACCGGTGCACAACCAGATTCTCTGGGAAGCCTGTGTGCTCGCAGGGAAGCGGCTCGACGGCAAAGGCATCGCCGACCCGCGCGTGTACTTCCCGCTGCTCTGTCGCGGCAGCTGGATGAACGACACCAACCAGGCGACCATCTTCACCGACGAGGTGCTGCGCCAGGCGCCGAACGTCACCGAAGAGATGCGGCGCTGCTTCCAGGGGCTGTGGCAGCTGCACGCCTCCGACCTCATCGACGGCATGCGCCGCACCGTCGGCAATGAGCTCGCTGACGCCGCCAGGGTCGAGGTCGACAAGGCCCTCGACGTCGACGAGTTCGGCAAGTACCAGCGCTTCGATCACCTCGACATCATCAAAGACGACGCCCCCACCCTCACGAGCGAGTACGGCGACCTCGGCGACGAGCTTCGCGCCCGCACCGTCGTCGAGATGCAAGACTTCTTGCGGGGCCGCTTCCGTCGCAACACCGTCTTGTCGACCGGCGACGAGCGCCTCAAGCCCGGCAACATCACCGCCATCGGCCGTGCCCTCCACTCGGTCGCCGACTTCTTCGCGCACACCAACTACGTCGAGCTCCTGCTCTGGAAGCTCGCCGAAGACCAAAAGCTCGACAACGTCATCGGCGCGTTCAACGCCGGCTCCAACGCGTTCGAGAGAGACCACGCCGACTTCATCTGCCCGCTCCCGGTCGGCAACGTCACCGCCCCGAAGAACCGCGGCATTCTCTGGTACGGGCCGTCGGCGACCGACACGCCGCTCGTCTCGGCCGTCTTCGACACCGACGACACCGCCTACTCGCTCACCAAAATCTACGCAGCCCACCTCGAGAACCCGCAGGTCGAGGCCGCGAGCGCGAAGCAGCTGGCCATCATTCTCTCGATCATCGACGTGCCGGGCCGGCCGCTCGCGACGGCGGCGTGGAACATCTACAAAGGGTTCGAGAAGCTCCTCGAGACGATCGGCACCCTGGCGAAAGACTGGCTCGCCGACCGGCTCACCGACTTCGCGAAAGACGCGGGCGCCGCCAAGGGCGCGATGGAGAGCGTCGCCGAGATCATTCGCGACTACGACCTCGCGACCGCCAGCAAGTGGGCCCGCGCCGGCAAGATGCGCTACGTCGCCCACCTCGTCGAAGAGCGCATCTCGAAGCGCCTCGACGACCAGAGCACCGGCGTTCGAAAGCTCCCGCACCACACGCTCATCAGCAAAGACCACCCGCCGCACAGCGCCGAGGGCATCGCCCGCTACGGCCTCGCCTGCGCGCTCGCCACCGAGGCCACTGCCGAGCTGCTCGAGTGGCACTTCAGCGAGAAGCCGGCAGACAGCCCCGACCGGTTCGAGCGCATCGCGCGGCAGTGGCTGCGCCACCCGGCGCGGCAGCTCAACGACGCGGCCGGCTCGGCGTTCTCGCCGAACGTCGACCTCGGCACGCTCGTCACGCGCTCGTTCTGCACGCCGTGGCAGCTGCTGCCGGCTCGAGAGCGGCTCCTGGTGCTGCGATGAAGCGGGCGCTCTCGGTGTGCCTGCTGCTCGGCCTCGCGTGCTGCCGGCGCGACGACACGACGACGCCACAGTGTTGGGACTCGACGTTCGACTACACCTTCCCCGTCACCAGCTCTCACGCAGACCGTCTGCGCGACGAAAACTCGAACAACCTGACGGCGTCACCTGACGTGAAGAAGGCGAGCTGCACCTCGGCGTGGCAAGACGAGGTTCAAGGCGGCTTCTGCCACGACCGCATCGCGGCGTTCTGCGACAGCGCCTGCCCCGACCCGGCGAAGAACGCCGAGTGCAAGAGCGGCACAGGTCATTCACCGCCGCGCCTCGCCTGTGCGGGAAAGGTGTATCAACAGTTCGAGGTGCTGGTGCCGTCGTGCTCGATGCTGAAGCTCGGCCCCGACGGCGACCTCGTGCCGCGCGACTGAGCTTTGTCTCGAACGGCCGGCGCCTCAACGTGCGGGCCGCCCCGCGAGCACGGCCATCACCACGAACACCAGCGAGACGACGCCGAACGGCTGAACCCCCGCCGCGAAGAGGCCGGCGGTCGCGAACAGATTGCAGGCGGCGAGCGCGTACGCGCCGGCCTTTCGCGTCTTGACGGGCCACACGAGCGCCGCCGCCACTGCCTGAACGAGCCCGAACAGCCCGACGAGGGTCGGGCCGAGGCCGAGGTGCGCGAAGACGCCGTTGTCGGTCTCCCACCAGGCTGCCGGGTCGCCGGTGCGGGTGATGCTGCCGGCCACCTTGAAGAGGCCGCTCGACAGGCCGAAGAGCGTGATGAGCACGCGGTTGACGAGCAGGGCGGCCTTCATCGCAGAAACCTCGTCTCGAGCCGGGCGATGAGCCCGCCGCGCAGCGTGAAGGTGTTTTCGCCGCGGCCGCTGCCTCCGGGGAGCGCGGGGGAAAAGCACGTCCACCGCGCGCGGGTGACGTCGCCGTCGACCGCGACCTCGTCGATCTGGATGCGCATGTCGGGCAGGGGCTGCTTCCAGCCCTCGCGCAGCGCCGCGCGCACCGCCTCGCGGCCCGAGTGGCTTCGCTCGGCGCCGGTGAACGGCTCGACGTAGACGGCGTCGTCGGTGAAGAGGTTCAACATCTCGGCTTCGCTCTGCCCCTGGGTCTGCATCGCTGCGAAGAAGCGGTCTACGGTGGTGGTCGTCATGAAGCTCCCGGCGAAGGCGGTACGGCGGTTGGTGAAGCGCGTGGGTAAGAAGCGGCAGAGCGTGCCGCACGGTGAGCTGGTGAGGTTCGCGCGTGAGGTGGCGGGCTCCCGTATGACGGTCGACTTCGAGGCAGCGCGTGAGATCGGCCTGCCGGTCGTCGTGCTGCGCCCGGCAGTGCCCGAGGTGTTGATGCGCCTGACGCAGCGCGAGCGGGAGGTCGCGAGGTGGGTCGCCGAGGGCCTGCGCAACGACCAGATCGCCGCCCAGCTCGGCATCTCGCTCGGCACCGTGAAAGACCACGTGCACCACGCCCTGCGAAAGACGGGCATGGGCTCACGCGCGGAGCTGGCAGCTGCGATCGCACGCGCGGCGTTGTAGCGCGCACCCCGCGGCGCACAATCCACCGAACGATGGGGTCACCTCAGCGCACGAATGCGCCCCTCGAGATGCCGGCGCTCGGCGTCGCTCGCCGTCAGCTTCAGCGCCAGTCAGCACCTCGGTGCCTTCGCATCGAGCGCTACGGTCAGCCGCCTCGACCGCGAGAAGGCCATCGACATCGACGGGGTCTTCATCTCGACGCCGGTGCAGCGGGGCGCCGATTCGAGGCAGACTGCCGGGTGCGTGGCGGGAACCGTCGACCTCAAGGAGCCTCGAGCCGAGCCAGACGACGGGCTCGGTCGCACCCAGGTCAGCGGTGAGAACCCGGTGGTCGGCGGCGGCCCCAGCCGGCTGGGGCGCACCACGGTGCTGCCGGCGGTCGACTCGAATGGCAGCCTCGTCTCGCTCGCGAGAGACCGCTTCGAGGTGCGCGGCACCCTCGGCGCCGGCGCGATGGGCGAGGTGACCCTGGCGCAAGACCGCGACATGGGCCGGTCGATCGCCGTCAAGCACCTCACCGCCAGCAACAACCCCGATTGGGTTCGGCGCTTCATCGGTGAGATTCGCACCGTCGCGCAGCTCGAGCACCCGAACATCGTGCCGGTCTACGACGTCGGCCTCGACGCCACCGGCCGGTTCTTCTTCGTGATGAAGCACGTCGAGGGGCAGACCCTCGAAGCGCTGATCAGCCGCCTTCAGACCGACGCCGCGCTGCGCTCGCGATGGTCTTACAGCGCCCGGGCCCGGCTCTTTCTCTCGGTGCTGAACGCCGTCATGTACGCGCACCAGCGCGGGGTGCTGCACCGCGACCTCAAGCCCGCGAACATCATCGTGGGGGCCTTCGGCGAAGTCACGGTGATGGACTGGGGCGTCGCGACGACGATTGCTCCGTGTGCCGCAGACGAGCGCGCCGCGGCGCAGGGGCCCATCGACCTCGCCGACGTCGCTCCGGTCGAAGCGCCGGGCCAGGTCGTGGGCACGCCGCTGTACATGTCGCCCGAGCAGGCCCGCGGCGAGGCGCTCGACCACCGCAGCGACCTGTACGCGCTCGGCGCCATCTTCTACGAGCTGATGTTCCTCGAGCACTATCTGGTCGGCTGCCACAGCCTGCACGAGGTGCTCGAGGGCGTTCAGAAGCACGAGGCGGTGGCCCAAGGGCCGGGCCGCACGGTTCCACCCGAGTACGGCTGGTTCCTCGAGCGGTGCCTGAAGAAGCGCCTGACCGAACGGTTTCAGACCGCGAACCAGATGCGCGACGAGCTCGAGCGCGTGATGGCTGGAAAGTGTCGGGTGCAGTGCCAGCGCACCGCCATCAAGCGCGTCGTGTACGAGATGATGGCCTTCACCGACCGACACCCGACCCTCGCCATCGTCGGCACCACGGGCATCGCGTGCGTCGCGCTGGGGCTCTTGGTGAATGCGCTCTTGAAGTGGCTGGGCTGAGTTCCCCTGAAGCCCTGCGCTGGCAATCAGAAGCGCTGTGGCGGCTTCGTCACGTTACGCTCAGCGCGCGAATTCGCCCCTCGAGAAACCTGCGCTCGGCATCGTTCGTCGTCAGCGTCAGCGCCCGCTCGTAGCACTCGATCGCCTCGGGTTCGCGCGCCAGCCGCCGCAGGCAGTCGGCCCGCGTCGACCAGTACAGGTGCAGGTGCTCGAGCTTCAGCAGGTCGAGCCGCTCGAGCGCCGCGCGCGGGCCCTGCGCCATCGAGATCGCCGCTGCTTCGTTCAGCCGCACCACCGGTGAGTCGACCCGCGCCCGCAGCATCGCGTACAGCCGCACGATCTGTTCCCAGTCGGTGTCTTCGGCGCGCGCAGCATCGGCGTGCACCGCCTGAATCGACGCCTCGATCGCGTACGACGATGGAGCCCCCAGCCGCAGCGACTCGACGAGCAGCGCTTTGCCGCGCGCGATCAGCTCGACGTCCCACTTCGAGCGGTCTTGCTCTGACAGCAGCACCAGCTCGTCGCCGTCGCTGCGCGCTTCTCGCCGCGCTTCGATGAGCAGCATCAGCGCCAGCAGCGCCCGCGGCAGCGGCTCGGCGGGCATCAACGACACCAAGAGCTCGCCCAACCGAATCGCCTGCGCCGTCAGGTCGGCCCGCGCCAGCTCACCGCGCGTCGCCACGTAGCCCTCGTTGAACACCAGGTACACCGCCGCCGCCACCGCCTCGATGCGCTCGGGCAGCTCGCTGCGTTCGGGTATCGAATACGGCACGCCTGCGTCGCGAATCTTCTGCTTCGCGCGAACGAGGCGCTGCTGCAGCGTCGGCTCGGAAACCAGAAACGCCCGCGCGATCTCTTCGGCCGACAGGCCGAGCAACAGCCGCAGCGCCAGCGCCACCTGCGCCTCGATCGCCAGCGCCGGGTGGCAGCACGTGAAGACGAGGCGCAGCGGGTCGTCTTGCACTGCGTGCGGCAGCTCCGGCGCCGGAGCCGCCTCATCGGCCTCGCCCGCGACCCGCTCTTTGTACTGCGCACGAATCGACAGCTGGCGCATGGCGTCGATCGCCCGCCGCTGCGCCACCTGGTGCAGCCACGCGCCCGGCTCGGGAGGCAGCCCCTCGGCCCGCCACTTCACCAGCGCCAGCTCGATCGCCTGGTCGACCGCGTCTTCGGCGACGCCGAGCTCGTAGCGCCGCGCCAGTGACGCGAGCACGAGCCGGCGCTCGCGGCCGACGATCTCCGCGAGCGCGCGGTCAGTGCTCATCGCGTCACCAGTTCGCGCCCCAGCCACAACGGCTATCGCCTCTAGGCGGGACGCGTTCGCGTCCCACTTCGGTGGCTGGGTCGCTCACGGCTTCATGAACTGGCTGACGTCCATCACCGGGCGAACTTCGATCGTGCCCGTCTCGGCCGCGGGGATCTTCTTCGCCAGCGAGACCGCGTGATCGAGGTCGCGCGCCCACACCTGGTAGAAGCCGCCGAGCTGCTCTTTCGTCTCGGCGAACGGGCCGTCGGTCACCAGCCGCTTGCCGTCGCGCAGCTTCACGGTCTTCGCCGTGTCGCTCGTCGCGAGCGCGGCGCCGTCGACCCACAACCCGGTCTGGCGCAGCTCGCTCGACAGCTGGAAGTAGCGGCCGAAGATCTTCCCCTTCTCGGCCTCGCTCAGCTTCGTCCACCGCTTCTCGTCTTCGTAGATGAGCAGCAGGTACTCTTTTTTTGCGTCCGCCGGCTTCGCCGCCACCGGCGGGTAGGGCGGCCGCCCCGGCATGTCGGGCAGCGGCCGCACCTCGATGCTGCCGTACGCCGCGTCGGGAATCTTCGACGCCATGCTCACCAGCTCGTCGACGTTGTTCGTCGAGAACGTATAGAAGCCGCCCAGCTGCTCCTTCGTCTCGGCGAACGGGCCATCGGTCAGCAGCGCCTTGCCGTCGCGCACCCGCAGGCACGTCGACGTCGCCGCCGGCTCGAGCGCCGCCCCCGACCTGCCGCGCCCCGTGCCGATCAGCTCCTTCGAGAAGACGTTGTGCCCTTCGAAGATGGCGCCCTGCTGCTCCGGCGTCATCTCTCCGAACTTCGACTCCGAGGCGTAGATGAGAAGTGTGTAGTCCATGTGCCGCTCCTGTTTATCGGCCGGGAAATTCCGGCTTCAACCCCTCATCGGCTGAGCCTCACGAGTTTCGACAGCGGCCGTAGAAAAGTACAACCCCCCGATTCACCTCGGGCTTTCACGCAGCACGCGGCCGAGCTGCTCTTTCAGCCACCCGGCGAACACCCGCACCGGCGCCTGCCGCCGCGCGTCTTCGTGCATCACCAGGTACACCTCCTGCTCGGGCGGCTCGAGCGACGGCAGCACCCGCGTGAAGCCGTCGGCGACCGCGTGCGGCAGCACCGAGATGCCCATGCCCGCGCGCACCGCCCCCACCACCGCGCTGAACGTGGTGCACTGAAAGACGAAGTCGCGCGCGCCCTGCGCCCGCATCCACCGCGCGAGCGGTTGGTCGTCGCCCATCGAGATGAACGTGTGCTTCGCGAGCTGCGCCGCCGAGCGCGGCTGACCCGCGCGCTCGAGATAGCCGGCCGACGCCCACAGCCCGAGCGCCAGCTGCCCGAGCCCCTGGTAGATGAGCGACCTCTCGCTGCCGCGCCGCGTGCGAATCGCGATGTCGGCCTCGCGCCGCGGCAGGTCGAGCATGCGCGAGTCGACCACCAGCTCGACCTGCACCTTCGGGTGCCGCAGCGCGAACCCCGCAACGGCGTCGACGACCGCCGGCGCGAAGCCGTCACCACACGTGATGCGCACCGCGCCTTCGAGCCTCGCCTCGTCGTTGCTGCCGAGGTCGCGCATGCCCGACTCGAGCCGCAGCTCGACGTCTTCGGCTGTCGCGAACAGGCGCTGCCCCGCCGGCGTCAGGCGAACGCCGTCGTTGCGGCGCTCGAGCAGGGCGACGCCCAGGTCGCGCTCGAGCTGAGTCATGCGCCGCGAGAACGTCGACGTGGCCAGGCGGTGGGCGACCGACGCCTTCAAGAAGCTGCCGCTGCGGCCGACCGCGAGAATGAGCCTGAGATCGTCCCACGATGGGTTTGCACGCATGCAAACCAGTGTTGCCGCGTAGGCGCTTCATTGCAAACCCGCCCGGGCGCAAGAAGCTGCGCATGAGAACCGCATTCGTGACGGGAGCGACGGGGCTGTTGGGCAGCAACCTGGTGGCGCAGCTGCTTCAGCGCGGCGTCGAGGTGAAGGCGCTGGTGCGAGACGTGCCGCGGGCGCAGCGGCTGTTGCCCTCGCACCCGCGGCTGAAGCTCGTGGTCGGCGATATGGATGTGGTGGCAGGCTTCGCGCCCGAGCTCGCCGGCTGCGACGTGCTGTTCCACTGCGCCGCGTACTTTCGCGACAGCTTCAAGGGCGGCGAGCACTGGCAGAAGCTCCGCCGCATCAACGTCGACGGCACGCGCGACGTGGTGCGGGCGGCGTACGCGGCGGGGGTTCGGCGCCTGCTGCACGTCAGCTCGGTGGGGGTGCTGAAGGCCGAGGGGAGCGCGGCCGCTCCGGTGGGGCCGAGAGACCGGCGCGCGGCCGAAGACACGCGCAACGACTACTACCGCTCGAAGATTCTGGCCGACGCGGTGGTGAAGCAGGAGCTCGAGGCGCACCCCGACCTGTGGGCCGCCTTCGTGATGCCCGGCTTCATGAACGGGCCGGGCGATGCGGGGCCGACGTCGGCGGCGCAGTCGATCATCGACTTCACGGGGCGAAAGCTGCCCGGCATTCTCGACGCGCACTTCTCGTACGTCGACGCGCGCGACGTGGCAGAGGTGTGCATCGCGGCGGTCGAGAGGGCTCCGCGCGGGGCCGAGCTGGTGGCGGGCGGGCGGCGGCTGAACCTGGCCGACGCGTTCAAGCTGCTCGAGGGAATTACGGGAGTGCCGGCTCCGAAGCGGCGCGTGTCGCTGGCGCTGCTGTGGCTGGTGGCGGTGGTGAACGAGGCGTGGGCGCGGCTGACCGGGCGGCCGGTGCTCGTCGGCATGTCGATCTACCGCATGATGCGCGACGACGGCCCGTACGCGTTCTACGACTCGTCGCTCACCGAGCAGATGTTGGGCGTGCGCTTTCGCCCGGT
>JAEUJP010000449.1 GCA_016793725.1 Myxococcaceae bacterium | reverse complement strand
CGGTGCCCTACCGTGGCAAGACGAACGAGCCGGGCTTCGTGCAGCACACGGCGGCGAAGGTGGCGGCGCTGAAAGGGCTCGATGCCGACGCCGTCGCCGAGGCGTGCGCGCGCAACACGAAGGCGCTCTTGCGCCTCGACGTCAGCTGGTGACGAGGGCGCGAGCCGAGCGCCCGCAGAAGCTGTCGCCGCCGAGCCGCTCGGCTTCTGCCGCGAACTTCTCGGCCGGCTCACCGTGCGCCACCGCCAGCTCGGCCTGAAACAGCGCGAGCGCCGCCTCGACGAGCTGCGGCCGGGGCCCTGCGTTCGACGCGCTCTGCCACGCCGCGCGCGCCTTCGCCGTGTCGCCCTCGCGCAAGCTCACCAGCGCGTCGAGTTGGTGAAAGCCGGGGCGTTCGCGCAGCACGGCCGCGTGCTCGGTCAGCACCGCCCGCGCTTCAGCCGCCCGCCCGGTGAACGCCGCGGTCGCGAGCTTGATCTCGTACACCGACCCGCGCCACAGCTCGGGCAGGGCGCCCGCATCGAGCGCGTGAGCTGCCGCGTAGGCCTGCGCGTGATCGCCGCTCCAGAACAGCGCCTCGGCCCAGAGCAGGTCGAGCAGGCGCGGCTTGATCGGCGAAGACGCCGCGGCGCGCTCGGCCTCGATGCGCTCGCGCACCTCGGCGAGCCGGCATGAGACGAGCAGCTGGTACGTCTGCATCACCCAGCGTCGGGCGCGCAGCACGTACGCGACGTAGGTCACCGCGGCGGCCGCGACGATGACGGCGATCGAAAACGCCACGAACGGGCCGCCGCCGAGAAACGTCGAGCCTGCGAACAGCGCGGTGCCCGCGACGAACGCGATGGCGAGCTGTACGAGCCGCACGACTCAGGCCGCCGGCGCCCGCTGCGACGCCTCGAGCTCTCGCGCCACCACCTCGAGATCTTTGTCGACGTGCGGCAGGTCGGCCGGCAGCGTCTCGGGCTCGTAGCTGAACTCGGCCTGCGGCAGGGTGAGCAGCTGACCGACGGCCTCGTCGGCCGTCTTGCCCGCGTACGTCGCGAAGATGATGCGGCCCTTCTCGATCTGCAGAAAGCCCTCTTGCGGCCCGTTGCGCACCAGCAGACGGCCCGACTTCTTGCCGCGCGCGAGAAGGCGCACCAGCTCGAGCGGGGCGAGCTCGTCGAAGCTGCCGCGCACGATGTGGCCAGGCCCGCCGTTCTCGATGCGGTCGGTGTACAGGCCGCGAATCATCGTCGCGGCCTCGTCGGGGTGCAGCGGCACCGGCACGATGTTCGTCACGCCGGCCTGCACCAGGCGGTCTTTCTGCTGCGCGTCGGTCGGCTCGCCGAGCACCACGACCGGTACCGCCGCGCTCTCGGGCCTCGTGCGGATCCACTGCAACAACGCCGTCAGGTCAGGCGCCCCATACGCCAGGCCGACACACACGACGTCGCCCTCGCCGGCCTGCAGCGCGTCGACCACGCCGTCGAGCTTCAGCACCGTCTGCGCGGGCAGCCCCACCTTCGAGAGCGCGTCGAGCAGGTCGGTGCGCATGCCCTCGTCGGGGTCGGCGACGAGCACGTAGCGGCCGTCGGTCTCGAGGCGCTGGCGCAGCAGATCGCCCGACGTCAGGTGCGTCAGCGCGTCGATCACCATCGGGTCGTACAGCTTGCCGGCGGCCTCGGTCATCATGGCGAGTGCTTCGCCCTTCGACAGCGCGCGGCCGAGCGGGTTCCCCGGGTTGCGCGTGAGGTCCAAGAAGTCGTCGACCGCCGCGATGATGCGCGCGCCCGCGTGAATGTCGTCGCCCTTCACGCCCTGGGGCAGGCCCGAGCCGTCGTACGCCTCGTACAGCTGCGCGAGCACCGTGTTCACGCCGCCCGAGAGGTGCACCGTCTCGAACAGCTTCACCGGTGCGCGCAGGTAGCGCTTCGCCTCGGCGCGCAGCTCGGGCGCCCTGGCCAGCGCCGTCAGCGTGAAGTGCCGGCCCGGCGGCTTGCCGAGGTCGTGCAGGTACGCGGCGATCGAGACGTGCGCGAGCTCACGGGGCTGCAGGCCGATGCGCCGGGCGATCAGCGACGCCTGCCGGGCGACCTGCGCCGAGTGAGCGCGAAAGTCGCGGCGGTTCATCTCGAGCAACCCGACCAGAATGTTCAGCGTCTCGACGAAGTCGTTCTCGCCGATGGTGCCGCGCACCGCGCCGAGCGCCTCGCGCAGCTGGGTGGGGTTCGCGCGCCCCGAGGTGCCGCGCGACGCGCCGGTGCCCTGCCGGCCGTTGCCGTCGAGCATCACGGCACGAGGCCCGGTGCCCGGCGGAGCGGGGCCGACGCGAGAGTCGCCGCCCTCCCAGGCGCGCTGAATGCTCGCGACGTCGTTCTTGAGCGCCGCGACGCCGCCCTTCTCGAGCGCGGCGAACGCGGTGGGGTCGCCGTAGTAGTGCTTCTTGATCGCCGCGAGAATCGCCGAGCGCAGGCCGATGTACGCGAAGACCTCTTCCATCGCGGTGACGAGCTGAATCTCTTTCACGAGCTCGAGGTTCTGTGGCTCGCTCATCACGATCGACAGCAGCTTGCGCTCGGGGTCGTACGCGAGCGGTATGAAGCACTGCTGCTCGGCCATGCGCACGGGCACCTTGTCGAGCACCTCGGGCGGTATGCGCGCCTTCGCGAGCTTGTCGGCCGAGACGAAGCGGGTCTTGAACTCGGAGGCGAGGAAGCGCAGCAGCGCGCTCTCTTGAATCAGCCCCAGGTCGACCAGGCAGTCGCCGAGCCGGTGCCCGGTGATCTTCTGCTGCGACAAGGCCTGCTCGACGGCTTCGGCCGAGACGAGGCCTGCCTCGATCAGCTTTTCGCCGAGCCGCTTCGTCGCCACGGCTTCGAGATCTAGCTCCGCTCGCCGGTGGGCGGCGAGCTCTCGGCCGGGGTTTCAGGCGCGGGGCCCGCGAGCGCCGAAAACGGCTTGAACGCGAGATCTTTCGGCAGGCCCGACTTGTGGGGCTCGGCTTTGTGGGAGTCGGCCTTCTTCTCTTCGCGCTCTGCGCGCGCCGGGCGCTGGGGCCGGGTGGGGCGCTCGGTGCGTTCGCCGGAGCTCGCGCCCCCCGACAGCCGCTGCTCGACGCGCTCGTCGATGTAGCGCTCGAGGTGCTTGAGCAGGGCCTCGACGCCGGTCGACACCGCCGGGTCATCGAGCAGGTTGAGCAGGCGCTGGCGGGTCTGCTTCCAGCTGCGGGGCTCGTTGCCGCGCTCGGGGCGCTCGGGCTTCTCGGGCTTCTCGGGCGCCGGAGGAGGTGTGAACTCCTTCTCGTCCATCGGGCCGGGGTCGAGCTTCTCGAGCTTCTCGATCACGAGCTGGGTCTTGCCGTGAAACAGCGCGACCTTGCCCGACACGAGCAGGTAGTCGCCGTTCTCGAAGCCGGCCTCCGCGGCGTCGACGTTGTCGAAGATGCGGCCATCGAGGCGGCCCGACTTGTCGAGCAGCGTCATGGTGAGAAACACCTTGCCGCTCTTGGCGGTGTGGCGGTTCTTGTCGGCGACGCGAAAGACGGTGTTGAGCGTGGCGCCGGGCTTCGCGTCTTTCGCGAACACCTTGCGCACGACATCGTCCGAGCCTGCGTCGACGGGGGAAGCCGCTTCGGGGGATGAATTCGTCTGATTCTCTGGAGTCTGGGTCACGGCGCGAGGCACACTAACTCCATGACTGCACCGGTTGCGATCTTCTTCGTTCTGGCTGCCGACCCCGCTGCCAAGGCCCCCCCGTGGGAAGAGGCGGCGAAAGACAACGGCATCACCATCTACTCTCGTGAGGTCCCGGGCAGCGAAGTGCGCGAGATGAAGGCGATCGGCCTGGTCGACGCGAAGCCGCACGAGGTGTGGCGGGCGCTTCGCGACTACCCGAACTACACGAAGACGATGCCGTACACCGTCGACGCGAAGGTGATGGGCCAGGAAGACGGCGACAAGGTCATCTACTTCTACTCGCGGCTCGACCTGCCGCTCGTCGACAACCGCGACTACCTCATCAAGATTCTCGACGAGTCAGACTGGAAAGACGGGGCCGGCTATCTCAAGGTGAGCTGGGCCGCGTTCGACGCCAAGAAGGGCGACCCCCACTACGTCGAGCCGAAAGAGGGCGTGGTTCGCACGCCAGTGAACGACGGCTACTGGAAGCTCGAGCCCCGCGAGAACGGCAACAAGACGTGGGTGACGTACTACGTGCACTCCGACCCGGGCGGCTCGGTTCCGAAGTGGATCGCGAACAAGGCGAACTCCACCGCGGTGCCGAACGTCTTCACCGCGATTCGGAAGGTGGTCGCTGACGAGCGGGCGAAGGCGGGCGCGAAGAAGTGACGACGCCGTGAGGCCGTGAGCGCTGCGAGGCGCGCACGGTGACGTGCACCATCACCATGGCCGTCATGATGCCGAGCGTGCCGCCGTACAGGTAGTGGCCGTCTTTGATGAGCCACAGCGCGGCAGAGCCCAGCAGAATGCCGATCACCGTCCACAAGAACCACGAGCCGCCCCAGGCCTGCTCGCCGGTGCGCCGCGCCTGAACCAGCAGCGGAAACGAGCTCGCCTTGCGCCAGCTCGTCTTGCCGTCTTCGAGCAGCTCGTCGTCGGGCCCGACCAGGCCCATGAGCCACGCCTGTTCGACCTCGCCGAACGACTTGAACTCGAGCTCGCCTTCTTGCGTGCGGACCTTGAACTTCATGGCGTGAGGGTCAGTTAGTTCTGGGGACAGCTCGGTGCAACTCGCGGTTCCCGGGACGGATCGCAAACTGCCGGGAAGGGGAATGGGCTGGGGCTGGTTCTCGGGCTGCGGCGGGTTCAGAGGCTCGAGCCACACACCGCACACTCGCTCGCACCCGGCTCGGCCATCGTGCTGCACGCCGGGCACCGCTTCGCCGCCGAGGGCGCCGGCCCGCCCACGATGCCCGCCATCGAGGCGTTCACGCGGCGCTCGAGCTCACCCGCGTCGGTCTCGAGCCCGAAGTCGAACGTGACGGTGCGGCCGTCGCTCTTCACCGACAGCCGGTGGGCGTTGCCCGCCTTCTGGTACAGGCTCATCTCGTGCGGGCTCTTGGCGACGAGGTCATAGCCGTTCGCCTGGAACCATTGGGCCACGCGCGGCAGCACGTTCGCGGCCGGCAGGCTCGAGGCGCGGGTGAAGATCACGAGAGCTCCTTCGCAATCTGCTCGGCGATGCGCAAGCCGTCGATGCCGCTCGACACGATGCCGCCCGCATAGCCGCACCCTTCGCCGCCCGGGTACAGCCCTTTGAGCGACACCGACTGCAGCGCGTCGTTGCGCGTCACCCGAATGGGCGCGCTCGTGCGGCTCTCGATGCCGATGAGAAAGCCGTTGCCGCTCACGAAGCCGCGCATCTTGTGGTCGAAGTTCTTCAGCGCCGCCTTCAGCGACGCCGTCAGCCACTCGGGGAACAGGCGGTTCAGGTCGGCGTGCGCGAGCCCCGGCCGGTAGCTCGTGCCGCCCGGCTTCTGCTTCAGCCGCCCCGCGAGGTAGTCGGGGATGCTCTGGGCCGGCGCGAAGAAGCGGCCGCCGCCGAGCTCGAAGGCCTTCGACTCCCAGTGCTGCTGAAACGACAGGCCCGCGAGCGGCCCCGTGAAGCCCTCGCGCGCGAAGTCGGCGACCGAGACGCTGACGACGATGCCCGCGTTCGCGTACTTCGCGTTGCGCCGCGAGTTGCTCATGCCGTTCGTGCACTGCAGGCCGTCTTCGGTCGGCGTCGGCACGACGATGCCGCCCGGGCACATGCAGAACGAATAGACGCCGCGCACCTCACCTTTGACCTCGAGGTTGTCGGCGAGCTTGTAGTCGGCGGCGGGCAGCGCGGGGTTCTTCGCCGCCTTCGCCCCGTACTGAATCTCGTTGATGAAGCTCTGCGGGTGCTCGGCGCGGAAGCCGATGGCGAACGGCTTCGACTCGACGAACACGCGCCCGTCGGCGGCGAACCGCTCGTACAGCTCGCGCGCCGAGTTGCCGGGCGCCAGCACCACCCGGTCGGAGCCGATGGTCTGCCCGTCAGCCAGCCTCACGCCCGCGACGGCGCCGTCGTCGTAGAGCAGATCGTCGACGCGCGTCTCGAACCGCACCTCGCAGCCGCCGGCGATGAGCTCGTTGCGCAGGCGCTCGACGGCGAACGGCAGCAGGTCGCTGCCGATGTGTGGCTTGCCTTCGATGAGAATGCGGTCGGGCGCGCCGAAGCGGGCGAACGTCTCGATCACCTTGCGCACCATCGGGTGGTTGATGCGCGTCGAGAGCTTGCCGTCGGTGTACGCGCCGGCGCCGCCCTCGCCGAAGTTCATGTTGCTCTCGCGCATCAGCGAGCCGTCACGCATCAGCTTCGCCACGTCTTTGCGCCTTTGAATCACCTCGCGGCCGCGCTCGACCAGCACGCTCTTCACGCCGCGCTCGAGCAGGCCGAGCGCACAGAACAGGCCCGCGGGCCCGGTGCCGATGATGACCGGCGGCGCCTTCGGCTGGCGGCGCACTTTGTCGGGTGGCGGCGGCGGGGCCTCGACGGGCGAGACGTCGGGCGGCAGCGTCGGCGTCGCGCCGGGGGCCAGCTCGACCTCGAGCGTGTAGATGTAGCGGGGCGAGTTCTTCTTGCGCGCGTCGAGCACCTGCCGCACCACGCGCACGCCGGTGATGTCGCCGGCTTTGACCGACAGCTTCTCGGCGGCGCGCTGCTGGAGCTCGGTCTGGGGCTCGTCGAGCCACAGCCCGATGTTGTTCACCCGGTAGGCCATGAGAAAGGAGGAGGGGTGCATATCGTCATTCGCACCCGATCGCGTAACCCTGCGTGGTGCGAAGCGGTTTGCGCATCTGAAATAACCCAAGTCGTTGAAAACACGGTGTTACCATGTGGTGGCGCAATCGGTGCACTACGACCCGCCCATGGAAAAGGACAAGAAGGGCACGAAGATTCTCGCGCGCACTTTCTTCACCCAGCTGCGTTCGGGGGGTTACACTCCCAATCAGATTTTGGACATTGCCACCGAGCTGATCGACCAGGTGACGACGGACTTGAAAGAAGTGAAGGTTGAAGCTGCGAAGCCTGAGTTCCGGCAGAGCGCTTAAAGAGAGCAGTACCCTCAGGGCGGGCAGGGTCGGGACCGGATTCCGGCACTGACGCCCTCGAGGGAGGCAGTAAGTCGAACCCGGCCTGGTGCCGGGTTTTTTTATTTCTGGGCTCGCGCGTGCTGGCGCTTCCACGCCGCCGAGACGCACACCACGAGCATGCCGAAGGTCATGGCCGAGAGCACGTAGCTCTCTGTCCACGTGAGTGTGTAGCCGAGGAGGCACAGCGAGGCGACGAACATGAGCCCGTCGAGCCAGAGCGGCTTCTTCTGCTCGTGCATGAGGGCGCCGCCGAAAAAGGCGATGGGGCCTCCGGCGATCACCTGGCGGCGAATGGCCTGCTCGTTCATGAAGATGGTGTCGGCGTTGCTCACGAGAATGAGCGCGAAGATGACCATCGAGCCGATGGCGAGCACGAGCACACCGGCGGCGGCGGCGTCTTTCGCGTGGCGGGCGTTCTCGTGCTGAACGTCGGTGGCGAGGTCGACGAGCTGCTCGAGCGCGCTGTTGAGCACCTCGGCGAAGAGCACGAGCAGCACGCAGAAGATCATGGTCACCTTCTCGGCGAGGCCGAGGGGTATGCCTGAGCCGACCAGCCCCACGAGAATGGCGGCGATGAGGTGCATTCTCATGTTCCGCTGGTGTACGGCGGTGTGAATGAGCCCGTCCCACGCGTACAGCACCGACTGGAAGAAGGTGGTCGGCGTCTTCGACTTGAACGGCGGGGGTGAGCCGGGCTTTTCCATCGCGCGTGACCGGTTTTCTACCCTCTGGCCGTCTTCTTGTGGTGGCAAGTCGCGGAGTTGAGTGGGCGAGTCGACCGTAGAGGCCGTCTATCGGCGGTTTTTCCCGGTCATCCGGGAGAAGTGTCGCTCCATGCTCCGCGACTCCGATGAGGCGCAAGACGTGGCACAGGAGACCTTCATCAGGCTGTGGAAATCGGGGCTCGACCTCGAAGACCCCCGCCGCGTCTCGGCGTGGGTGTACCGCACCGCCACCCACCTCTCGGTCGACCGCATTCGCCGTCGCGCCATCGGCACCGAGGTAACGGGCGTCGACGCCGACGTCGAGGGAGTCGGCACCGACGCGCGCATTCACAACCGGCAGCTGCTCGAGCGCCTGGCCTCCAAGATCCCCCAAGACGAGCTCGAGGTCGCCATTCTCGACCGCGTCGACGGCCTCACCCAGCCCGAGAGCGCCGAGGTGCTCGGCATCAGCGAGCGCACCGTGCGCCGCATGCTCACCCGCCTCGACGCCCGCCTCGCCGCCCTCAAAGCCGAGGTGCACCCGTGACCCTTCGACAGGCGCAGGGCCAGGCCCACCCGTCGAAGCTCACCCTCGACCGGCTCGCGCTCGGCCTCGCCGACGCCGAGACCCAGGCGCACGCGAAGTCGTGTGCGCAGTGCTCGGCCCACCTCGAGAAGCTGGCCGTGCTGACGGGCGGCCCCGACTTCGTGCACCCGTCGCGGCTCCAGCTCGATCGCCTCGCGCTCGGGTCGCCCGACGCCGCCACCGCATCTCACGCCGCGTCGTGTGCGCAGTGTGGTGCGCACCTGAAAGCAGTGCAGGTCGATCTCCCCGTCCCGCAGTGGGTGCGAGATGTGGGGACCTCGCGCCCTGCTGCGTGGCTGCGCTGGCTGCGCCCCATGGTCGCCGTCGGCGCGATGGCGCTCGTCGCCTTCGCGGTCGTCGGCTACCGGCCCGCGTCGGGCCCCGACATCACCGCCAAGGGCTTGGGCACGCCGCAGGTGCAGGTGTGGGTGAACCACGCGGGCAAGGCCACGCTCTGGTCGGGCGCCGCGCTCGTGCCCGACGACGCGTTTCGCTTCGAGGTGCGGCCGGGGCCGTACCGGCACCTCACGATTCTCGAGCTGCAGGGCGACCGTCTGTACCGCGTGCTGCACTCGGCGCCCGTGCCCTCAGACGGCCTTTCGCCGGCCTGGGCGGTCGACGCCGACGGGGCCCAGGAAGACGTGATGCTCTTGCTGTCGAACGCGCCTTTGAGCGATGACGAGCTCCGGCGCGCCCTGGCCGGGGAGGGGAGCCTGTGGTCGACTCGCTGGCGGTTTCAGAAGGAGCTCAGATGACGCGCTCGCTGGTCTTGCTCGCCGCGTTGGCCGCCGTGCCTGCGTTCGCGCAGGGCACCTACGAGCCTCCGCCGCAGCGGTTCGCGGTGGTGGTCGGCTCGAACGCGCCGGTTCAAGATCGCCCGGGCTTGCGCTTCTCGCACCGCGACGCGCGCGCGTTCGCGCAGGTGCTCATCGACGTCGGCCGCTTCACGAAGCGCGACGTCTCGCTGCTGCTCGACCCGGCGCCCGAGCAGCTGCTCGCCGCGCTCGACAGCGCGCTCGTGCAGGCGCGCGCGAGCGGCACGAAGGCGATGCTCGTCTTCTACTATTCGGGGCACGCCGACGGCACGTCGCTGTACCCGAACGGCCAGCCGCTGGGGCTCGCCGACCTGAAGTCGCGGCTCACGAGCGACGCCATCGACCTGCGCGTCGGCATTCTCGACGGCTGCAGCGGCGGAGGGTGGACGCAGGCGAAGGGCCTTCGGCCCGCCGAGCCGTTCGCCGTGGGCCTGCCGCAGCTCGAGAGCGAAGGCACGGTGCTGCTCGCGTCGAGCTCGGGCATCGAAGACGCGCACGAGGCCGAGGCGCTGCAGGGCAGCTTCTTCACGCACCACCTGGTCGCGGGCCTGCGCGGCGCCGCCGACAAGAGCCGCGACGGCCTGGTCACGCTGGCCGAGGCGTTCTCGTACGCGAACGAGATGACGATTCGCGACACGGCGGTGTTCGCGAAGATGCCGCAGCACCCGAGCTTCGACATGCGGCTGCGCGGGCGGCAAGACGTCGTGCTGACGGCGCTGGCCGCGGCGGCGAGCTCGCTGACGCTGATTCAAGAGCACGGCCCGCTGCAGGTGGTGTCGCTCTCGAGCGGCGCGCTGATCGCCGAGTCGCGCTCGGGTGAGCTGCAGATGACGCTCGCGCTGCCCGCGGGTGACTACGTGGTGCGCCGCGTCGACAGCGACGTCGTGTACTCGAAGAAGGTGACCGTCGAGCCGCTGTCGAGCGAGTCGATCGACGAGCGGGCGCTGATGCCGTCTGACGCGGTGATGGTCGCGGCGAAGGGCCTCACGGCGTACGCGTCGCTGCCGCCCGAGTACGAGGTCGGCGCGGTGGCGGGCATGCGCGCCGGCGACGGCGGTGACCCGGGCGGCTCGGCCGAGGCGTGGTTCACGTGGCGGCTCGGCCGGAAGATCGGGTGGCGGCTCCTGCGGGTGCAGTACTACTTCCGCCCGAGCTACGACTACGGCGGGGCGCTCTCGGGCCCGACGGGCGCGCTGCAGTTCTTTCGCGTCGGCACCGACCTCGACTTCACGTTCTACCGGTCGGAGCAGGCGGCGAAGGGCTTTCGCTTCGAGGGTCAGATTCTGGTCGGCCCGTCGGTCGTCGGGCTCGAGGTGCCGAGCGAGTTTCTGGGCGTGACCCGCCGTGGCATCGGCGTGGGCCCCTCGGTCGAGATGGCGGCCGACTTTCGGCTGCCGTACCTGCCCGACCTGCACGTGCGCGCGGCGATCGGCACTGATCTGATTCTCGGCATGATGCAGTCGGTGAGCACGCAGTTCACGCTGCGGAGCAGCATCGGCCTGGCGTGGCGCTTCGGCTCGACCGACTGAAGTCAGAGGTCGAGCCGCGCCTGCGTCGCAAGCCTTCGTTGAAGGCCATCAGGCACCGGGCTGCTCGGCGGGTCTCTCGCTCGCGCATCGCACGCGGTGGCTCAACCGAACGGCCTTTCGACACTGATTGTCATAGCTCATTCAGGCAGAGCACGAGACCTGGGCTCTCGAGGTAGCGGGTTCAAATCCCGCTGACAAACCCCGCGCTTTGAACGCGTCGCAGTGATGACCCCGTCGTGAGCCGGGGCGCAGTAGCCGAGCAGGGAACATCAGCACCGTGCCCATTGCCGGGCCTGTCCGCTCCCATCCGTCAGCATGAGGCCCGGAGCGACACACGCCCGCCAGTGCACACGGAAAACCGATGTGCGCTGCAGTCAGTACGGCGAGGCGCCCTCGTGTAGCGGCGGGGTCGTTTTTTTCGAAACGCCCCTTTTGAGGAGGTCGCCAATGAAGATTCAAATTGCAGTGAACGAGCGCGGCTTCGTGCTGCGCGACGGTGTGCCGGTCGAGTACCTGGCGACGGGCTCGCACCGTGTGAGCTCGTGGTTTCGCGACGTGCGGGTCGAGAAGGTGTCGACGGCGCGCCTCACCGCGGAGCTCGACGAGCAGCGCCTGAAGCTGGTGCCGGCCGAAGATCTGAAGCTCGTCGAGGTCGGCGAGCTGCAGCGCGCGGTCGTGTTCCACAAGGGGGTGCCGGCGCTGTGGCTGAAGGCCGGCACGCACCAGGTGTGGACGGTCGACCGCACGCTGAGCCGCGAGACGGGCAAGGGCGTGGCCCAGGTTCGTGTCGAGCTCTTCGACGTGTCGGGTGTCGAGACGAAGCCGCTGCGTGACGAGCTGAAGGCGCTCGCGCCTTCGAGCGACTACGTCGAGACGATGGCGCCCGACGGCGCGGTGGTGCTGCGCTGGGTCGACGGCAAGCTCGATGCCGAGCTGGGGGCCGGCCGCCACGCGGCGTGGACGGTGGCGAACAAGGTTCAGTTCGCGACGATCGATCTCAAGGAGCGCATGCTCCACGTGACGGGTCAGGAGGTGATGACGAAGGACCGTCTCACGCTCCGCCTCAACGTGACGGCGGCGTTCAAGGTGATCGACGCGAAGCGCCTCGCGACGGTCGCGCGTGCGCCTGACGACGTGCTGTACCTCGCGCTCCAGCTGTCGGCGCGTGAGGCGGTCGCGGGCCGTACGCTCGACGAGCTGCTCTCGTCGCGCGAGGAGCTCGGTGTGCAGCTGGCGGCCGCGGTGCGTTCGCGCGCCGAGGTCGTCGGCATGCAGCTCATCGAGCTGGGCCTGAAGGACGTCGTTCTGCCGGGCGACATGAAGGAGCTGCTCAACAAGGTGCTCCAGGCGCAGAAGGAGGCCGAGGCCAACGTCATTCTCCGCCGTGAGGAGACGGCGGCGACGCGCTCGCTCGCCCAGACGGCGAAGGTGCTCGCCGAGAACCCGCTGCTCGTTCGCCTGAAGGAGCTC
>JAEUJP010000665.1 GCA_016793725.1 Myxococcaceae bacterium | reverse complement strand
GCAGTCGGGCGTGCAGACGGCGCACAGGCTGTCGGCGCCGCAGCGCTCGCCGCTCGGGCAGGTGCCGCACGTGCCGCCGCACCCGTCCGAGCCGCACGCCTTGCCGGCGCAGCTCGGCGTGCACGCGCCGCACGCGCCGCCGAGGCAGCTCTCGGAGGCGCGACAGGTAGAGCAGAGTGCCCCGCCCGAGCCGCACGCGAGCGCGGTGCTGCCCGGGGCGCACTCACCGTCATCGGAGCAGCAGCCCGCGCAGCTCAGCGGCGAGCACGGCTTCCAGTCCGTCCGGCAGGCGGACAGCGAGACGACGACGACGGCGAGCACCCCCGGCAAAGCTCTCATGGCCTGCCGAACCCCTTTCACTTCGGGGGTGGGCAATAAAACGAATGCCGGGAATGAAAAATGGCCGGGCGCGCCACCCCAGTGACCCGCTGCGCCACGAGGGAGCTTCTTCAGCGCGACGCGACGGCGGTGACGCCAGGCTTCGACGGGCCGACCTCGGCGACGGCCGAGTCGCTCTCGCGCACGAAGCGGTCGTTCTCGTCGGCGTCGTCGAGGCGCATCGCGAGCGCCCACGCGCGGCCTTCGCCCTTCTTGTCCTTCCACGCGTACTTCACGATGCCCAGGGTCTGGCCGTGTTTGCCGCGCCAGGTGTTGAGCGGCGTGAGCACCTTGACGACCTGGTGCGTGAAGCAGGGCCCGGCGACGCAGCGTGAAATCTTGAAGGTGATCTCGGCCCAGTCGATGCCGCCGTCGGGCTTCACTTCGACGCGCAGCTGAATGGCCTCGGCTGCGAAGGTCGGCGCCGGCTGCGGCGTCTCTTCGTCGGCGAACGCGTTGAACGAGACGGCGAGCGCTGCGGCCAGGGCGAGGCGGTGCATGCGCCGAGCTTGAGCAAGCACCGCGCCGGGGCTTTCGCCCGCGGGATCACGCGGGTGCGAGCTGAGTCAGTTTCGACGCCGGGTCAAAAACACCTCCGATGCAGAACCACCTCCGCTGGCCCTGAGCGGAAGAGCCCGAAGGGCTCTGCAGTCGAAGGGGGCCCGAGTCAGGCGCGAGCGATCACGGCCGCGGCGGCCGCGGCAGGCCCGGCGGCAGATGCGGGTGATGCGGGCGAAAGCGCCGCGGGCACGCCGAGCAGGCGAGCAGCAGCGCGATGGCCATCAAGACCCGGTACATGGCTCAGTACGCCTTCGAGAAGACGATGCGCCCCGGCGACGGCTCGCCGGTGACGACACACTTGCCCGGCTCCTGCTTCAGATCGAACGGCCGGTTGCGCGTGGTGAGGCCGGTCTCTTCTTTGATGCGCGCCTCGACCTTGGCGTCGCCGTTCCAATGCGCGAGCAGGAAGCCGGCGTCGGCCTTCGCCTTCATCTCGTCGTACGAGTTCACCTCGAACGTGTTCGCCGCGCGAAACGCCTTCGCCTTCTCGAGCAGCGACTTCTGCATGTCGTCGAGCGCTTCTTTTGCTTTGGCCACCGTCTCGGCGAGCTGCAAGAACTGTTTCACCGCCTTGCCGTCGGCCTGGCGCTGGTCGCGGCGCGCGAGCACACACTGGTTCTTCTCGAGGTCTTTGGGGCCGAGCTCGATGCGCAGGCACATGCCGCGCAGGTCGTACTCGTAGTACTTGAAGCCCGGCATCTTCGACTCGTCGTCGTCGACGATGGTGCGCACGCCGTTCTGGTTCAGGTCGGCCGCGAGCGCCGCCGCGCGCTCTTTCACCTTCGCGCGCTCTTCGGGCGTCTTGCCGATGACGATGATGACCGCGTGCTGCGCGGCGAGCTTCGGCGGCACCACCAGGCCCGCGTCGTCGCTGTGCGTGAGAATCAGCGCGCCGATGAGCCGCGTCGACACACCCCAGCTCGTCTGCCATGCGAAGTGCTGCTTGCCGTCGCGGCCCTGAAACTGGGTCTCGAACATCTTCGCGAAGTTCTGCCCCAGCATGTGCGACGTGCCGGCCTGCAGGGCCTTCTTGTCCTGCATCATCGCTTCGATGCTGTACGTGCGCACCGCGCCCGGGAACTTCTCGCTCTCGGTCTTCTGACCGCAGAGCACCGGCATCGCCATGTAGTCTTCGGCGAACCGCCGGTAGACCTCGAGCATCTTCAAGGTCTCGTCTTGAGCCTCGCCTTCCGTCTCGTGGCAGGTGTGGCCCTCTTGCCAGAGGAACTCGGTGGTGCGCAGGAACAGGCGGGTGCGCATCTCCCACCGCATCACGTTCGCCCACTGGTTGATGAGCAGCGGCAGGTCTCGGTAGCTCTGAATCCACTTCGCGAACGAGCGGTTGATGATCGTCTCTGACGTCGGGCGAATCACGTAGCGCTGGCCCGGCTCGAGCGGCGCGCCGCCCGCGTAGCCGACCACGGCGAGCTGCGGCTTGAAGCCCTCGACGTGCTCCTTCTCGCGGTTCAGGTACTCCTCGGGGATGAGCAGGGGGAAGTACGCGTTGACGTGCCCCGTCTCTTTGAACATGCCGTCGAGCGCGCGCTGCATGTTCTCCCAGATGGCGTAGCCATTCGGGCGAATCACCATGCAGCCCTTCACGTCGGAGTAGTCGGCCAGCTTCGCGCGCTGAATCAGCTCGACGTACCAGTCGGCGAAGTTTTCGGCGCGCGTCGGAAGTTTGTCGGTGGAAGCCATGCAGCGCGCTCTAGGCGACTTCCTAGAAGGTCGCCAGCACGAGCGACGGCCTGACGCCGAAGTCGGCCGACGGCGGCGGCAGCGGCGGAGGCGGCGGAGGCACCGGCGCGACCGGCCCGTCGTCGCGGGCGGGGTAGCTCGGGGTCGGGGCCTCCCACGTGCCGTCGAGCCGGCCGCGGACCTCGTCCATCGCGTCGTTGAACGGCTTTCGCTCGGCGATGGCCGCGCGCAGCATCACGATGCCGATGATGAGCACGATGGCGCCGCCCGCCGCGAGCCCGATGCCCACCGCGAACGGTATCAGCGGCAGCCGGCTCGTCAGGGCGACGAGCCCCGAGATCCACGTGGTGATGGCCCCGATGCCCAGGGCCCCGCCGCCGAGCGCGATGGCCATGACCGCACCCGCGATGGGCGGCCGGTCTTCTTCGAGCCGCCGGTACTCTCTGCGCAGCTCTTCACGCGACATCGCCGCGAACGGCGAGCCCGCCGGCTGACCCTCGAGCTGCACCTTCACGAGGGCGCCGCGCAGGCCGCCGTTTTCGGCCAGCTCGCCGGCCGACGGCGTCGACGCGAGCGTGATGACGAGCGCGAAGAGCATCAGAACGTCGCGACCACGAGCGAGGGCTTCACGTCGAAGAAGCCGGCTCCCGGCGGCGGAGGCGGCAGCGGCGCCGCATCGGGCGGTGGCGGAGGCGGCGCGCCGCTGCGGTCGAGCGAGTCGAGCCGGGCGTTGATGTCGTCCATTCGCTGCGAATACGCGCGGCGCTGGCCGATGCGTGTGAACAGCTTCACCAGGCCAACGGTCAGCAGCACCGCGCCCGTGATGCCGAGCGCCGCCGAAAACGCGAGCAGCACGTAGGCGGTGACCGCGATGACGCTGCTCGCGCCGCTGTAGAGGTAGCCCGCCACGGCGACGGCGAAGAAGGCGAAGCTGAAGATGAGCAGCCCGCCGCCGACCGACAAGAGCGCGATGGGGCCGCCGATGCCCGGCTTCTCGCGGTCGAGCCGCTGGTATTCGTTCTGCAGCTGCTCTCGCGTCAGCTGCTCGACCGGCGTCTCGAGGCCAGGCCCGTCTGCCTGAAAGTACACGCCGGTGCTGCCGAGCAGGGCGCCGCGAAAGTGCTGGGGCGTGATGTGCGCGAACGCCGGCGCCGACAGCCCGACCACCACCAGGGCGACGATGTTGAACCGTTTCAAGAGGCCCTCCCTTCTTCGTTCGCGCACACATACCCCAGCCCGAGGCTATGGTCGCGAAACCCGTGCTGGACGCGCCCTCAAGGTTTCCGACCACGCGCTGGACGATCATTCTCGAGGGCAAGGGCTCGCCCGAGGCGCGGCGCCGTGCGTTCGACGAGCTCGCACGCATCTACTGGCGCCCGCTGTACGTCTTTCTGCGCAGCCGCGGCCTCGACCCCGCCGCCGCCCAAGACGCCACCCAAGAGCTGCTCGTATCGCTGCTCGAGCACGACCTCGTCGGCAAGCTCGACCCCGCGCGCGGCCGGCTGCGCGGCTACCTGAAGACCGCGGCGCAGAACCTGCTCGCTCACCAGCACGAGCGCACGCAGGCGCAGAAGCGCGGCGCAGGCGCGAAGGCGGTCGCCATCGACGAGAAGCTCGCAGAGCGGCTGCCCTTCGACACCGCGCACCCCGACGAGGCGTTCGAGCGCGAGTGGGCGCTGCTCGTGATGCAGCGCGCGCTCGACGGTCTGAAGCTCGAGTTCGACAGCGGCACCCGCGGCGGCCCCTTCGGGCTCGTCGAGCGCTTCTTTCGGCCCGGCCGCGAAGAGCTGCCCAGCTACGCCGACGCCGCGAAAGAGCACGGCATGTCGGTGCCGCAGCTCAAGGCGTTCTTGCACCGCTCGCGCGTGCGCTTTCGCGAGCTCGTACGAGAGCAGGTGCTCGACACCGTCGAGAACGAGTCAGACGCGGAAGCTGAGCTGCAGGCGCTGGTCGAGGTTCTGTCGCGGTGAGCACGTGCGGGCGCTGCGGAGCCCGGCTGCCCGAGGGCGCCGCCGCGTGCCCGCGCTGCCTGCTCGAAGGCGGCGGCGTCGACGAGACCTTCGCGGGCCTCGAGCTGAAGAGCGAGCTCGGCCGCGGCGGCATGGGCACCGTGTTCGAGGCGCGCCACGTGAAGCTGCAGCGCGACGTGGCGGTGAAGTTTCTCGCGCCCGAGGTCGCGGCCCGCGCCGACGTGCGCGAGCGGTTCGAGCGCGAGGCGAAGGCGATGGGCATGCTCGCGCACCCGAACATCGTGCAGGTGTTCGACTTCGGCACGCACGAGGGCGAGTCGTACCTCGTGATGGAGCTCGTGCCCGGCGGCCCCGTCTCGAAGCGCGTGCCGCTGCCGCCGAAAGACGCGGTGCGGCTCGTGCGCGAGGTCTGCGAGGCGCTCGCCTACGCGCACGGGCGCGGCGTCGTTCACCGCGACGTCAAGCCCGAGAACGTGCTCGTCGATGCCGAGGGCCATGCGAAGGTGACCGACTTCGGCATCGCCCGAATTCTCGCCGACGAGAAGAACGTCACGCGCACGGGTGTCGCGGTCGGCAGTGCGGGCTACATGGCGCCCGAGGTCTTGCGCGGCGCGGCGCCGGCCCCGGCGATGGACGTGTACTCGACCGGCGCGCTCTTGCGAGAGCTCGTGACGGGGCAGCCGCCGGTGGGCGAGCTGGGCGCGCTGCCGATGGGGCTCGACACGGTGGTGAAGAAGGCGATGGCGGCCGAGGCGGCCGACCGCTTCCCCTCGATGCGGGCGATGAGCGATGCGCTCGAGCGGTGGCTCTTGCCGCCCACGCCGCTCGAGCTGCCGCCCGACGAGCGCCTGTGGATGCGGGCCGTCGCGCTCGTGCAGACGGTCTCGGTCGCGGCGATGCTGTGGGTGGGCCTGTTGTGCGTCACGCCGCGCGCGAGCTTCCCCGACGAGCTGCCGCCGCTCGTGTCGCTCGGCAAGAAGGTGCTCGCCGACGGCCGCGTGTACACGCGCGCGCGGTTCGAGACCGTGCCGGTGCTGCTGTCGCTCGCGTGCTTCGGCGGCGCGCTCGCGGTGACCGCGCTCTTGCGGCGGCACTGGCGAAAAGAGGGGCTCGACGTGCCGAAGCCCGACGTGGGGCTCGGCCAGTCGAAGTGGGTGCTGGGGCTCGGCACCGCGGCGCTCGTCATCTATCTCGGGCGGGCGGTGCTGCTGCCGGCGGGGGTCGGGCCGACGCGGCTGTCGTTCGTGCCGGTGGTGGGCGGGCTGTGGCTGCTCGCGGTCTGGTACGCGGCCGCCTACACGCTGCTCGAGGCGCAGCGGGTGGGGCGGGCCTTTTCGAGAGAGCCGCGGGTGTGGGTGGGGCTGTTCTTCGCCGCCATTCCCCCGTTCGTAGACGGCATTCGGCAGATCGCAGAGCGCACCGAATAACTTCGGGTCGGGCGTTCGGTACTGCCAGGCATGAACCCATACCCCTTCGCCCAGCACGTTCTCTATCTCGTCATCTCGCTCGCCGTGACCCTCGGGGTCGGCCGCACGCTCTTCAAGCACGGCGCCGCGTTTCTCGCCGACACGTTCGTGGGCAAAGAGAAGCTCGCCGAGGCGGTGAACCAGCTCCTGCTGGTCGGCTTCTACCTCATCAACTGTGGCTGGGTGGTGCTGTCGATGAAGTCGTCTGCGACGCCCGCGAGCCTCGAAGACGTCATCGAGAACCTCTCGACGAAGGTGGGCGCGGTGCTGGTGGTGCTCGGCGTGATGCACTTCTTCAACCTCTACGTGTTCAACCGCATGCGCCGCCGCGCGGTGGCCGACCGCCAGCCGCCTCCGGTGATGCCGACCGAGTGGCTCGGCGCGAAGAAGGTGGCGTGATGAACGCGCTCTTCGTGCTCTACGACGACGCGTGCGCGTTCTGCTGCCGGTGCGCCGAGTGGCTTTCGAAGCAGCCGACGTTCGTGCCGCTCGCGGTGCTGCCGGCCTCGCAGGTGCAGCTGCCGCTCGCGGCTTCGCAGAAGGCAGAGCTCGTGGTGGTCGACGGCGCCGGCGGCGTGTACCGCGACACCGACGCCTGGCTGATGACGCTGTGGGCGCTGCGCGACTTTCGCCACTGGTCGGTGCGGCTGGCGCGCGGTGACCGGTCGCTCGCGCGCAAGGTGGTCGAGCTCGCGGGCACGTGGCGGCACTGGCTGTCGGCGCTGTCGAAGGTGAGCGACGCCGAGCTGGGCCAGCAGCTCGCGAAGGTGCCGACGCCGCGGTGCGACGACGGCGCGTGTGAGGTGTCGGCGTGCAAGAGCTGCGCGGGGCCGACGCGGCCGGGGCAGGGGTTCTGCGCGAAGTGTCTCGCTGACGCGTTGCGAAGCTGAGGGTAGAGTCGCGGCCGCCTGGAGCCAGAAACCAAGACCATCGAAGTGCCCTCGCGGCGGTTCGGCAAGTACGTCATTCGCTCGCGCGTCGGCGCGGGCGGCATGGCCGAGGTGTTTCTCGCCGACGCCATCGACGTCGACGGCAACCAGGTCGAGGTGGCGCTCAAGCTGATGAAGAAGGGCATGAACGCCGAGGCCTTTCACGACGAGGCCGACCTGATGGGGCTGCTCGACCACCCGAACCTGGTGGGGCGCTACGAGGTAGGTGAGGCGTTCGGCCGGCCGTTCATCTCGATGGAGTACCTGATCGGCGGCGACCTGCGTCAGGTGATGGACGCGCACCGCAGGCTGATGCGCGACTTCCCCGTGGCGATGGGCGTGCACGTCTGCATCGAGGTGCTGAAGGGGCTCGCGTACTTCCACCGGGCGAAGACGAAGAGCGGGGCCGAGATGCACCTGGTGCACTCCGACGTGAACCCGTCGAACGTCTTCTTCTCGGGCGACGGCGAGGTGAAGCTCGGCGACTTCGGGGTGGCGACGTCGTCGCGCGGCAACATCGGGCCGGGCGAGGGCGTGGCGGCGGGCAAGCTCTCGTACCTCTCGCCCGAGCAGACGCGGGGCGAGACGTTGGGGCCGCAGTCAGACGTGTTCGCGGTCGGGGTGATGCTGCACGAGATGGTGGTGGGCTTTCACCCGTTTCAGAAAGAGGGCGCGTCGCAAGACCAGGTGATGGCGGCGATTCGGGCAGGCAAGCTGCAGATCCCCGACTACGTCGACAAGCCGCTCGCGGCGATCATCGCGCGGGCGCTGGCACCCGATACGAAGAACCGCTACGCGACGTCGGGGCAGCTGGCCGGCGCGCTGACGGCGTTCTCGATGGACGAGGGGCTGCAGCAGGGCCCGGTGAAGGTGCAGGAGTGGCTGCACTCGGTGCTCGAGATCGTCGGTTAGTGCCGGCGGAACAGCGCCCGGTACGCCGCCACAGCTTGAAACGGGTTCGGCCGCAGCGCAAAGCCGACATGGCGAGCTGCTTCTGGATGCCCTCATGGGTCTTGGAGGGGGCCATGAGCTCGAGAACTCCGTCGAGGTAGGTGATGCGAGGTGAAGCGCGGTCACCGCGGGCGGCGACGAACTGTTCGAAGCCGGCCCAGTCGAGGTCGACGTACACGAACTGGTCGGCATCGCTGACATCGGGTGAGCGCAGGGCGGGCCTCATGGTCGACACACTGACATTCCAACGTCGCTCACTCTCGCCTTCGGCCTTGAGTGCCGCAGCTCTTCGAAGGGGACGAGCTCGGTGAATGCCTCGAAGTCCGTGAGGTCGGCTGGCCACGTCGACTACTCCGCGTGCTCCAGCCACTGGCTCACCGCTTCCACGATCAGATCATGGCGCTGCCATTGTACGTGCTACTCGCGCGCGAACAGCGACCACATCGCCGGCACCGTGAGCAGGCCCGCGACCGCCATCAGCGCGGGCGCCACCCCGAACGTCTGCTCGGCCAGCACCGCCTCGTCACCCGGCGCCACCGCGAAGTGGTCGTGCACGATGATGAGCAGCGTCGAGATCGCGGCGATGACCGCGTAGCCCGCGATGCTCGCCAAAACCGAGCCCGCGCCCGCGACCGGCCGGGCGATCGCCATGCCGGCGACCGAGCCCGCTCCGATGCCGAGCATCGTGAACGCCCCGACGATGGGGGCGGCGCGACCCGCATTCTCTGACGCCAGCCCCTGGGTCACCGCGAGCGCCAAGGCCCCGCTCACCGCGAACAGCGCGAGCCCGCCGACGAGGCCGCCGGCCCCCGACTCGAGCGCGAGACCGCCGTACTCGGCGAGGTCGACGCCGCGCTGGTTCACTGCGACGAGGCTCGCGACGGGTATCGCGACGAGCAGGCCCTCGAGCCCGAACGTCGCCACCGACGTGCGCCGCTTCTCGCAGCGCCGCCACGCGGGGTTCTCTGCAGACGACGGCGCGTCGTGGCACCCGAACCACGTGCGGTTGACGACGGGCGCGGGCGGCTCGACCGCGAGCTTGCAGGTGGCGAGCTCTGCGGCGCGCCGCTGCACCTCGAGCTTCGAGTCGCCGATGCGGTCGAGCTGGCGCGCGGCGAGCGCGTCGTCGCCCTGGCCCACGGCGTCTCTGAGCAGCACCTGCCACTGCTCGGCCGACTCGACCTGGTGCTGCAGCGCGAGGTGGCCCGTCTTCACGCAGTTGAACGCGCGCGTGTCGCCGAGCGCGTTCGCCTCTTGCAGGCCGTGCTCGACGGCGCGCAGCACGTCACGCATCGCGTCGATGGCTGCTTGTGCCTCGACGAGGCGCTCGTCGAGAACGCCGCCGTCCGTGTTTCTTGCGCCAGCCTCCGGCGAGACCGGGTCTTCGCCCTCGGTGCGGCTGCTCGCCGCACCGCTCGCCTGCGGCGGCGCAGCCTGAGACAGCACCAGCGCGAGCGCGAGGGCGAACACTCAGGGTGAACGTAGCGCGGCCAGCTCGTGGCTCGCAGTTTCTGCGAACAGCGTGCGCTCGGCCTTCTCGAGCAGCACCTCGAGCCCTTGACGCTTCGCGGCGCTGATGGCGACGCCCCCACGCTCGGAAACCAGCGCGTCGAGGGCCTCGGGCTCGAGCCGGTCGGCCTTGTTCCACACCAACAGCCGCGGCGTGTCGGTCAGCTCGAGCGAGTGCAAGATGTTCTCGACCGCCTCGACCTGTTGGGGGTGGGCCGGGTCTGAGGCATCGACGACGTGGAGCAGCAGCGACGCGTCTTCGAGCTCTTCGAGCGTGGCGCGAAACGCGGCGACCAGGTCGCGCGGCAGGTCACGAATGAAGCCGACCGTGTCGGTGATGATGACCTCGTGCTCGCGGGGGAAGCGCAGCCGCCGGCTCGTCGGGTCGAGCGTGGCGAACAGCTTGTCTTCGGCGAGCACCTCGCTCTGGGTCAGCGCGTTGAGCAGCGTCGACTTGCCGGCGTTCGTGTAGCCGACGATCGAGATGACGGGCAGCTCGCGGCGGTTGCGAGCGCGCCGGCGGGTCTTGCGGTCCTGGCTCAGCTGGTCGATGCGGCGCTCGAGCGCGGTGATGCGGTCGCGCACGCGGCGGCGGTCGATCTCGAGCTTCGTCTCACCGGGGCCGCGGCCCCCGACGCCGCCGCCCATGAGTCGCGACAGCGACGAGTCTGACTGCACGAGCCGCGGCATCATGTACTTCAGCTGCGCCAGCTCGACCTGCAGCTTGCCCTCGGCGCTCTGCGCCCGCTGCGCGAAGATGTCGAGAATCAGCTGCGTGCGGTCGAGCACCTTCATGCTCGTCGCCTCGCCGATGTGGCGCGCCTGGCTCGGCGTCAGGTTCTTGTCGAAGACGAGCACGTCGGCGCCGGTCTGCATCGACGCGAGGTTCAGCTCGTCGAGCTTGCCCTTGCCGATGAGGTAGCGCGGGTCGGCCTCGCGGCGCTGCTGCAGCAGCGCGTCGACGACCTCGACCCCGGCCGTGCGCGCGAGCTCTTTCAGCTCGGCGAGCGAGCCCTCTGAAGCGAGGCGGTTGCGGTCGAGGCAGACGGCGACCAGCACCGCGCGCTCGCGGTCAGACGTCTTGCGCACGACCTCTTGCTGCGCGAGCTCGTCTTCGAGCGCCGACAGCGTCGCGGCGAGGTCGGGCTGCTCGTCGTGCACGCTGCTCAACGTCTCGGTGCGCCAGAACGCGCCGTCGCCGTTCTGCGGCAAGAGGTGGGCCCAGTGCAGCACGCCGGGCAGGCCGTCGTCTTTCACGCCGATGGCGGCGACCGCGTCGAGGCGCAAGAGCGCGAGGTCGGTGAGGTCGTCTTTCGTGAGCGGCTCGCTCTTCAGGTGCGTGTGCACGAGCCGCAGGCCGCGCAGGCGAACCTGGCCGGCGCGCGCGCGGCCGATGTCGGGCAGCTCGAGCTTGTGCGCGTTGCCGACGACGACCCACTCGACCTCACCCTTGCGGTTCAGCAGCACGCCGACCTGGCGGTGCGTCTCGTGTGAGAAGTCGGTGAGGTGTCGCGCGAGCTCGGGGCTGACCAGCTCGTGCGGAGACGAGCGCCGGCGCCACGTGTGCTTCAGGTGTTTGAGCTCTGACGGCTTGAGGCCGAACGTGTTGCCGAAGGGTTCGTGCATGTCTGAGGGGGGTGCTTCAGAGGGTGGCTATAACAACGTTTGTGCGGTAGCGGCGGGCGCGATGGTCGTGGCGGGGTTGATCGCGGCGGTGCTGGCAGCGTGCCCTGACGACGGGCGCGTCGCAGACGGGCTCGCGCGCGCGGCCCCGAAAGAGGTTCGCGACCGTTACCGCTGGGCGGTGACGGTGACCGGCGATGCGATGCGCGTGGCGCTGCTCGACGGCGCGGGCGCGGTGGTGCGCGAGAAGGTGGTGCCGGCCTCGCCGAAGTGTTCGGAGCGCGAGACCGTCGCGATCGCGGTGCTCGGCGCGTGGCTGGTGACGGCGCCCGAGCCCGAGCCGGTGCCGGCGCCTGCTCCGGTGGAGGCCGTGCCCGAAAAGAAGCCGGTCGTTCGTGCACCACCGCCGGCACCGGCACCGGCACCGACCCCGACCCCGCCGCCGCCCGAGGCGGTCGCGCCGACGTGGGCGGGGCCGCCGCCCGAAGGGCCACCTGCCCCGGAAGAGCCGCTGCCGCCGCCACCCGTCGTCGACGCACCGGCACCGGCACCCGCGCCTGTGCCCGTTCTGCCCGCCGAGCCTCCCGAGCCGGCGCCCGAGCTCTCACTTCGCTTCGAGCTCGCCCTCGACGCCCGCGCGCACTACGCGCACAGCGCCGCGCCCGGGGTCGGCCTCACCGCGTCGGTCGGCTCGAAGCTCGCCGGGTTCGTCGAGGGCTCGACCGCGACCGCGCGCTCACTCGCGCTCGGGCCCGGCCAGGTGCGCTGGTTTCGCGTCGCGGTCGGCCTCGGCGTGCGGTACCGGTTCGACCTGGGCCCGCTCTATCTCGAGCCCGCCGTCTCGCTCGAGGGCGCGTGGCTGAGGCTCGAAGGGCAGGGCTTCATGCAGAACTACGTCACCACGGGGTTCGACGGCTCGGTCTGCGCGCAGGCCCGGGCCGGCCGCCCCCTCTCTGAGGTCTTCACCGTCTACCTGGGGCTGCGCGGCTGCGCATGGCCCCTGCAGGGAAAGGTGACCGTGACCGGAGTCTCTGCAAATGCGCCGCTGCCCACGTTCGAGCTCGCCGCAATGCTCGGCATCTCGGGCGGTTACGGCACGGTGAAAGGTCCCGCGCCGATGAGGCCCTCAGAAAAATGAGAGTGCTCACGGAAGCCCACCCCCTGGCGGGCCGGCTCGACACCGTCGCGGTGCCGAGCTTCGAAGTGGTGTACCGCGAGCACGTGATGACGGTGGCGCGCTGGGTGGCACGGCTCGGAGGACCTTTGCTCGACGTAGAAGACGTGACCCACGACGTATTCGTGAAGGTTCAGCGCGAGCTCCCCAAGTTTCGCGCCGAGGCCCAGCTCACGACGTGGCTGTTCAGCCTCACCGCGAACACGGTTCGCACGCGCCGCCGCACCGAGACGTTTCGCCGCTTCTTTCGCGCGTCGGCCGACGACGGGCTCGAGGTCGCCGATGACTGCCGCCTCGCCCCCGAGGTGCTCGAGCAGCGCGACGCCGAGCGCGAGCTGTACCGCGTGCTCGACCGCCTCTCAGAGCGCGACCGCCAGGTGCTCGTGTTGTTCGAGCTCGAAGGGCGGTCGGGGCGCGAGGTCGCCGAGCTGCTCCAGGTGAAAGAAGAAGCCGTGTTCGTGCTGCGGCACCGCGCGAAGGCGCGGTTCGCGAAGCTGATGGCCGAGGTGCGCTCGTGACGCCCGAGCAAGAGAAGGCGGTCGACGCGCTGTTCGCGGCAGGCGACCCCGGCGCGCGGGTGCCCGAGCGGCTGCCCCAGCGCGTCGCGGCGCGGCTCACCGAGCGACCGTCGCGCAGCTGGCAGGTCGGCTGGCTTCGCACCGCGACCGTCGGCCTCGTGCTCGCGTCGAGCGCGGGCATGGGCGCGGCGGGCGTGTACGTCGCGAAGCGGCAGCTCACGGCTCCGACGGTCGAGGTGACTCCGGCGGCAGTGAAGTCGCCCGTCGCGACGGTGGCCGCTGCGCCCCGAGCGGCCGACCCGGTGGCGCTCGAGGCCCAGCTGGTTCGTCAGGCGCTCGAGGCGCTGCAGCGCGGCGACGTCGACGGCGCGCTCGCGAAGCTCGATGAGCGTGAGCAGCGTTTCCCCGCGGGCGTGCTGCAGGCCGAGGCCGACGCGGTGAGAAGCCGATGTGGTCGATGAAAGGTTTTATTCCGTCATGAACCCCACGAATCAGACAGGCCGAAGGGGAGTGACGGACAAAATGATGAACCGAATCGTGATGGTGTCGCTGTTGAGCCTCGCGGGGTGCGGCACGCTGTTCAACGTCGGTGACGACTCCGACAAGAGCAAGCTGGGTGGCGCAGGTGGCCCCGGCGGCAACCAGTGCGGCCCGGTGTGCGCCATCTGGTGTGAGCACGGCAACGTGCTCGACGCGAACGGCTGCCCCACGTGCGCCTGTAAACCGGCGCCGACGACATGTCCCGACGTTGCGTGCACGCTCGCGTGCGAGCACGGCTTCAAGAAGGGCGCCGACGGCTGCGACGTCTGTGCGTGCAACCCGCCTCCGACCTGCGGCCCGGTCTGCGACATCGCGTGCCCCTACGGCAACGTGCTCGACCCGAACGGCTGCCCGACGTGCGCGTGCAAGCCACCGCCGACGGTGAATGACGGTGGCCAGTGCGGCGCGGTCTGCGACATCTGGTGCCCGTACGGCAACGTCGTCGACCAGAACGGCTGCGAGACGTGCCAGTGCAAGCCCGCGCCCGACGCCGGCACGTGCGGCCCGGTGTGCGCCATCTACTGCGAGTACGGCAACGTGCTCGACGCGAACGGGTGCGCGACCTGCTCGTGCAACCCGAAGCCGCCCGACCTCGACGGCGGTCACGCGTGCGGCCCGGTCTGCGCCATCTACTGCGAGTACGGCAACCAGCTCGGCCCCGATGGCTGCCCGCTGTGCGCGTGCAACCCGAAGCCGGGTGGCGGCGACGCCGGCTCGCCGACCCAGTGCGGCAACACGGTGTGCCAGCCGGGCACCGAGTGCTGCAACGCGAGCTGCGGCACGTGTGTGCCGCCCGGCTTCTCGTGCACTCAGCAAGCCTGCACGTGCGCTCCGGTCGTCTGCACGCTCGCGTGCCAGTACGGGTGGAAGAAGGGCGCGAATGGCTGCGACATCTGCGACTGCGCTCCGCCGCCGTCGAGCTGCGGCAACGTGACGTGCGCGCCGGGTCTCGAGTGCTGCAACGCGAGCTGCGGCATCTGCGTGCCGCCGGGCAACGCGTGCATTCAGATCGCCTGCAACTGAAGAGCTGACCTGATTTCGTCGAGCCGAAGGGAGCTCTCGCCGGTGCGAGGGCTCCCTTTTCGGTTTTTTCCAGGGTACACGGCTGCGCGTGCATCGGCAGGCACTGACGAAGGCGCGCCGCATCGTCGTGAAGGTGGGCACGAACGCGCTCACCAACGCGACCGGGCGCTTTCACCGCGCACACTTCGAGCAGCTCGCGGGCGAGATCGCGTCGGCCGCGGCGACGCGAGAGGTGGTGGTGGTGTCGTCGGGGGCGATCGCGCTGGGTGTCGAGCGGTTGAAGCTCGAGGCGCGGCCGAAAGACGTGCCGGGCAAGCAGGCGTGCGCGGCGGTCGGGCAGAGCCGGCTGATGCGCGCGTGGGAAGAGGCGCTGGCGCCG
>JAEUJP010000661.1 GCA_016793725.1 Myxococcaceae bacterium | reverse complement strand
CGCCGACGCGCGCAACCCGAACGCGCAAGAGCGCGTGAACCGCAAAATCAAGTTCCGCGAGAGCTTTCGCCCGTTCGCGCCCGCGGTGCTCGCCGACGAGGCCGGCCGCTGGTTCGAGCTCGACGCGCCCGAAGCCGACCTCCTCGCGCCGTTCATGTGCAGCGTGGTTCCGGTGCGGGCCGAGCTGCGGCGAGAGCTGCCCGCGGTCACGCACGTCGACGGCACCGCGCGCGTGCAGGTCATTCACGAAGACGACAACCCGCGCTTCTTCGCCCTCGTCGAGGCGTTTCGCCGCCGCACCGGGGTGGGCGTGCTCTTGAACACGTCGATGAACCTGAAAGACGAGCCGCTCTGCGCGTCGCCCGCCGAGGCCTACGCGGTCTTCGTGCGGTCAGACCTCGACTTTCTCGTGCTCGAGAACTGCCTGATTCGCCGGAGGCCCACGTGAGACCCCTCACTTCGCCGTCACGCCTGCTGCCCGCACGTGCGCCCACCGCGGCGCCGGCGCGCAGGCGCTCGTTCGTCTTCATCGAGCTGTGCCGGGCACTCGTGAAGAGCGGCCGCTGGTGGCTGATACCGATGGTCGTGGTGCTCGCGGCCTCGGCGCTGCTGCTCGCGGTGGTCGCTGCCGTCGAATACGTCGCGCCGTTCGTCTACACGATTTTCTAGAAGCGGGGAGCCAACATGAAGGCGAAGTGTCTGCTGGTCGTGGTGTCGGTGTTGTCGGGCTGCCTCAAGGTCACGGCCGAGAGCCCGTCGGGGGCGCAGCAGCAGCTCGCGGGCCCCGACGCGGGGCAGGTGGCACCCGAGCGAGAAGAGCCGGTCGCGCAGACGGCGCCGGCGCGCAGCGAGGCGCAAGGAGCGCCAGAGTGCGCGTCACCGGGCTCGGCGTGCGGCGAGGGCGGGTGCTGCGCCGGGCTGTACTGCCTGTCGTTCACCTACGCGCCGCCGACGTGCCAGCCGCAGCTCGCCGACGGCGCGTCGTGCCTCGACGCCTCGCAGTGCGTGAGCGGCGCCTGCACGCTCGGCCGCTGTGGCACCGCGACCTGCCAGCCGGTCGGGGGCGCTTGCGGCGCCGAGGCCGACTGCTGCGCCGGCAGCTTCTGCTTCGACTTCACGTACGCGCCGCCGACCTGCCGGCGGCAGCACATCGACGGCAGCGCGTGCGACATGGCCAGCGAATGTCTGGCGGGCGTGTGCACGAATGGGCGCTGCGGCGCGCTGGCGTGCAGCACCGACGGCCAGGCGTGCGACGACGACTCGGGGTGCTGCCCCGGCTCGTTCTGCTTCACGGCGACGTACGCGCCGCCCGTCTGCACGGCTCCGATGCCCGAAGGAGCGCCGTGCTGGGAGCGCCACCACTGCGCGACCGGTCGGTGTGAGCAGGGCGCCTGCGCGCCGTGAGGTGACGGCGCAATTGAGCGGTGTGGGCGCGCGGCGGGGTGGGGCTACACTTCTGCCCTCGTGTTCCCCGAGCTCGACGCCTTCGCGAAAGCGCACGGCCTGACCGTCGCGCCGAAGCCTACGAAGACCGAGCACGCGGCGACGGGCAGCGTCGAGGGCCGCACCGTGCACATGTCGCAGGGCTCCATCGTGCACCCGCGCAGCGGGGGGAAGCTCTTTCACTACCGCCTGCTCTTCGAGCCGTACGTGCGCAGCCCGAGCTGGCTGTTGACGCCCACCACCACGACCCGCTGGGAAGCCGGCACGCCCACGCCAGCCGCGCGCGAAGACGTGCCGGGCTGGGCGAAGTTCAGCGCGCCGCTCTTGCAGTTCGGCGACGAGGTGAAGACGCACTGGCAGCTGAAGCTCGACGAGGCCGGCAAGCTGTACCTCGAGGCGCTCGAGCTCGTGAGCCCCCGTGCGTGGGAGCTCGCCTGGGCCACGCTCGACGCCGTCTGGGGGTCGACGTGAAGAACGCCGCGCTGGCGCTGCTCGCGCTCGATGCCGCGTCGGCGGTGATTCTGCTGCTGGTGCTGGGGCCTCCGCTGACTGGCGTCGCGTGGCTGCACACGGTTCAGCCGCTGCCGGGCTTCTGGGGCGCCGCGCTCGTGCCGCTCTACCTGTTGCTCGTGGTGGCCGGCGTGGCGCTGTGCACGTTCGGCTTGCGCCTGCTGATGCCGCGGCCGAAGCCGGGGCGCTACCCGTTTCCCGGCAGCGCGATGGCGGTCGCGTGGGGGCTGCACTTCTCGCTGATGCGCGCGGTGTACCTGCCGGGCATCAAGCACCTCGCGTTCTCGTACGCGTCGCTGCGCTGGTTGATGTTGCGCGCGCTGGGCGCCGACGTGGCGTTTCAGATGCAGACGGCGTCGAGCATTCTGCCGGTCGACGCGCACCTGCTCACGGTGGGGCCCGAGACGATGCTGGCGGCCGACGTGATGACGTCGGGGCACTTCATCGAGCAGGGCACGCTGATTCTCGGACCGGTGAAAATTTCGCGCGGCGCGCAGCTGCTCGAGGGCGTGAAGGTGGGGCCCGACGTGGTCATCGGTGAGTACACGAGCATCGGGCCCGAGTGCCGCATCGCCCCGGGGGTGCGCATCGGTGAGTACACGCACGTCGGCATGGGCTGCATGTTCTGGTCGGGCGTGGTGGTGGGCGACAACGTGGTGCTCGGGCACGAGGTGGTGCTCGAGGCGAACGTGAAGGTGGGCGAGGGCGCGGTCATCGCGTCGGGCGCGCGGGTGCCGGCGAAGACAGAGATTCCCGACGGAGGGCGCTATCCTTGAGGGCACATCGATGCTGACCGTCGGCCCCTTCGACGACTTCGGCGTGCTCGGCGCGGGCACCGCCTTTCCCTCGCGGGTCGTGACGAACCTCGAGGTGCTGCGCGGGCTGCCCGCCGAGGCCTGGGGCAACCGCGCGCGGGTGCCCGACGGCGAGCAGCTCGAGTTCGCGGCGACGGCGATGGAGCAGACGCTCGGGGTTCGAGAGCGGACCTGGTCGGTGAACGAGAGCACGCTCGACCTGGCGAAGGTGGCGGCCTCGCGCGCCCTCGCCGATGCGGGCCTGAAGTCGGTCGACCTCGTGGTGGTCGCCTCGTCGACGCCACACCGGTGGACGTCGACGCTCTCGGCGCCGCTCGGGGCGTCGCTGGGGCTGTCGTGCCCGTGCTTCGACGTGCGCACGGGCTGCGCGGCGGGGCTGTTCGGGCTCGCGCAGGCCGGGCTGTTTCACGAAGGAGGCGCGCGACACGTCTTGCTCGTGGGCACCGAGACGTTCTCGAAGGTGATACCGCGGCAGAGCAAGATGGCGGCGGTCTCGCTCGCCGACGGCGCGGGCGCGCTGGTGCTGGGGCCGGTGTCGGGCGCGCGGCTGCGCGGCGTGTCGATGAACACCGACGGGTCGCTCGCGGGGCTGGTGTACACCAGCGGGGCGCTGCCGCCGACGCGCGAAGAAATCGAGCGGGGCGGGTACGTGCTGTCGGGCGACGCCGAGGGCCTGCGTGAGACGGTGCCGCTGAAGTACGAGGCGGCGATTCGGGCGGTGCTCGAGCGCGCAGGGCTGGGCGCAGCCGACGTCGACGCGTACGTGCCGCACCAGACCAGCAAAGACGTGATTCACGAGGTGTGTCGCCGGCTCGGCATACCGACCGGGCGTGCCTTCATGAACCTGCACCGCCACGCGAACATCGGGGCGGCGGGGTGGGTGGTGGCGGTGGCCGAGGCGCGCGCCGAGACCCTGAAGCAGGGGCAGCGCGTGCTGATCGCAGCCGTCGGCGGGGGCATGTCGTGGGGCGCCGCGCTGTGGGAGTGGTAATATTACTTTCATGGCACTCACGAAAAAGAAGCCGACGACCATTGCGCTCCCGCCCGAGCTCGACGCGTTGCTGACCCAGGCCGCCGAGTCGCGCGGTGTCTCGCGCTCGGAGTTCATTCGGCAGCAGCTGCAGCTGGTGCTCGAGCAGTACCGACCCCACCCGAAGCCGAAGAGCGCAGGGGTTGCTCGGAGGCTGCGTGAGCGAGGTGATGAAGCCGAGCGCTTTCGGCACCTCTCGCGATGAGCGACGCCGCGCTGATCTGCGACACCGGAGCGTTGCTCGACTATCTCGATCGATCTGCGCCTGATCATCGCGCTTTTCGCAGAGCCATCGACCGCGCGCGTGCGCGCTACGTTCCGGGCCTGGTGCTCGCCGAGGTCGACTCCTTTCTGCGCGACGATCGAGCCGCGATGCGTGCGCTGACACGCGACCTGTCTTCAGGCGCGTTCACGTTGGCCCCTGTCGAGCTGACGTCGATCGAGCGTGCGATGGAGATCGATCGCCGGTTCGCCGCGCTCGAGCTGGGCCTCGTCGACGCATCGGTCGTGGCGCTCGCCGAGCAACTCGACGTCGTGCGACTCGCGACCCGCGACATCGCCGACTTCAGCGCCGTTCGTTTGCGCGATGGCAGCGCCTTCGAGATGGTGGTCGTGCCGAGACGATGAAAATCTATCGCCCGAAAAACGTTCGCCTCGCTGCCCTCGGCCGCTACGTGCCCGACCGCGTCGTCACCAACGCCGAGCTCGCTTCGCTCGGCGCCGCGATGAGCCCCGACGAGATGCAGCAGCTGTCGGGCATCACCGAGCGCCGCTGGGCCGCGCCCGAGCAGGCCACGTCAGACCTCGCCGCCGCCGCCTGCCGCGCCGCGCTGCAGCGCGCGTCGCTCGGTACGGCCGACGTCGACCGCCTCGTGCTCGCCACCGTCTCACCCGACCACGTGAGCCCGTCGACCGCGTGCGCCGTGCAGAAGGCGCTCGAGCTGCCCCCGATTCCCTCGTTCGACGTCGTCGCCGCCTGCAGCGGGTTTCTGTTCGCGCTCGATGTGGCCGCGCGCGCCGTCGAGACCGGTGACCGTGCGGTGCTCGCGTGCGCCGCCGAGGTGCGCTCGCGCTTCTTGAACCTGCGCGACCGCTCGACGTGCGCGCTGTTCGGCGATGGAGCCGCAGCCGCCGTCGTCGCTCCCGGCCACGGCCTGCTCGGCATCGGGCTGCTCAGCGAAGGCTCGGGCCTCAAGTCGGTGTACGTGCCGGCCGGCGGCTCGCGTGAGCCCGCGACCGCAGAGACCGTCGCGAAGCAGCGGCACTTCATTCACATGCAAGACGGGCCGGCCGTGTACTTCCAGGCCGTCGAGGGCATGCGCAGCGTGGCCGAAGAGCTCGTGGGCGCGTTCGGCATGAAGCTCGCCGACGTCGACCTCGTGGTGCCGCACCAGGCGAACCGGAGGCTCGTCGACCGGCTCGGGCGGCTGTGCGGCATTCCCCAAGAGAAGGTGATGGTGAACATCGAGCGCCTCGGCAACACGGCCGGCGCGTCGGTGGCGCTCGCGCTCGAAGAGGCGCTGCGCACGAAGCGGGTGAAGCCGGGCGGCAAGGTGCTGCTGGTGGCGGCGGGCGCGGGCTACACGGCGGGGGCGGCGCTGCTCGAGGTCGACGAGCCCCTGCTCGCCGCCTGCAGCTGAAGTCGCGTAGAGAGGCTCGGCGATGCGCGCGCTGCCGTGGGCGACAGGTTCGGTACCGCTGATGCTCGCGCCCATGCAGGGCGTGACGAACCGGGCCGTGCGCAAGGTGTTCGCGCAGTGGGTGAAGCCCGACGTGCTGTTCACCGAGTTCATGCGGGTTCGGCCGGGAGCGACGGCCGCTTCGCCGCGGCTGTCGGAGGGTGACCTCGACGATGCGCGGCCGAGCGAGCACGGCGTGCCGCTGGTGGTGCAGCTGATCGGCCGCGACGAAGGCCCGCTGGTCGAGGCCGCGCGCGTGGCTCAGGCGGCCGGCGCGGTGCACCTGAACCTGAACCTGGGCTGCCCGTACGGGCGCATGAACGTCGGCTGCGGCGGCGGCATGCTCGAGCGGCCGCACGAGCTGCCCGCGATTCTGCGTGCGCTGCGCGAGACCATCGCCGGCACGTTTTCGGTGAAGGTGCGCTGCGGGTACTCGGACCCTGAGCAGATTTTTTCGCTGCTGCCCGTCTTCGAAGGCTGCGGCGTCGACTTTCTCGCGCTGCACGCGCGCACGGTGGTGCAGCGCTACGAGGGCGCGGCCGACCACACCCTCACCGCGCGCGTGGTTCGCGAGACGCGGCTGCCCGTCATCGCGAACGGTGACCTCGACTCAGCCGAGCGGGGGCTCACGGTGCTGCACGAGACCGGCGCCGCGGGCCTCATGCTCGGGCGCGGCGCGATGCGCGACCCGCTGCTGTTCGAGCGGCTGCGCGGGCGGGCCCCGCCGTGCCCGACGCCCGAAGAGCGGCTGCGCGCGCACCAGCAGTACCTGCGCCGGCTCGCCGAGAGCTACGGCGCGCTGTTTCACGGCGACGGCGCGCTGCTCGCGAAGCTGAAGGGCTCGCTCGCGGTGATGGAGCTGCCGGAAGACAGCCGGCCCGCGCGCGCGCTGAAGAAGGCGAAGAGCGTGGAAGAGTTCTGCGGCGCGGTGGAAGCGCTCGCAGCGTAACAACCGTTCTCCGTTCTCCGTTCTCCGTGAGCGGAGCGCGAAGCGCGGAGTCGAACGGGTGACGAGGTGCTGCTGCGACACCGCTTCGACTCCGGCCTGACGGCCTCCGCTCAGCGCGAACGGTGTGTGCCCGTGGCGCTCGCCTCTAGAACAGGTCGCCGAGCTTCTCGACGCCCGGCACACCCTTCGGTGCCGTGCGCACCTTCACGAGCGTCACCTCACCGGTCACCGACTTCGTGTTCGGCTTGTGCGCCGTGAACGCGCCTTTCAGCTCGGCTCCGGGCCGCACCATCAGCGTCACCACCTGCTTGCCCGCCTTCCAGTGCAGCGTCCACAAGCCGTCGACGTAGCCGCCCGTCGCCGGCACCTTCACGGTGGCGCCCTTGACCTCCCAGCCGGCCGGCTTCTCGCTCAGGTCCATCACGAACGACGTGCTCGTCGCCGAGCCGTGCGGCGTCACCGTCAGCACGTATTTGCCGGCCGTCACCACCGGCCCCTGGTTCGCCGGCGTCTTCGCCAGCTTCACGCCGAGCGGCAGGTCGAGCTGCCGGGTGTTCTCTTCGCTCGCCGTCGTCGTGCACACGCCCCAGTGGTTGCGCGTGCGGCCGGCCGGGCACTCGGGCTGCCGCACGCAGCCGGCGCCGCCGTCGGTCTCTTCACACGCCGGGCAGTTGGCCCTGAGCGGCAGACACTGGCCACACGCTGCGCGGTACAGCTGCCCCGACGGGCACTGCGGCTCGGTCGTCGTCTTCAAGAAGTGGTGGTGGTGGTGGCCCGATGGCGCCGGCGGCGAAGGCGGCGGCCCCGCATCGACGCCCGCGAGCGCCGCGCACGCCGCCTCGGCCTTCGCCCACGTGTCGTAGAACGCCTGCGCACCCTGCATCATGTTCGCGACCAGCGCGGGCCCGCCGTCGACCTGCTTCACGCCCTCGAGAAAGTCCGACAACATGCCGTAGTGCGCCACGCCCGCGTCGTTGAAGTCCCACGTGCGCGCGCCCAGCGTGCTCATGGGGTACGTGGCCGAGTACGTCACGTGGGTGCCCGGCGACGGCCCGCCCATCAGCGGCGACACGCCGTTCGAGTCGGTGCCGAAGCCGACGTGCCCGCCGTCGCCGAGCGCCGCGAGCACCTCGTTGCTCAGCGCCACGAACGTCGCCGGGTCGACGCGCGCGCTGCCGACGCCCGCCATGCCGCCCGACGCCTGCACCTTCGCGTACTGTGGCGCCGTGAGCTGCCGCTCGGTCGTACCGCCCAGGGGCCCGCGCACGTCGTTGTGCCCCGAGTTCACCGGGTAGCCCGACGACACCGCGAGCGAGAGCATGTCGTTCGCCGCCGCCTGCGACATGTGGTCGACGTCCATCAACATGCACTGCCGCATCATCTCTTGCACCGCGAACGTGCCGTTCGGCGTGAGCCCCGGGCTCGTCGCGCCCACGTTCACCACGCCCCCGTCCATCGGGCAGGGCGGAGGCGCCGGGTTGTCCAGACTGAACAGGTGCAGCTTGAACACCATCAAGAATGCCATCTGCGCCGTCTGCGCATCGGCGAACGGGTCGCGCAGCGGGTTCAACATCGTCGGTCGGTACGTCACACCATCAGACGGCGCCGCGCACTGCAGGTTCCAGAAGTGGCCCGCCTCGCGCAGGTTCGACAGGTTGAAGATGTCTTGGTTCGCCGCGGTCGTGCCGAACGGGTTGTCGATGACGTGAACCGGGAAGAGGTAGCGCACGCCGAGCGAACGCAGCCGCGTGATTTCGGCGGCAATCTGCGCCGGCGTCAGCCCCGGCACGGTGTTGAAGTTGCCGATGTTGTCGATTTCCAACCCCAGCACCACCGCGAGCTTGTTCGCCGCGACGATGCGGTTGAGGTCGGCGGCGCTGTACGCGACCTCCATGAAGTCGTTGTGCCGGCCCACCAGCGCCTTCAGCTCGGCAATCTGCAGGTCGGCCGAGCTCTGGTCGTCGTCGGGGCCGTCGCCGTGGCCCGCCACCACGTCGGCGAGCGTCTTGTTGTTCACCGCGAGCGCCACCATCACGCGCTGCCCCGAGTCGTACGCGCGCCTGATGCTGTCGACCCACATCACCTGGTGCGAGACGTCGTTCGACATCGGCCACTCGGGAAACGTCGGCGCGCCCGTCGCGTCGGAGGGCGGGTTGTTCGCGTTGTTCATCTGCTGCAGCGCGCCGATGACGAGCCCACGAATCGTGTCGCCGCAGCGGTTGTGAAAGTCCCACCCGCCGTGCGTCGAGCGGTCGTGGCCGAGCGCCTGCTCGAGCGTCGTCGCGCGCACGTCGTTGTTGCAGTCGGGGTCAGACGGCAGCAGCGACCCGCCGGTCGGCGCCCAGTCGTTGCCCCCGTAGACGAGCTTGCCCGCGAACCCGAGCGACGACAGCGGGTGCGTGTGCAGGTCGACCCAGCCGGTCAGCGGCACCGGCGGAGCGGCAGGCGTCGTGGGTGTCGTCGGCTCGGGGTCAGGCGGGCGATGCGGGCAAGAGAGTAACGCAACGAAGGACACGGCGAGGAGCGCGCGCTTCATGGTTGGCGCGCGAGCCTACTACCGGCTGTAGAGCAACACGTCGTCGTTCGCGTTTCTCAGCGCGACCCACCGGCTCGTCACGCTCAAGACCGGCAGCGCCGGGTACGTCTGCAGCATGAACGTGCCGCCCTTGTCGGCGACGAAGAGCCGCCTGCCGGTGTTCTGGTCGAGAATGACGGCGCCGGTGTCCCACTCCACCCAGTCGGGGGGCTCGGCCGACCACCCCGAGGTGAGCGGGAGCTGCCGCACGATGGCTCCGGTGCGCAGCGCGAGCGAACGGAGCTCGGGCTGAAACGGCTCGCTGCCGAGGCTCCAGATGCCGGCGGGCTCGCTCGCCAGCACCGCGCCTTGCTCGAAGCCGTTGCACAGGTCGCCGGCGTCGAGAAACCGGCCGTGGCAGACGTTTCGACCGTCACCCACCGAGAGGTACTCGTCGCGGCGCTTCCACAGGGCGTCGCCCAGGCTCGCCGACTGGAGATAATCGGTGCGGAGCCGAATGCCGCCGTCGGGGCCGAGCACGGCTTCGTACAGGTTGGGGAAGAGGCCAATCATCGCGCCCGACGCGTCGGCGGCGATGACCCCGCGGTTGGTGCCGACGTTCGTCGACACGCCCGACATCGGGTGCAGCACGAAGCCCGAGGGCTCTTCGATGTAGCGGCGCACGAAGGGCGGGTCGTAGACCCAGAGCACGCCGCTCACGTGCGCCGCGTGCACGCCCGGCAGCGTCTGCGTACGGGCGCCTCCGTCGGGGTCGTACACGCTCAGCCGCGAGGCCGTGAGACAGAGCAGTCGACCGCCCGGCGTCACGTCGATGAGCGAGCAGGTGCCGAGGCCGCCGGCGCCGCGCACCGTCAGCTCGGGGCCCGCGTCGCGGTGGTTCTCGGCGATGAGCAGGTCGCCCTGCACCGAGCCCAGGTTCGGCTCGAAGCGCGCGGTGAAGTGGTACGGGCCCGGCGCGGCCGGCAGCACCTTCGCCGTCACAGTGGCGAAGTCGAAGCTGCGGTCGCTGCCCGAGAGCACGCGCGTCGGCTCACCTTCAGAGAGCGGCACGGGCAGGTTGTCGGGCCCGAGCACGGTCACGGTCGCGCGCATCTCGACCTCAGGCGGGCACGTCATCGGGAGCCGCAGCACCTTGGTCGCGGGTTCGCCCGCAACGCCGAAGTCATCTTGGCGATTGAGCTCGATGGCGCCCGTCTGCGAGCACTTCCCGACGACGGGCGGCGACCCGGTGCACGCGACGAGCACCAGTGCTGCAAGGAGGGGCGTCAGCTTCACCAGCTTCACGTGGCGTCTGATTTACCACCATTCGTGGGCCGTCTAGGCTTCAGGGCCCGTGCTCCGGTTCCTCGTCGTGGCGAGTGCGCTCCTCGTCGCCTGCCCCTCGAAGCAGACTCCCTGCCGCCTTCACAGCGACTGCCCGCAGACCGAACGCTGCGTCGGCGGCGCCTGCACGCTCGTGTGCCGCGTCGACCGAGACTGCGAGGGCCTGGGCTCGTGCATTCAGGGCCAGTGTGTGCTCGTCGTGAACGGCGGCGGCTCGGGTGGCTCGAGCGGCGGCGCGACCGCGGGCGGCGCAGGTGGAGCGACTGCGGGCGGCGGCGCAACGGCCGGTGGCGGTGCGACTGCGGGCGGCGGCATGGCGACTGCGGGCGGTGGTGCGACCGCGGGCGGCGGCATGGCGACTGCGGGCAGCGGTGCGACGGCAGGCGGCGGCATGGCGACTGCGGGCGGCGGTGCGACGGCAGGCGGCGGTGCGACGGCAGGCGGCGGCGCAGGCCAGCTCATGTTCGGCGACACGTGCTCGGCGGCGAGCCAGTGCCAGAGCATGTTGTGCATCGGCGCCGGCGGGAGCCAGGGCCTGTGCACCATCGAGTGCCAGAACGACTCGGTGTGCCCGGCGGGCTGGGGCTGCTTGAGCGTAGGGCCGACGAAGGTCTGCGTGCTGTCGGACTCGGGCCGCCCGTGCCCGAACGGGAACCCGAGCCAGTGCTTCGCGGGCACGTGCATCGGTCAGGCGCCGAACAGCCCGGTGGTGTGCTCGACGCCGTGCGAGAGCACCCGGGCCTGCCCGCAGAACGGCGACTTCACCTGCTCGCTGGTGAGCGGCGTTCAGGGCCGCTGGTGTGTGCCGGCGGGGGCCGCGTGCTCGAGCGACAACAGCTGCACGAGCCGCACCTGTGCGCAGCGCGCGGCGCCTGCGACGAGCGGCGTGTGCTCGAGCGAGTGCCGCGACGCGCTCGACTGCCCCGCCGGGTGGATGTGTGACTCCATCGGAGGCGACGTCATGCCGAACACGTGCGTACCCATCGGCGAGGTGTGCACCATCAACGGCAACATGAACGACTGCATCTCGCAGACGTGCGCGACGCCCGACGACGGCGGCCCGAACTTCTGCACGGCGTTCTGCATGACGGGCCCGCCGTTCACGCCGCAGCCCGCGCGCTGCCCGACGGGGTTCAGCTGCAACCCGGTGCAGGCAGGCCCTGACACCGTGTACGTGTGCGAGCAGCCTTGAGCTAGCGTCCGGGAACCCCGTTGGACGCGCCGACCATCATCGCGAACCGCCGCATCTGTTCGAAGTGTGGGCTCGAGCAGCCCGAGGGGGCGAGCGAGTGCCCGCGCGACGGGAACACGATTTTTACGTCGCCCTCCATCGCGCTCGAGATGTTCGAGATTACGAACCCGTCGGCGAAGCCGAAGGACCCGCTGATCGGCGAGCGGCTCGGCGACTACGAGGTGCAGCAGGTGGTCGGCGAAGGCGGCATGGGCATCGTGTACCGGGGCCTGCAGCCGCAGATTCAGAAGAAGGTCGCGGTGAAGGTGCTGCGGCCCGAGGTGGCAGCCGACCCGACGACGGTGAAGCGGTTTCTCGCCGAGGCGCAGGCGGTCACGGCCATCGGGCACCGCAACATCATCGACGTGTTCACGCTGGGGCAGCTCGCCGACGGGCGCCCGTACATCGTGATGGAGTTCCTCGAGGGCGTGCCGCTCGACAAGTATTTGAAGGAGCGTGCCCCGCTCGAGCCCGATGAGGCGCTCGCGCTGCTGCTCGAAATCGTGACGCCGCTCAGCGCCGCGCACGCCGCCGGCATCATTCACCGCGACCTGAAGCCCTCGAACGTGTTCCTCGTGAAGCAGAGCGACGGCGCGCGGTACCTGAAGCTGCTCGACTTCGGCCTCGCGAAGAGGTCATTCGACGGCCACTCGGCGCAGACGTCGGGCATGGTGGTGACCGGCACGCCCGACTACATGAGCCCCGAGCAGGCGCGCGGCGCCGACGTCTCGCCGAGGTCAGACCTGTACTCGCTCGGTGTCATCGCGTTCGAGATGTTGACCGGCACGATTCCCTTCACCGGAGCCACCCCGATGGACGTGCTCATCAAGCACGTCTCGGAGCCCGCGCCGAAGCCGTCGTCGCGCCACGCCACCGTGTCGCCCGAGCTCGACGCGCTGGTGATGTCGCTGATGGAGAAGACGCCCACCGCGCGGCTGTCGCCTGCCGAAAAGGTGCGGCAGGAGCTCCAGCGGCTGCAGCGCGGCCTCGCGATGAGCACGCAGGCGTCGACCGCGAAGGTGCTCGAGCCGGTGGCCCCGCAGCGGAGCGTGTCGTCGGCGCTGTTGCTCGGCGTCGCGCTGCTCGGGGTCGCGGTGCTCGGCGGCAGCGTCGGGCTGCTCGTGACTCGCGAGCGGGAGCCGCAGGTGCCGGTGGTGGTGCCTCCGCCTCCGCCGGCTCAGGTCGTGGCGCCGGTGCCCGAGGTCATCGCGCCCGCCGAGCCCGAGCCTGCGCCCGAGCCGGTCGCGCCTCTTGCGCCGGCGGCCGGGCCGAAGCCGCGAACGAAGAAGGAAGGCGTGACGCTCGAGCAGCTGACGGCGCGCGTCGACAAGCTCGAGGGTCGCCTGAAGAGGTCGGCGGAGCCCGGCGAAGAGCCCGACCCGGCGGCGCTGCTGCTGCTCAAGAAGCTGAAGGTGAAGGCGCTGCAGACGCACACGCCGGAGGAGCGCGCCGAGGTGCAGAAGTCGCTCGACGGTTGGGAGACCACATTTCTGGCGAAGTGAAGCACGTCATCTTCGACGTCGATGACGTGATGGTGGACACCGACGCCGCGGGCATCGCGGCGATGGCGGCGGTCGACGCGCGCATCGCGCCATTGCTGCAGCGGCACTACGAGACGTTGATTGCCAACCTGCGCGGGCTGAACCCGCCCGCGTACGCGCCGCTGCGCAGGCGCATCGAGGGCTGGCAGCAGGGCCTCAGCGAGGTGAAGCAGTGGTCGCGCGAGTGCCTGGTCGCCATCTGCTTCGAAGACCTCGGCGTGCGGCCGACGCGCGAGCTGATTCTGCGCGAAGCGGCGACGTACTGGCGCGTGGTGACCGAGAAGACGGTGGTGTACCCCGACGCGCGCGAGCTGGCGGGGCGGCTGCTCGCGCGCGGCATCACGGTGCACTTCGCGTCGAACAGCGACGGGTTTCTGGGCTTCGACGAGGCGACGCGGCGCTTCACGTACGACCCGGCCGAAGGGGTGCGGCGCAAGATTCAGCGGCTCGCGCTCTTGCGCGAGGTCGGCATGCACGAGGGCAACATCACGGTGGGTGACCCCATCGGCAAGCCGCACCCCGAGTTCTACGAGCGGGCGCTGTCGGGGCTCGACCGCGGCGCGACGCTGGTGGTGGGTGACTCGCTGTCGAACGACGTGCTGCCGTTCTTGAAGGCGGGGGCGCGGCAGGGCGTGTGGCTGAGGCGGCACGGCGGCGAAGGCGAGCAGGGCGTGCCGGCGGTGAAGACGCTGCTCGAGCTGGAGCGGTGGCTGTGAGCTTCGAAAACTCCTCCGGCCCCCTTCGACTCCGCCGCGCTTCGCGCAGCTCCGCTCAGGGCAAGCGGGGGTGGCTGTGAGCTTCGAAGACGTCTCCGTTCGCCCTGAGCGAAGTCGAAGGGGTGCGCGGTGGTGCTTCGCGGTCGTCTCTCTTCTTCTCCTCGCTTGCACACGCGGCACCCCAAAACCGCAGAAGCTCACCGTCTACTGCTCCGTTCAGCTCGAGTGGTGCGAAGCCATCGCAAAGTCCTTTCAGCAGACCACCGGCATCACCGTCTCGATGACGCGCAAGTCGGCGGGTGAGACGCTGGCGCAGGTCACGGCCGAGCGCCGCAACCCGCGCGGCGACGTCTGGTTCGGCGGCACGGGCGACGCACACCTTCAAGCGGCAGAAGCCCTGCTCACCGAGCCGTACCCGTCGCCGCGCCTGAACGAGCTGCACGCGTGGGCCGTCGACCCGGCCGGCGACCACCGCACGACGGGGGTGTACCTGGGGGCGCTCGGCTACACGTATTCCCGCGACTGGCTCGCGCGAAAAGGGCTCACCTCGAAACCGACGACGTGGGCGGCGCTGCTCGACCCGAAGCTCGAAGGCGAAGTTCAGGTCGCGAACCCGAGCTCGTCGGGCACGGCGTACACGCTGCTGGCGACGTGGGTGCAGCTGTTCGGCGAAGAGCAGGCGTTCACGTTCTTGAAGGCGCTCGACAAGAACGTGAGTCAGTACACGCTGTCGGGGGCGGCCGGCGCGCGAGCGGCGGCGCGCGGCGAGGCCGGCATCGGCATCGTGTTCCTGCACGACGCGATGACCGAGAAGCTCGCGGGCTACCCGCTCGAGCTGGTCGTGCCCGAAGAGGGTACCGGCTACGAGATCGGCTGCGTCTCCATCATTCACGGCGCGCGGCACCCCGAGAGCGCGAAGGCGTTCGTCGACTGGGCGCTGTCGAAAGAAGCACAAGAGCTCGGCGAAAAGGCGCGCTCGCACCAGTGGCCGTCGAACGCGACGGCGGCGGCTCCGAAGGCGGTGCTCGACCTGTCGGCCGTGAAGCTCATCGAGCTCGACCTGCACCGCTTCGGCAAGAAGACCGAGCGGGCGCGGCTGCTGGCGCGGTGGGAGAATGAAGTGCGCGGCGGGCGCTGAGCGTGCTGAAAACGCACTGGAGCGCCGCACGGGTGACTCGGCGCACGGCCCTCGAGTGGAAGGACGCGCTCGAGGCGGCCGACAATGGTCAGGTGCGCATCGGCTTCAAGCCAGGGAAGTAGCTCTCGACCGAAGGCGGCGTGCGCTACGTGTACGAGCAGGTCGCGGCTCCGGTGGTGAGCGATCACGACGATGAGGCGGGCACCCCACGCACCGTCCTCAAACGGCGGGACCATGGCGCGCTGCCCCGCAGTGCACGCCGATGCGCGACCCCTCACCCGCGCTCGTGCACATCAGCGCCCGAACAACGGGCCCGGCCTGTTCTTGCACTTCACGAGCGAGACCGCGCACCCCTCACATTGCTCCGAGACGACCGCGCAGGTGTCGCCCACCTTCCGGCAGGTGAACTTCGGGCCCACCGAAGCAGGCGCGCACTCGGGAGCGTCGCCGGGCCGGCTCGGGGGAAAGAGCATGCAACGCGCATCGGGTGGAGCGCAGTCGTAGGCCGAACAGCTGCGCGGGTCTGAGCAACTCTCACGCGGGCCTTCGCACCGGGTGACGGCCTCGCAGTGCACGGCGTCTGCGCGGCACGCAGCCAGCGTCAGCTCGTCGCAGCTCACGGTCGAGCGACATGAGACCTGGCTCAGCAACAGCGCGACGAGCCACCTGGGCGGGGGCACCACTCTCATCATCGGAGTTCTACTGCGGCGAGCACTTCAGATCGGGTGCGCCGGCTCAGCTGCAGGGTGCGAAGCGCCGTCGCGGCCGCGCCGGTAGAAGGCGATCGTCGAGGGCCAGCCCCGCGACGTGTCGCACGAGGCGCTGCTGCGAGCCGACTGCAAGCACTGAGGCTGCCAGCTTCGTTTACAGAACCCCGAAAGACTGCCGGGGGCGTCTGCCGAAAACCCCTACATGCCGATCTCCCGCCTGCCGACCTGGTCCACCGCGGTCACCGACGTCGAGGGCCGGCTGGCGAAGCTCTCTGACGTGCTCACGCGCGCGTCGCAGCCCGACGGCAGCGTCGACCTGAAGCAGGCGAAGGCGCTGGCCGGCAAAGACGTCATCACCGCCGACCTGGTGCAGACGGTGAGGGTCGACTTCACGCGGCAGGCGCTCGACGCCGCCGAGGCGCGGCGCGCGTTCATGGAGCTGAACATCGCGAGCACCACGGCGCCCGACCTCGACACGAACGGCGACGGCCGGCTCGGCTACCGGGAGCTGGCGATGGGCCGGCGCTCAGACGACCTGGCGGAGCGGCTCGTCTACAAGGCCGCGATGCCCACCGAGCTGTCGGACGGCGAGCGCGCGAAGCCGAGGGTCGCGCTCTCGCGCGAGGCGCGGCGTGAGGCCGAGGCGGTCATCATGAAGACCGCGCGCTTTCACGCCGAGACGCCGCTCGGTGTCGAGGCGCTCGCGTGGGACATGCGCGAGCGCGTGGTGTCGGGGCTCGACATCGGCAGCGCCATCGTGTTCGACGCGGTGAACTTCTCGGAGCGCGACTGGCGCGCGAAGCTGCCGTTGATTGGCGAGCGCTACCGGGGCCAGGGCCACCTGAGCGACGCCGAGCTCACCCAGCGCTTCGGAGACCTCGAGGCGTTCGTCGCGCGCAAGCAGGGCGAGGTGAACGCGCGGCTGATGATGGACTACGTCGCCGGGTTTCTCGCCGGCAGCGACCTGCCCTGAGGCTCAGTACGGTACGCAGGTGACGCAGTCGACGGCGTCGACCCGTCGCCGCCGAGGCCGCGGGAAGTACTGCGTGCCTCGTCACCCGAAGTTCGCACATGCTGCGCCCATGTCAGCCGCTGCCCCGAACCACGCCGCACTCGTCGCGCACGAGCTCTCGCTGCCGCTGGCCGGTGTGAAGAGCACGCTCGAGCTGCTCGCCGGCGGCGCCACCGTGCCCTTCATCTCGCGCTACCGCAAAGAAGCCACCGGCGGGCTCGACGACGAGGCCATCTCACGCATCGCCGCGCACGCGAAGGTCGTCGAGACGCGCGAAGACCGCCGCGCCACCATTCTGGCGAGCTTGAAGGAGCAAGGCGTTCTTACGCCCGCGCTCGAGAAGGCCGTGCTCGCCGCCACGGCGCTCAGCGCGCTCGAAGACCTCTACCTGCCCTTCCGGCCCAAGCGGCGCACCCGCGCGATGACGGCGCGTGAGCGCGGGCTGCAGCCGCTCGCCGACGTGCTGCTCGCTCAAGGCTCCTCGTCACCCACGCGCGAGGCGCTCGCGGCCCCCTACATCTCGGCCGAAAGAGAGCTGCACGACTCCGACGCCGTCTGGGCCGGAGCCCGCGACATCGTCGCCGAGCAGATCGCCGAGCGCCCCGAGCTGCGCGCCACGGTGCGCAAGCTGTTCGTCGACGAAGCGCAGCTCGTCGTCGAGGTGGCCCGCGGAAAATCGAAGGCGCCCGAGCTCGCGAAGTTCGCCGACCACGTAGGTCGCCGCGAGCGCGCGTCGCAGGCTCCTTCGCACCGCGTGCTCGCCGCCGAGCGCGGCGAGGCGGAAGGGATGCTCAAGGTCTCGCTCGAGCTCGACCTGCCCGCGGTGCAGTCACGCATCCGCACGGCGGTCGTGAAGCGCGGCGCCGCGCCCGTGCTCGCCAAGGAGCTCGAGCTCGCCCTCACCGACTCGGCCGAGCGGCTCTTGCTGCCGTCGCTCGAGAGCGAGCGCCGCCGCGAGCTGAAAGAGCGCGCCGACGCCGACGCCATCGCCGTCTTCGCGCGCAACCTGCACGACCTGCTGCTGGCCGCTCCGCTCGGAGGCAAGCCGGTGGTCGCCATCGACCCCGGCCTGCGCACCGGCTGCAAGGTCGTGGCGCTCGACCCGCGCGGCGAGGTGAAGGCGCACGACACCATCTACCCGCATACCGGCCGCGAGTCGGAAGCGGCGGCGGCCCTCGCGAAGCTCGTCGAGAAGGCGGCGCCCGTCGCCATCGCGATCGGCAACGGCACGGCCGGCCGCGAGACCGAGGTGTTCGTGAAGAAGCTGCAGGCCTCTGGGGTCATCGCGAAGACACTGAAGGTCGTGAGCGTGAGCGAGGCGGGCGCGTCGGTCTACTCGGCGTCAGAGGTCGCCCGAGAAGAGCTGCCGTCGCTCGACGTCACGCTGCGCGGCGCGGTGTCCATCGGGCGCCGGCTGCAAGACCCGCTCGCCGAGCTGGTGAAGATCGACCCGAAGAGCATCGGCGTCGGGCAGTACCAGCACGACGTCGACCAGCCCGCGCTGAGCGCCGAGCTCGACCGCGTCGTCGAGACCGTCGTGAACCGCGTCGGCGTCGACCTGAACACCGCGTCGCCGACGCTGCTGCGCGCCATCGCGGGCTTGGGCCCCGCGCTCGCCACCGCCATCGTCGCCCACCGCGCGAAGCACGGCGCCTTCGAGACGCGCGCGCAGCTGAGAGAGGTGCCGCGCCTCGGCGCCCGCGCCTACGAGCAGTGCGCCGGCTTTCTGCGCGTCGCGGGCCCCGAGCCGCTCGACGCCAGCGCGGTGCACCCCGAGCGCTACGGTGTCGTCGCGAAGATGGCGAAGGACCTCGGCGTGACGAAAAAAGACCTCGTCGGCAACGCGGTGCTCGCCCGAAAAATCGACGTCTCGAAGTACCTCGACGCTGCGGCGGGTCTCGGGCTCCCCACGCTCGGCGACATCGTGAAGGAGCTCGAGAAGCCGGGCCGAGACCCGCGCGCCGAGTTCGTCGAGGTGGGCTTCGACCCCGACATCACCGAGCTCGCGCACGTGAAGCCGGGCCAGGTGCTGAACGGCGTCGTCACCAACGTCGCCGCGTTCGGCGCGTTCGTCGACATCGGCGTGCACCAGGACGGGCTCGTGCACGTCAGCGAGCTGGCGAACCGGTTCGTGAAAGACCCCTCCGACGTCGTGAAGGTCGGCGAGCGCGTGAAGGTGAAGGTGCTCACCGTCGACGCCGCGCGAAAGCGCATCGCGCTCTCCATCAAGGCGCTGCAGCCCGGGGCTGCTCACGCTCACGCGCCGCCGCCTCAGCAGCAGCAGCGCGCGGCGCCGCAGAGCTTCAACGCGATTCGATTTTCCGGGCGGAAGTGAAGCTCACGGTGAGAGCGCGGCGCCCTTGAGCACGCGGGCGCGTGCGGGGCGGCCCATCGCATCGGTGCCGGTCGCTTCCGAAAACTGACCGACGGTCAGGCGGTCGATGCGGCCCGAGATGAGGTTTGCGTCGAGCGTCAGCGTGCCGGCCGTCGTCGGCGCGCACAGCACGAGCGAGCTGCCACCGTCGAAGACCTCGAGCTCGACGAGCGTCGGAACTCCGCTCGGGCTCCACGTGACGGTGAGGTCGGTGCCCGCGTCGCGCACGAGTGTCGTCGGAGCCGTGAGCACGGTGCCGCCGTCGAAGTTGACCGGGGTGAGTGAGACGGCGCCGAGCGCCGCGCCGCCCGTCACGCCGAGCGTCGGGTCCATCGCGCCGAGGTAGGTGTACGTGTCGAGCGTGCTGCCCGCGACGGGAATGGGGCCGGCGCCGCTCTTGAAGCAGCGCGTCTCGGGCACGCCGCCGCTCGACGACGTGTTGCACGAGAGCGCCGTCGAGAACGCCAGCCCCGAGGCCGTCACGTTGCCCGCGCTCGGCAGCGCAGGCCCGTTGCCCTGGTAGCGCACGCAGCCCGCCGCCGGAATCGCCGCACCCGAGCGCATGATGATGGCCGCGCCCGTCACGCCGTATTTCATGACGAGCAGGTCGCGCACCTCGAGCGTGACCAGCGGAGCGCCGGCTCCGCCGCCCGCCGTCGCGCCACCCGCCGTCGCGCCACCTGCCGTCGCGCCACCCGCCGTCGCGCCACCCGCCGTTGCGCCGCCCGCCGTTGCGCCACCCGCCGTCGCGCCACCCGCCGTTGCGCCACCCGCCGTTGCACCACCTGCCGTTGCGCCGCCTCCCGCGTTCGCGGAGCCGCCTCCGGTTCCTCCCGGCTCAGCGGGGCCAGAGCAGGCTGCGCACAGCAACATCAGAGCGACAGTTCGGCACGAGGTCATGCGCCGCGACCAGCAAGCCTCGCGCCTGAAGCTTCGCAGCGTTCGTGCGCTGTTGCCGCGCGCACGCCCTCAAAAAACCACCGTTCGCGCTCATCGCTGCGGCGGCGTGTTCTGTCCGAAGCACTGCATCAGCCAGATGACGCCGGTGAGGTTCATGACTCGCCCCGCCATGACTCCGATGAACGCCGCTGTTCCCAACGCTGCGGTGTCGAGGCCTCGACCCGCGCCGAGCGCGATGGCGCTGGCGATGCCCGCGGTGTGCAGCACCGAGCCGAGCACGATGAGGCCGATGGGCCCCCGAATGCGCGGCGGCTCAGGCCGCGCCGGAGCCAGCTCGAGGTTCAGCTTCGCCTCGCGCAGCACGCTCACGCTGAAGACGCGCGTCGGCTCGAGCGGCGTCAGCGGCGCATCGGGCTCGATCTTCCGTGGCTTCGGCGCAGGCTCGAGCGCCCACGTCGCGATGGTCACCGCCGAGGCCCGCGCCAGCGCCTCACAGCTCGCCGGCAGTGGGAGCGCCCGCGTGGCCCTCGCTTCGCCGCCCGCGCTTCGCCACGTGAGGCGCAGCTCGAGCCCACGGTCTTCGAGCTCGACGCGCCCCTCTCCCTGCGGCCCGAGCACCTGCAGCTGAGCTTCCACCTGCTCCACGGTCGGACACGTGGTGAGGCCTCTCAGCTCGATGCCGCCCAGCGCTGCGATGAGTACGAGTGTCGTCATGGTGCATCACCTCTTGTCGCTTCGCGCCTCAGCGCGTCGGCCTCGTCTTTCAGGGTGCCCTTCGGAAACTCGAGCGCGTAGGCGTCGAGCTTCGCGAGCGCAGCCTTCGGGTTCTTCTCGACGCGCAGCGCTCGCAGCGCTTCGAGCAGCAGCTTCGACTCGGCCGCCAGCGCGTCGTCGGCCCGCTTCACCCCGAGCTGCGCCCGCTTCACCGGCGGCCCGAGCGGGCGCCGGGGTGCTTCGCTCACGGGCACCAGCGGCGGAGCCGACGGCTCGACAGACGGCACCCTCGGCTTCGGCGCGGGAGCGGGCACAGCGGGCACAGCGGGCACAGGGGCCGGCACCTCGCGCGCCCGCGTCGCATCACCCAGGGCCGCCAGCGCGAATGACGCACCCAGCACCACGAACGCCACCACCCACCGCTGCCGGCTCGGGCGTGACGGTCGCGTCGTCGCGAGCACCCGCCGCAGCGCCGCTGCGCTCATCGCCTCTGCCCGGCCCGGTGCCAGCGCCGCCCACGGGTCACCTCGCAGCGGGCTCATCGCTCGACCTCCGCGAGCAGCTCGCGCAGCTTCGCGCGCGCGCGGTGCAGCCACACCCAGACCGTGCCGGGCTTCGTGCCCATGATGCGCGCAATCTCTTCGGCCGGCAGCTGCTCGAGCTCGAACAGCAAGAACGCCGTGCGGTGCTTCTCGCTCAGCTGGTCGAGCGCCGCGTACAGCTCGCGCGACTCGCGCCGCAGCTCGAGCGACGCGTACGGCCCGAGCTCGTTCGACGCCGCGTCGACGTCTTCGTCGCTCGTGCCGAACAGCCACCGCCGCACCCGCTCGCGCCGCAGGCTGCGCATCACCACCCGCCGCGTCAGCTGGTAGAGCCACGTCGTCAGCAGCGCCTCGCCCCGAAACGACGGGAGCGCGCGGTGCACGGCGAGCAGCACCTCCTGCACCAGGTCTTCGAGGTCGGCGCGCGGGCCCGCGAGTCGCGACGTCCACCGCACCAGCAGCGTGCCGTGCTGCGCGTGAACGTCTTCGACCGTGAGCTCGCGCTCCGTCACCAGCGGCCTTCCCAGCGCCGTGAGCAGTCTCACGCGCCGCCCCATGCAAACCCGGCACCCGCCGCCTGCCCGTGCAGCGGCCCGCGCGCCATCACCCCAAACCAGGGCGCGGGCGTCTCGGGCGCTGGAGCCTGCGCGCTCCACGCGGTGCGGTTGATCAGCATCGCCGCCGTTGGTGCGCCCCGCCGCTCGAACCTTACAGCGTTGACTCTCGTGTCAACTCCGCGCTACGGGCCGCCCGCATGAACGGTCGCATCTACGTGGTGACGGGGTCGACGCAAGGTCAGGGCGAGGCGTGCGCGCTGAAGCTGAGCGAGCGGGGCGCCGCCGGCATCGTCGTCACGGGCCGCAACGAAGAGCGGGGCCTGAAGGTGGTGAGCGCGCTCGAGCAGCGCGGCACGGCGGCGCTCTTCGTGCGCGCCGCGCTCGAGAACGTCGACGAGGTGAAGGCGGTGATTCCCGCCTGTGAGAAGCGCTTCGGCCGGCTCGACGGCCTGGTGAACGCGGCGGGCATCTCGACGCGCGGCTCCATCGAGACGACGACCCCGGCGGCGTACGACCACCTGTTCGCGGTGAACGTGCGCGCGCCGTTCTTCTTGATGCAAGACGCGGTGGCGCTGATGAAGAAGGGCGGGCGCGGCGGCAGCATCGCGAACGTGTCGAGCCAGTCGGCGCACGGCGGGCAGCCGTTCTTGTGCGCGTACTCGGCGACGAAGGCGGCGCTGAACACGCTCACGCGCAACGTCGCGAACTCGGTGCGCGGCGAGCACATTCGGGTGAACGCGGTGAACCTGGGCTGGTCTCACTCGCCGGGTGAAGAAGCGGTGCAGAAGACCGACGGCTCGCCGCCCGACTGGCTGCAGCAGGCCGACGCGCGCCAACCCTTCGGGCGGCTCCTGCGGCCGAGAGACCTCGCTGCACTTGTCGCTTACCTGATGAGCGATGAATCGGAGATGATGACCGGCGCCTTGATCGACCTCGATCAAAACGTCGCCGGGACCTACTCATGAAGATGGGCCTCGCCCTCGTCGTCGGGGTGCTCGTCGCCGCCTTCGCGCTCGCCGGCTTCGTGCTGCCGAAGCACGTGACCGTCGGCCGCCGCATCGTCATCGACGCTCCGAGCGAGCTCGTCTGGGCCGACCTCGGCTCGCCGGCGACCTGGGCCGAGTGGGCAGAAGGGCCCGCGCCCCAGGTGACCGAGAGCGACCCGCACAAGGGGCTCAAGTTCAAGCGGGACCTCGATGGCACCCACCAGTTCGAGGGTCGCGTGCAGCTGACGAAAGACGGCACGCGCACCGCGGTCGCGTGGGTCGACAACATCTACTTCGCGCACGACTACGCCGGCCGGTACCGCGGCGCCGCGATGAACGTGACGCACGGGCCCTCCATCGAGAAGAGCCTGCTCGCGCTGAAGACCCGCGCAGAAGACCGCGCGAAGGCGAAGCACATCGTCGCCGTGCCCGCGCCGCAGGTGCATGACCCCGCGCTGACGCCGCCGCCCGACGAGCCGAAGGGGCCCACGCCGCCCGCGCCGGTCGAGCCGCCGCCCGCGCCCGTCGAACCTCCACCGGCTCAGCCCGCGCCGAAGCCGGTCGAGGCACCGCCACCTGCGCCCTCGCCCGCTCCCGCTGCCGCTCCCGCCCCCGTCGAGCCGCCGAAGCCGGTCGAAGCGCCGCCGCCTGCAGAGCCCCCGGCCGAAAAGCCGGCCGAGCCGCCGGCCGAGAAGCCCGCTGAGGACACGGGTTCCTGACGTGAGCCCCGTCGTCGCTGCGCTTCTCTTTCACGCGCCGGGCGTGATGTTCCTCACCAAACACCGGCTGAGCACACGCGCGCGGTGGCTGAACGCGGCGGCCGTGGCCGTCACGCTCGCGCTCATCGCCGTCGCCTTCTTCGCGCGCGGCTTCACCGCGGCCTTCGTCACCTGGCTCGTGGCGCACGCGGCCTGGAGCGTCGTGCTCGCGCTGCTCGTGAAGCGAGAGCTCGCGTGAAGGCGGTGCTCGTCACCGGCGCCGCGCGGCGCATCGGCCAGGCCATCGCGCTGAGGCTCTCGGCCGACGGCTACGACGTGGTGCTGCACCACAACCGCTCGCGCGCCGAAGCCGCCCAGCTGCGCGACCGCATCATCGCGAGCGGTGGCCGTGCGCGGCTGGTGCGCGCCGACCTCACGAAAGAGGCGCAGGTGCGTACGCTCGTCGAGCGCTCGGGCCCATTGACGGCGCTCGTGAACAACGCTTCGGTGTTCCGCGACGACCGCGACGACTTCGACCTCGAGCGGTGGAACGAGCACTTCGCGGTTCACGCGCGCGCGCCCTACGTGCTCACGCAGGCGTTCGCCGCGCAGCTCGGCAAGAAGCAGTCAGGCGCCGTCGTGAACCTCGTCGACCAGCGCGTGCTGGCCCTGCGCGACGACCACGTGAGCTACAGCGTGAGCAAGTACGCGCTGCTCGGCATGACGCGCGTGCTCGCGCTCAAGCTCGCGCCGCGGGTGCGGGTGAACGCCGTGGCTCCCGGCCCGGTGCTGCAGGCGGCGACCGAGACGGCCGCCGAGTTCCAGAAAGAGCTCGAGAGCGTGCCGCTGCTCACCGCGCCGACGCCCGAAGAGGTCGCCGACGCCGTCGCGTTTCTGGTGAGGCACCGCACGCTGACCGGGCAGACCATCGCGGTCGACAGCGGCCAGCACCTGGGGTCGCGCCGTGGCTGAGAAGCAGGGGCGCTACCAGCTCTTCCTCGAAGACGTGCGGCTGATGGTGAGGGTCGGCGTCTACGCGAAAGAGAAGAAGCGGGCACAGGAGCTGCGGCTCAACGTGACCGTCGACGTCACGCGCGACGCGGCGTCAGACCGCCTGCGCGACGTGTACTCGTACGAAGACGTGATGGAGCTGTTGCGCGACGCGTGCACCGGCTCGCACGTCGACCTGCTCGAGACGCTGGCCGACCGCATCTTCGAGCGGCTGTTCGAAGAGCCGCGCGTGCTCGGCGCGACGGTGCGCATCGCGAAGCCGCACATCTTTCGAGAGGCTGGCGCGGCGGGCATCGTGGTGCAAAGAGGCCGCCCGTGACGACCCAGATGTCCATCTTCCGAGAGTTTCGCTTCGAGGCAGCGCACCGGCTGCCGAACGTGCCGCAGGGTCACAAGTGCCACCGGCTGCACGGCCACTCGTTTCGGGTCGCCGTTCACGTGAAGGGCCCGCTGCACGAGACGCTGGGCTGGGTGCGCGACTTCGCCGACATCACCGAGGCGTTCGCGCCGCTGCACAAGGTGCTCGACCACAACTACCTGAACGAGGTGCCGGGCCTCGAGAACCCGACGAGCGAAATTCTCGCGAGGTGGATCTGGGAGCGCATCAAGCCCGCGCTGCCCGACCTGCACCGCGTCGACGTGTCAGAGACGTGCACGTCGGGCTGCAGCTACGAAGGCTAGACTTTCAGTGAGAACGGCGTGAACTCGGTGTTGCGGTCGAAGTAGTCCTCGTCTTCGACGCGCTTCAAGAACGCGACGACGCGGTACGTGAGCGGAGTGGCCACGATTTCCCACCCGACCTTCATGATGTAGTTGCCAATCATGATGCTGATCAGCAGCGAGTCGGGCCACATGCCGTAGAACGCCAGCGGGTAGAAGATGAGCGTGTCGATCATCTCGCCGCAGATGGTCGAGCCGATGGTTCTCATCCACAACTTCTTCCCGCCCGTCTTCACCTTCAGCTTCGCGAGCACGTACGAGTTCACCATCTCGCCGCAGAAGTAGGCGATGAGCGACGCCAGCGCGAGCCGCCACGTCGACCCGAACGCCCACTCGATGAGGTGCTGCTCTTTGAAGTCGGGGGCCGACGGCAGGTTCACCACCACCGCCGACTGCAGGCTCGCGAACGCCAGCGCCGCGAAGCCCGCCCACACCACCCGGCGCGATCGCGCGTACCCGTACACCTCGGTCAAGAGGTCGCCGAACAGGTACGCGATGGGGAAGAACAGCACCCCCGCCCCGAACGTGAACGGCCCGACGAACGGCAGGTCGACCATCGTCGCCTTGCGCACGCCGATGAGGTTGCTGCACAGCAGCACGCAGACGAACCCGCCCAGAATGAGGTCGTAATATTTGTACGTGCGCGGCTGGCGCTGCGGCGGTTCCGTCACGGGCCTCGTATAACACCGCGCTCCGTCGAGTTGAGACGGATGCATGCGCACCGCGCAGCGCACTGACCTGCGCGCTCGCGAGAGCCGCAGGGCCGCGTCGCGCCGCATCCAATCAACTCGACTGAACGTGAGGTGTATCCTCAAAGCGCATGAGCCCGGCCTACGTTGCACTGCACGCCGCGATGGAAAAGACGAAGGCGCACACCCTGCGGAGCGCCCAGGCGATTATCCGCGGCCTCTTCGGCGGAGGTGTGCCCGAGAGCGTCGTCGACTTCGGCTGCGGTCGAGGCGACTGGCTGCGCGCCGCCCGCGAGGCTGGCGCCCACACCGTGCTCGGCATCGACCCCTTCGGTGACGACTCCGCCGGCGACGACCTGCCCCGCGTGCGCCACGACCTCACCCAGCCGTGGGCCCCCGACCGCAACTACGGTCTCTCGCTCTGCGTCGAGGTCGCCGAACACCTGCCTCCCGCGGCGATGCCGGTGCTGGTGGGCTCCATCACGCGCGCCGCGCCGCTGTGCGTCTTCTCTGCCGCGGCGCCGGGGCAGGGCGGCATCGGGCACCTGAACGAGCGCGTGCCGGCCGACTGGGCCCGCGCGTTTCACGCGTTCGGCTTCGAGTGCCTCGACCTGCGCGCGCGCTTCTGGGCCGACGACACCATCGAGCCCTGGTACCGCCAGAACCTGCTCGTGTTTCGCAGGCCCGGCCACGGCCCGAAGTCGTGGGACGTGCACCGCACCGATGCGCCGCTGCACCTCGTGCACCCCGTCATCTTCGCGGGCTTCGGCGGCGCCACGGGCAAAGACGTCATCTGGGACCTCGACGACGCCGGCGCCTGGCACGCACGGAGCTTCGGCCCTGTGCCGTGAGCGACTCCCCTCTTTTGCGCAATCACGCGCGGAGCCGACCGAACCTCAGCTCCGCGTTGCGCTTGAACGGCACCACCTCGAGCCCGAGCTCTCGCAGCTCACGCGCCTGCGGCGCCGCCTTCACCACCACCCACCGCCGCGCCACCCGCCGCGCCTCGGCCAGCGTCTCGGCCGTCAGCGCCGCCGCCTCACCGTGCCGCCGCACCAGCGCGAACCCTGCCTCGTAGTGCGCCCGCTTGCTGAACATCGGGTCGAAGCACACGACGTCGAACGAGGCGGCCGGCAGCCCGCGCAGCACGTCGCCCGCGTCGCCGTGCACACACTTCACCGACGAGCCGCGCTGCGAGAGCCCCAGCGACGCCCACGCGTACAGCGGCAGCGACGCCTCGATGCCCGTCACCTGCGCGCCCGCCTCCTCGAGCACGAGCGCGTCGTGCCCGCGGCCCAGCGTGCAGTCGAGCACCGCGTCGCCCGCCCGCACCTCGCCGGCCAGCAGCAGGTGGTCAGGCTGGGGTATGCCGGTGCGCAGCCGGTGAATGCGCAGGTCGGCCATGCCGCCGCTCCACCGCGCCGAGCCTCGTTCGTCGAGCAGCACCACGCCGTCGCCGCGCAGCACCAGCACACACTTGAAGCGCGTCAGCAGCGTCTCGACGGGCGTGCCCTTCACCGCCTCGACGAACGGCACACCGAGCTTCTCTGCGGCGGCGCGCGCGGCCTCGACCGCTCCGCTCTCGCGCCGCGTCTTGCTGCTGGTGGTGACGGCGAGGGGCTCCAACTACCAGCTGCCCGATGAGCCGCCGCCCGACGAGCTGCCCCCGCCGAACGACGAGCTCGAGCTCGACGACGAGTCGCTGCGCTCGAGCCGCGCCGTGTGCCGCGTGTACACGTGATGGTGCGGGCAGTGCTCGCAGCGCTCGGTCACCTCGACCGTGCCGCCGTGGTCGTACGTCGCGTGCACCAACGTCACCGACGATGACGTGCCCGTCTTCGCCCCGCAGCCGCCGCAGATGCTGTAGCGCGTGAAGATGGCGCCGTAGCGCAGCACCATTGCGTCGTTGCAGCGGCCGCACCACCACACGTCGTAGTCGACGCTGCCGAGCTGCTCTTCGAGCCGCTGCGCCGGAGTCAGGTGCGGGTCGTCGGTCTCTTCGCTCAGCTTCTGCCGCGCGTTGCCGCAGTTCGAGCAGTCGCGCGGCCGCCGCCGCAGCCACGCCCGCAGCGACATGATGCCGACCAGGCCCGCTCCGCCGAAGCCGCCGAAGAACGGCAGCGGGTGCTCACCCGCGACGCGCTCGACCTGGTCGGTGATGGGTATCGACGGCGCACCGTTCGCCACCATCGCCGACGTGTCGTGCATCGCGTCGAGCGCGTTCTGCAAGAACTCGCGGCGCTCCATGCTCGCGCGGTTCTGCGCCACGAGCTCGATGCGCCCGCACTCGCGCTCGACCTCTTCGAACAGCCGCTTCGCCCCCGGCGCTTCGACCCGCACCGCGCCGCCGAGCTGCGCAAACACCACCCACACGTCTTCGCGCAGCACCTTCTCGCGCAGCCGCTGGGCGAAGCGGCCTTCGTTCAGCGCGTCGCTGTGCACCGCGACGAACACCATGCCCTTGCCGCTCGCGTACGCCGCGTCGCCCTCGCGGTCGAACGCCGCCTCTTCTTCGGGCGTCAGCGTGTAGCCGAGGTCGACCACCCACCCGCGCGGGCTGCGCTCCCTGATTTCAGGCTCGGGGCCCTGCGGCACCACCTCGGCCGGCGCCGCGCCCGCGAAGCTGCGCTGCACGAACGCCGCGAGCGACGCCGCGGCGCGCGTCACCGCCTGGTCGAGCCGGCCCGCCTTCATGTTCGCGACCACGTCGTCGCGCATGATGACGTCGGTCTCGGAGCTCGAGCCTGCGGGGAAGCCGTCGCCGTAGACGATTTCAGACTTGCGGTCGTCGAGCGCGAAGAACAGCAGCACGCCGTCGTTGCGGCCCGCATGCCCGACGCCCCACTGGTTGAAAATCTGCGTCGCGTAGGCGCGGGGGCTCTGCCCGTTCGTCGTGCGCACCACCGCGAGCCCGAGCTGCCCCTGGCCGCTGTCTTCGAGCCCCTGCGCGATGTTCTCGAACGAGGCGATCGCCGCCGACGAGACCTTGCCCGTCTCGTCACGTGCCCAGTGGCCCTTCGGCGGTGCAGCGATGGCGAGCAGCAGCGCGACGAGTGAGGTCATCGCGCCAATACCACCACGCCTCCCGCTTCCGGTGAAAGGCGCATGGTGACCGCGTCGCCGGGGGTGAACGGCTGCGACGTGACGGGAGCCACCACGAACAGCGGCCCCAGCTCGGTGTCGACCGTGTACTCGAGGTGGTCGCCCAGGTACGTGGCGCGGCGAACGACGCCGCTGATGCCGTCGCCGTCGCGCTCCAGCGAGATGGCGTGCGGGCGCACTGCGACCTGCACCACACCGTCGCGGTGTGTCGTCGGAAACGACGACGCACCGACCCTCAGCACGCCGCCCTCGACGCGCCCCTCGAGCACGTTCGACTCGCCCATGAAGTCTGCGACGAACCGCGTCGCCGGAGCCTCGTACAGCTCGCGCGGCCCGCCCTGCTGAACCACCACGCCCTTGTCCATCACGATGATGCTGTCAGAAATCGACAGCGCCTCGTCCTGGTCGTGCGTCACGTACACCGCGGTCAGCTTCAGCCGCTGCTGCAGCTCCCGAATCTCTTCGCGCATGCGCCGCCGCAGCCGCGCGTCGAGGTTCGAGAGCGGCTCGTCGAACAGCAGCACCTTCGGCTCGAGCACGAGCGCGCGCGCCAGCGCCACGCGCTGCTGCTGCCCGCCCGACAGCTCGTTCGGCCAGCGCTGCTCGAGCCCCTCGAGCCCCACCGACGAAAGCGCCGCCCGCGCCTTCTCGGTCGCCTTCTCGTCGCCGAGCACGTCGAGCCCGTAGCGCACGTTCTCGAGCACGCGCAGGTGCGGGAACAGCGCGTACGACTGAAACACCATCGCCACGTCGCGCTCGTGCGCCGGCAGCCGCGTCACGTCACGGCCGGCGATGAAGACCTGGCCCGACGTCGGCAGCTCGAGCCCGGCCAGCACGCGCAGCGTCGTCGTCTTGCCGCAGCCCGACGGCCCGAGCAGCGTCACCAGCGTGCCTTGGGGAATCTCGAACGACACGTCGCGCACCACCTGCACGTCGCCGTACGCCTTGCTCACGTTCGCGAAGCGCACCGCGCTCATACCAGCGCCCTTCGACCAATCTGCCGCGCGCCGAACGCCACCTGCACCAGAGACACCGCGAGCAGCATCAGCAGAATGAGCACGCTCGAGTACGCGATGGCGCGCCCGTACTGCCCGCTCTCGACCTGCGACAGAATGTACGTCGTCGACAGGTTCGCCTCCGCGCTGACGAGAAAGATGACCGCGCTCACCGCCGTCATCGCCCGAACGAAGCCGTACACGAGCGCGATGACCACCGTCGGCTTGAGCAGCGGCAGCACCACCTTGCGCACCGTCGTCGACGACGACGCGCCCAGCGTCAGCGACGCCTCGTCGAGCGACGGGTCGAGCTGGCTCAGCGCTGCCAGCCCGCTGCGAATGCCCACCGGCATGTTGCGGAACACGAAGCTCAACACCAGCACCACGCCCGTGCCCACCAGGTCGAACGGAGGCAGGTTGAACGCCAGCAGGTACGAGATGCCCACCACCGTGCCCGGCACCGCGAACGCCAGCAGCGTCGCGAGCTCGAACACCTTCTTGCCCTTGAACGTCTGCCTTGCGAGCAGCCACGCGGTCAGCAGCGCGAAGGCGGCCGTGAGCGGCGCGGCGACGAGCGAGAGGACGACGGTGGTGAACAGCGAGCTCCAGCCGCCCCCGCCGGGGCCGAACAGCACGGCGAAGTGCTCGAGCGTCGGCGTGTGGTCGCGGCCGAGCGCCTTCACGAAGCCGCCCGTCAGCACCAGCGCGTAGACCGCGAGGGTGAACACCGTCCACCCTGTCGCCACCGTCGACGTCACGGCGTCGAGGCCCCGCGGCAGCGCGAGCGGCAGCCCCGCGTCGCCCTTGCCGGTCACCGTGGTGTAGCTCGCGCGACCGACGAAGCGCTGCTGGGCCACGAACGCGCCCAGCGTGAGCACGAGCAGCACGAGCGCCATGGCCGCGGCCCGGGGTATGTCGGCCTGTGCGCCCGCGACGGCGAAGTACGTGTCGGTCGCGAGCACGTCGAAGCCCGAGCCTCCGAGCACGAGCGGGTTGCCGAAGTCGGCGAGGCTCTCGACGAAGCCGACGAGAAACGCGTTCGCGAGCGCGGGCCTGAGCAGCGGCAGGGTGACGGTGCGAAAGGTGCGCCACGGCGGCGCGCGCAAGGTCTGCGCCGCCTCTTCCATCGACGGGCTCACGCCGTGCAGCGCGTCGACGAGAATCAGAAACGCGACCGGCGAAAACGCGAGCAGCTGCGCGAGCAGCACGCCGGGCAGCCCGTAGATGTAGCGCGAGCCCGCGAGCCCGAGCAGGTTCGTCACCGCGCCCGCGCGGCCGAACGCGACGATGAGCGCCATGCCGATGACGAACGGCGGCGTGATGATGGGCAGCACCGACAAGAATCGAAACGCGCGAGCGAAGCGCAGGCGGCTGCGCGCGACAGCGAGCGCGAGCGTAAGGCCCAGCAGCGTCGAGCCCAGCGCCGCCAGCGCGCCGAGCAGCACCGTGTTGAACGTCACGCGCCACAGCCGCGCCGACGCGAGGTTGGCTACCAGCACGAGCGCCGAGGTGCCGCCGGTCTCGGTCTCGAACGCGCGCGTCGAGATGACGGCGAGCGGGTAGACGACGAAGACGGCGACGAGCGCGACGACGCTGAGCAGCGCGCCGGCCACGAACGGGTCGGGCCGCGAGAACGCCCACGTCGAGAGGCCTTCGGCGACGACGAGCACGAGGCTCGCGTGAAAGAGCAGGGCGCCCCAGCCCATGCCGAGCTGCCGGGCGCTCTCTCCCAGCGGGCCGATGACGAAGCCCTGCGCCGCGCCGTAGACGAGGCCGGTCACCCCGGCGGCGACGAGCACGCGGCTGCGGAGCGTGTCGGTGCGCGGTCGCGACGCGACGCACGCCGCCGCGACGAGGGGCAGCACGAGCGGCCCCAGCCACGCCTTGCCGTGCAGCAGCGCCTGCACCAGCGCGGGCGCGCCTTCGGCGGCGAGCGGGAAGCCGAAGCGCCACTCGAGCGAGAAGAAGCCGTCTTCGACCGCGTACCAGGGCACGAGCGCGAGGCCCGCGGCACCGACGCTCAGCCAGACGAACAGCCAGCGGAGCGGCGTGCGGCGCGACCGGGGCACGTACCGCGCTTACCACCGAGTACGACGACCCCGAAGTCCGTGCCGTTCGCGCTGGAGCGGAAACGTGAAGCGAACGCAGAGTCGAAGGGCACGTCGAGTGGCGGTCCGAACGCGCTTCGACTCCGCGCTGCGCGCTCCGCTCGACCCTGTTCATCACGTCACGGTCGAAACTCAGCTCGCGGCGCGAACCGTGGCGCTCTGCGGAGCGCGGCTCCACAGGTAATACATGTGCTTCGGCACGAAGACGGGGCGCGTCGACACCCAGCGGTAGAGGTCGTTGTCTTTCACGGCGCGCTCGAGCGTGCGGTTCATGAGCAGCATCTCGACCGGGCGCATCGCCTTCTTCACCAGCGCGTGCGCGCGCGACGACTTCTTCGTCTCTTGCCGCACGGGCGGCACGTACGCGCTGTTGACGCGAAACACGTCGACGTACTCGAGGCCTGCGTCGCGAATCATCTGCGTGAAGTCTTCGCTCGTCGTCGCCTGGCCGTTCTCCTGGAAGATGACGTGGCCGCCCGGGTTCAGGTGCTTCTTCACGTCCCGGTAGAACGCCTTGTGAATCTCCATGCCGGGGTCGATGAGGCGAATCGCGTCGCGGTACTGGTCGGCGTCGCCGTCGAAGTGCGGCGGGTTGCTGACCACGAGGTCCCACTTCTCGCTCGCGGGTATGTCTTTGAGCCCGTCGGACAGGTAGACCGACACGCGGTCTTCGAGGCCGTTTTCGGCGACCGTCACGCGAGCGGCCTTCACCGCCTCGGGGTTGATGTCGGCGAGCGTCAGCTTGTCGCACAGGCCGTGTGCGAGCAGCGAGAAGCCGATGAAGCCGGGGCCTGCGCAGAACTCGAAGATGTGGCCGACCTTGCCGGTCTTGTTGCGAATGACCTGGAGGTACTCCTGGCCGAACGTCATGCCACCGCCGTCGAGCACCGGGAGGTAGCTCACGGAAATGTCGCCGTACTTCACCTTGTAATAGGACATGGCGGGCGGGTGCTTACCCGGCAAGGCCGCCAGATCACAAGCCCACGGCAGCCGCGTACTTCGTCAGGTTTCGGTACCCCATCGTCGCGTACGTCAAGGGGTCGGCCTTCTTCGGGTCTTGTTCGGCCTCGACCACCACCCACCCCTGGTACGCGTGCGCCTTCAGCGCCGCGAACACCGCCGGAAAATCGACACACCCGTCGCCCGGCACCGTGAACACCCCGTCGAGCACCGCATCGAGAAAGCTCGAGTCGCGCTTCAGCGCCGCGTCGAGCACCGGCCGCCGCACGTCTTTCGCGTGCACGTGCGCGATGCGCGCCCCGTACTTCAGCGCCAGCGTCACCGGGTTCGCGCCCGCGTACGTCGCGTGCCCCGTGTCGAGCAAGAGTGACACCTGCGGGCCGCAGCGCTCCATCAGCTTGTCGATTTCGCCCGCCGTCTGCACCACCGTGCCCATGTGAAAGTGGTACGCGAGCCGCGCGCCGCGCTGGTAGCAGTGGTCGCCGAGCGCATCGAGGCCCTCGACCAGCCGCTGCCACTGCTGCTCGTTCAGCTTCGGCCGCTTCGTCACCGGCGTGCCGCGCGCGCCCTGCACCGAGCCCGTCGTCTCGCACAGCACCAGCACCTTCGAGCCCATCGCCCGCAAGAGGTTCAGGTGCGGCTCGAGCGCCGCCCGCTCTTGCGCGATGGTGCGCTCGAGCAGGTTGCACGAGTACCAGCCCGAGACGACCTCGAGGCCGACGTCGCCGAACTCCTTCATCACCGGCTGGAGCTCGGCGGGGTTTCGCGGAAATTTATTCCCCAGCTCCATGCCTTCGTAGCCGGCCTGCTTGGCCTCGGCGAGGCACGTCTCGAGCGGTGTGTCGCCCCCCAGCTCGGGCAGGTCGTCGTTCGTCCACGTCAGCGGGTTGATGCCGATGCGAATGGGCATGTGCCTTCTGTTCGTAGCCCAGTGAGCCGATGCTCGCTACCGCGACACGCGACACGCGACAGATGTTCGCGACGCGCGAGGTTCCACACGGACATTCTGTCGAGCGCCTTCGCGTAACCGCCCGTCACGAGCCGTGGCACAGCCACTGCTATCGGCCGCAAGCATGCCTGTCGTGATGGTGGTGCTGCTGCTCGCTGCGGCGAGCCCGAAGGAGCCCTGCGAAGAGCTGCGGAAGAACGGTCGCTACTCGGCGTTCTTCGAGCGGGTCGAGCTCGACAAGCTGGTGCAGACGGTGAGCGACGCGACGTGCAAGACGTTCATCGTCGGCGAGAACGTGCGCGGGAAGATTTCGATGGTCGGCCCCGAGAACGGGCACACGACGCTCGACGCAGACCAGTTCTACGCCGCGTTTCTCGCTGCGCTCGACGTGAACGGCCTGACGGTGATTCCGAGCGGCCGCTTCATGCGCATCACCGAGAAGCCGCGCGCGAAGGGCGCCGCGATACCGGTCGTCATCGACGAGACCGACAAGTTCCCCGCGCGCGACGAGATGGTGACGCGCGTGTTCAAGGCGAAGAACGTCGAGCTCGAGCCGCTGCGCGGGCTGCTCTCGCAGTTCGTGAGCTCGGGCGCCGAGGTGATTGCGTTTCCACCCGACACGCTCATCGTGAACGAGCTCGGCTCGAACCTCGCGCGCCTCGAGCGCATCGCGGCCGCCGTCGACGTCGAGCGCGAGCCGGGCGAGACGCTGCGCATCGTGCCGCTGCGCTTCGCCGAGGCCGGCACCGTGGGTGACGAGCTGTCGCGCGTGCTGACGCCCAAGGCGCCGAAGCCCGGCGAGTCGCTGTCGGTGACCGCCGACGAGCGCAGCAACCGGCTCGTCGTGGTCGCGACGGCCGCGCTG
>JAEUJP010000658.1 GCA_016793725.1 Myxococcaceae bacterium | reverse complement strand
CTCACCAGCACGCCCTGAAACGCGACGATGGCGTCGTTCGGGTTGCCCGTGCGCTGCGGGTACTGCAGCACCCAGTCGCGCAGCGGGTGATGGTACCGCCCGTCATCGGCAATCTTCGACAGGTAGTCGCAGAAGTACTGGTCGTGGTCGAGCCGGTCGGGAATCGACGACGCGCCGGGCGGCGACGCCGGCGACGCCCGGGCCGACAGCGGGTCGACCAGCCGCCCGTCGGCCGTGCGCGCCCGAATCACCACGGTGAAGTCGCTGCGCGGCGACTCGTCGAACATGCGCCAGCCCTGACCGAAGTGCAGGTACTCGACCGGCCACTCGACCCAGAACGGCCGCTCGGTGATTTTCAGCACCGGTGGCACCGCGCGGTTCTGCGCCAGCGTCTGGCACACGAACACCACCGTCGCGAAGATGAGCACGCCATGCGTCACCCGCCGGCCCTGCTTCTCGAGCCACACACGCCACGGCTCGACCGCCGCGAACGGCTCGGGCGTGCGCGCGATGCCACACGCGCCCAGCCCCATGAAGCTCGAGATGGCGATGCGGTTCGCCGCCACCTTCTCGTAGAGCCAGTCGCCCAGCCCCGTGCGCGCGAGCAGCACCAGCGGCCCCGAGAACATGAACGTGCTCAGGCACGCCGCCGCCGCCTTCGCGCCCCACAGCGGCTCGCCCGACGCGCTCACCCACAAGACCGCCTTGTCGAGCTCGGCCTCGGTCACCTTCGCCTCTTTCACCGCGACGTGGTTCGCCTTGATGGTGAAGCGGCCCCCGAACGGAGCCGTCGCCTGCATCGACAGCAGCATGCGCACCGTCAGGCTGCAGATGCCGCAGTCGGCGTCGAAGTAGAGCGTGCCCACGTTCGTGTCTTTCGGCCGCAGCAGCTTGCGCAGCAGCCACATGAGGTCGCCGTGCGGCAGCATGAAGAACCACAAGAGCATCATCACGCACGAGAACGAGCCCAGGTTCAGCAGCAGCTGAAAGCCGAGGTGCAGGCTGAACCCGAGCAGAATCGCGAGCCGCCGCGCCCACGCCGACGCGAGCGGCGTGAGCAAGAGCGCCGGCAGCGCGGCCTCGATGACCTGCGTGCTGCGCGTCGCGAACAACGAAATGCCCGGCGTCAGAAACCCGCGCACCTGCACCGCGAGCCAGGTGGTGATGCGGTCTTGATGCAGCACGTCGTACAGCACCCGGCCCTCGCGCCAGCCGCTGCCGTCTTTGTGCACGTAGTTGAAGAAGTAGATGACGCAGACCTGCAGCACGAGCGCCGCGTAGCCCCAGACGCGCCGCTCGCGCGGCGGCTCGAACAGGCCCGCAGGCGCCGCAGGGTCTACCGTCAGCGACGCGAGCCCGTCTTTCGCCACCACGAGCCGGTTGTGCTTCAGCTTCGTGAGCAGCGCATCGACGCTGAACCACCCGCCCAGCGGCAGGAAGTTCGCCCACACCAGCAGGCACGCGAGCGCGAAGTCACCGCCGTTCAAGAGGTAGTGAATGCGGCAGTCGAGCGAGACGTGCGCGAGCATCGCGAAAAACGTCATCAGCCGGGTGCGCCACCCGACCGTGAGCCCCACATAGACGAGCAGCGACAGCACCACGAGGAAGCGCGCCTCGTGCAGGTCGCCGACGCTGAAGAACGCCGAGAAGTGGTACCGCGCCTGCGCCGCCCACAACATCGTGTGGTTCGGCATCAGCCCCGCGTTCGTGTACCAGACGTCGAGGTCGGCCCAGCGGCGCACCGCGTCGCCGATGAGCAACAGCCCCAGCAGCACCCGGCCCAGGCCCAGCGTCACCGGTGAGGCGAGCGTCAGCGTCAGCGGCCACGTCGGAGTCTGAGGCTTGTCGCCAGCCATCGCGTTCGCCCGTCTATCACCGCACGATGAACGGCCGCACCAGCGTCTGCGACAACGTGCCGTCGGGCGAGGGCTTCAGCGGCACCGCCGAATCGAACGGCACCGAACGAATCGCCGACAGCCGCAGGCCGTATTGCCCCGGCGGCAACGGCGGCAGCACCAGCGACGTCGAGCTCGCCGGCAGCCAGAACTCGCCCACGAACGAGAGCTCGGTCTGCACCCCGATGGCCACCAGCTTCACCACCTCGACGCGGTACTGCGTCGGCCCGCCGCCCGCCGCGAGCCACGACACCGTGAGGGGCTGGCTCTGCACGCTGAGGTACGGCAGCTGCTCGATGGGCGCTCCGTTCAGTCGGGGCCCCAGCGGCGGAGGCGGCATCGTCAGGGTTCCCGCATCGGCTGCGCGGTGCCGAACCACCCGCTGGCTCACCACCCGAATCAGCCGCGTCGCCGTGGCGCCGTCGCCCGCCAGCCACTGCGTCTGTGCGGTCGCGTTGGCCACGATGCTCACGGGCCCCGGCAGCGGGTTGCCGTACGCGAACGCCGCCGCGATGCCCGCGTCGACCTCGACCTTCGCCACCAGCGCGCCCGGCTCGATGAAGCCCGCATCATGCGGGTCGGCCCACAGGTCGATGCGGTACGCGAAGCGGCCGAGAAACCCGAGCTCGCGCGTGCCCGCGTCGTAGCCCGCGTCGTACGCGTTCATCGCGTAGCGCACCGTGCCGCTCACCGGCTGCCAGATGAACGAGACGTTCTTGTCTTGTGCGACGCCGCGCAGCGCTCCCGCGTCGACCCCGTAGTCGCCGGCGTCACCCGTGTCGACGCGGCCCGTCGTGAACTGAACCGTCGAGCACGTGCGCGGCCCGTTGCGCGCGCAGCGCAACAGCCACACCACGTCGCCGCGGCTCGACTCGACGCGAGACTCGGCCGTGACGTCGAGCACCTGTCGCCCCGCATCTCGCTGGCCCTGCGCCAGCGTGGGCTCGACGTACGCAGACAGCCCCGCACCTTCAGACGAGAGCGCGAAGTGCTCGAGCACGCCGCCATCGTCGGCCGACCACCCCGGCGTCAGCGTGCCCAGACGGGGGAAGTCGAAGCCCACCACCGACGTCTGCCCCTGCCGGTCGGGCCGCCCACGCACCCACCGGCTCAGGTCGACGCTGCGCAGCGACGTCTGCACGTACGTGTCGTCGCCCAGCTTCACCAGCACGGGCCCTGAGACGGGAACCCCGAACACGCAGAACTCGCCGGCCGGGCTCGGCGGCGTCGAGGGCATCACGAGGTACGTGCCGGCGTCGCCGGGCACGAGCGCCTCGACCATGCCGGCGTGCGGCACTCGCACCACCGCCGGCCCGTCGACGAGGTGGTTCGTGAACGCCGAGACCCGCAGCGGGCAGTCGGGGTCGAGACCGCCGGCGGTGCCGCCGCCTCCGGCCTCACTGCCGCCACCCTCTTCGCCGCCGCCCGCTTCTTCACCGCCGCCCGCGACGCTGCCGCCCGCTTCGTTGCCCTTCAGGCAGCGCCCCGAGCGCTCGCACTCGCCGAGCGCCGCCTCGAAGTCGTTGCAGGCGACGAGCGCGAGGCCCGCGCACAGCAGCGCGCGCACGGAGCTCACTTCTTGCGCCCGAAGCGCTCGGTCACGCGCGTCTTCTTGCCCGCGTCGACGGTGACGGTGACGGTCTTGTGCGCGTCGAGCTCGGCGTTCACCAGCATCACCTTGTGCGTGCCCGGCGAGAGCACGATGGGCTTGAGCGGCGTCGTGCCGATGAGCTTGCCGTCGACGAACACGTCGGCGTACGGGCTCACGCGCACCTCGAGCAGGCCCCGCCGCGGCACGCGGTGCGGCGCCGCCGCCTTGTGAGGCGCCTCGGGCTTCGGCGCCTCGACCTCGTCGGCCTCGTCGCCCGTCAACGTCTCGAGCTCTTCGGGCGTCACGGGCTCGTCGACCACGGGCTCCACCGCCGCGACCGGCTCGGGCTCGACCGTGGGCGCTGGCGCGCGCGGCCAGAAGTAGAACAGCGCCGCGCCGAGCACGAACGTGAGCGCCGCTGCGAGGCTCAGCGCCAGCACGCGCTTGCGGCCGAGCGTGTCGAACAGCGCCGTGTCGTGGTCTTCGGGTGGCTTCTCGCGTGTGCCCGTGCCGGTGCCGGTGCCGCCCGTGAACACGCGCGGAGGGAACACGGTGGCGAGCCAGCGCCCCAGCTGCTGACGGTCGGCGTCGGTGCGCTCGGGTATCAGCTTCACCAGCTCGGCCGCCGTCGGCCGCTTCGCCGGGTCTTTGTGAAACGCGCGGTCGGACCAGTCGGCGAGCTCGGCGGGCACGGCGCTGCGCGCCGCCTTCAGCGACGGCGGCGCGCCGAACATCAGGCTGCGCAAGAGCTCGCCGTCGTTGTTGCCCTTGAACGCCGCCTTGCCGGTCAGCACGCGAAAGAGCGTCGCCGCGAGCGCGAACACGTCGGAGGCCGGCGACGGCTCGCCGCCCTCGACCAGCTCGGGCGCGAGGTAGCCGACCTTGCCGCGCACGGCGCCGGTGCGGGTGAAGCGCGTGTGCGTGACGAGCCGCGCGATGCCGAAGTCGGTCACCTTCGCGTAGCCGTCGTAGCCGACGAGCACGTTCTCGGGCGTGATGTCGCGGTGCACGAGGCCCTGACCGAAGTCGTGCACCAGGCCGTGCGCGTAGGCGATGCCGGCGGCGACGTCGCGGCACATCGTCAGCGCGTGCTCGAGCGGCACGAGCTCGCCCTTCTTCGAGCACGCGCGAATCAGCTCGGCGACGGTGGCGCCCGCGACGTACTCGAGCGCGAGGTACGGGCCCTGCGCGTCGTCGCCCACCGCCTTCAGCTGCACGATGGCCGGGTGGTTCAGCAGCTTGCACACCTCGGCCTCGCGCTGAAACATCGGCCACACGTCGGCGCAGTCGCTCATCGACGCACGAATGCGCTTGAGCGCCACGGCCTGTACGCGCCCGCCGATCTCGGCGTTCGCGAGGAAAACGTCGGCCATGCCACCGACGCCGAGCTTTCCGAGAATCTCGAACACGGCCGTTTCGCCCAGAATGGCGCCCACAGCATAGTCGGTCGCGCGCAGTTCGGTCGTCATGCGTCGATCAACAGCGCCCACGCGATGGCCGCCAGCGCGAACACCACCGCGACCACCGCCATCGCCTGCGCCACCGCCTGCAGTGACTTGCCCGACTCGTACAGCCCCTGCGACTCGTCGGGCATCAGCGGCCGCGTGCCCCGCACCAGCTCGGCGTGCTTGTCGCTCGACAGCTTCCACGTCACGCCCATCACCGCGAAGCTCGCGACGCTCAACGCCCCCGGCAGCAGCGACCACGCGCGCGAGCGCCGCGGCCGCTCGACGATGACCGGCGGCGGCTCGGGCTCGACGGGCGCCGGTGGTGCCGGCGTCACCACGACGGGGTCGGGCTTCGGCTCGGGCTGCGGCTCGGGCGCGGGGGTGGGCTCGGGCGCGGGCTCTGGCGTGGGGGTCGGCTCGGGCTCGGCGACGGGCTGCGGCAGCATGCCCTGCGCGCGCTTCCACCACTCTTCGACCTTGGGCGACGTGTCGTCGGGGAGCGTGAGCGTTCGGTCGAGCTTCAGCGCGGTGGTGAAGGCGTCGATGGCGCGCTGCTCGAAGGCGCCCTCGGCCCAGGCGAGGCCGAGCAGCAGGTAGGCGCGCCCGAGCATGCGCCGGTCGTCGGCGGCATACGGCAGCGCGCGCTCGATGGTCTTTCGGGCGGCGACGTCGTCGTGGCGGGCGAGCTGCTCCTTCGCGGTCTCGAGCAGGCCGACCGCCGGGTTGGCGGCCGACACCGCCAGGGCGAGGGCGAGCTCGAGGAGCACGGCTTTGGGCTGTAGCACGGCGCCCCCCCATGAAGCCTGATCACAGCTGTGAACAGCGGCCAACCGTTGCGTCGCTGTTACAGCGCCCGCGCGTGAGTGCTCCAGGCTCGCGTGATCGACCCCCGCCAACGCCAATTTCCCCAGCGACGCCCCCAGGCTGCACGTGGCACCCGCGCTGCAGTGGGGCCCGCCCATGCCTCACGTCCGGGTCATCGGCCTCCTCGTCCTGCTCGCTCCCGCCGCCGCCTTCGCCACCAGCGCCGGCGTCGTCGGCTACTCGGGCAAGAGCACCGTGTTCTGCACCGCCTGCCACGGCGTCGGCGCAGGCGCCGCCCCCACCGTCGCCCTCGAAGGCCCCACCTCGCTCACCACCGGCCAGGTCGCGACGTACACCTTGCGCATCACCGGCGGCCCCGGCTCACGCGGCGGCCTCAACGTCGCCGCCAGCACCGCCGCCGTCGGCCTCGCCGCCGGCACCGGCATGGTGCTCGAGGGCGGCGAGCTGCGGCACACCGAGCCCAAGGCCTTCTCGGGCGGCAGCGTCTCGTGGAGCTTCTTCGTCACCGCCCCGCCCAGCGCCGGCACCTTCACGCTCTTCGGCGCCGGCAACTCGTGCAACGGCTCGGGCAGCGGCGGCGACCGCAGCGCGACCACCACGCGCGTCGTCACCGTCACCGCCGCGAACCAGCCGCCCACCATCACCGCCGCGCCCTCGGTCGCCGTCACCAGCCCCACCACCCGCACCCTCGCCGTGGTCGCCACCGACGACGGCGCGCAGTCGGCGCTCACGTACACCTGGGAGGCCAGCACCGCGCCGCAGCCCGTCACCTTCTCGGTGAACGGCAACAACGCGGCGCGCACCACGGTGGCCACGTTCACCCGCGCCGGCGCGTACACGTTCGTCGTCACGGTGCGCGACGCAGCCGGCCTCACCGCCGTGCGCACCGTCGACGTCACCGTCGCGCAGGCCGTCACCTCGGCGAGCGTTCAGCCGACCAGCGCCGGTGTGCCGACGGGCGGCACGCAGGCGTTCACCGCTTCGGCGGTCGACCAGTTCGGCGCGGCGGTGGCGCCGGCTCCGGCGTTCACGTGGGCGGTCTCGGGCGGCGGCACCGTGAGCGCGACCGGTGTCTTCACCGCCGGCACCACGACGGGCGGCCCGCACACCGTCACCGCGACGGCGGGCGGCCAGAGCGCCACCGCGCAGGTCACCGTCGCGAACGGCACCCCGCCGAACATCTCGGGCAACCCCACCGCGACGCCGTCGGGTCGCACCGCCGCGCTGTCGGTCACCGCGACCGACGACGGCGGCGAGAGCGCGCTCATCTATACCTGGAGCGCCACCGGCCCCGCAGCCGTCACGTTCGCTCCGAATGGTACGAACGCGGCGAAGGGCGCGACGGCCACGTTCACGCGCGCCGGCATGTACGTGCTCAACGTCGTCGCGCGCGACGCGGCGGGGCTCACCGACACGGCGACCGTCACGCTGAACGTGGCCGCGACGCCGACGGCGCTCACCGTGACGCCCGCGATGAGCACGGTGCCGCGCGGCGGCAAGCTGCAGCTCGCCGCGGTGGCCATCGACCCGTTCGACCAGCCGGTCGCCACGATGCCCGCCGTCACCTGGGCCCTCTCGGGCGGCGGCACCATCAGCGCCACCGGGCTCGTCACCGCGGGCGCCGTCACCGGCGGGCCGCACACCGTCACCGCCACCGCCGGCACGTTGAGCGGCACGGCCACGCTGCTCGTCTCGTCGGGCGGGCCGCCCACGCTCGTGCGCGCGCCGCAGGCCTCGCCCGCGCAGGTGCTGGGCCGCACCACGCTGCTCACCGTGCTCGCGAACGACGACACCGGCGAGTCGAACCTCGTCTACCGCTGGAGCAGCACAGGCCCCGGCGAGGTGCTGTTCTCGGACGACGGCACCAACGACGGCAAGACGAGCGTCGCCACCTTCACGAAGGCCGGCGCGTACACGCTCACGGTGACCGTCGAAGACCCGTCGCAGGCGACGGTGAGCGGCGAGGTCGAGGTCGTCGTCACGCAGAGCCTCACCGGCGTGAGCATCTCGCCGGGCTCCATCGCGGTGGCGCCGAACGGCACGCACCAGTTCACGTCGCGCGCGTTCGACCAGTTCGGCAACCCCCAGGTCGCGGCGCCCGCGATGGAGTGGTCGGTCACCGGCGGCGGCACCATCGACTCGGCCGGCCTCTTCGCAGCGACGACGGCCGAAGGTGGGCCGTGGGCCGTGCGCGTGCGGTCGCCGTCGGGCCTGCGCGCCAGCGCCGAGCTCATCGTCGGCGCGCCGCGCGACGTCACGCCGCCCGCCGTCACCATCATCTCGCACGAAGCAGGAGCGTCGCTCGCCGGCAAGGTCGAGGTGCTCGCCCGCGCGAGCGACGAAGGCGGTGTGATGGAGGTCGTCTTCAAGGTCGGCGACACCGAGGTCGGCCAGGGCCTGATGAACGAGGCCGGCGACTTCGCGCTGGCGCTCGAGACGTTCGCGTTCGCCAACGGCAGCTACCCGCTCGTCGCGGTCGCGAAAGACGCGGCGGGCAACCAGGCCGAGTCGCCGGCCGTCTCGGTGCAGGTCGAGAACCGCAGCATGGAGCTGAAAGGGCAGATGACCGGCTGCAGCAGCACGGGGCTCGAGACGGGCCTGTTGGCGCTGCTGGTGATCGGGCTGGGACTGCTGCGCCGGCGCAACGGCGGACACGCGCGGTCGCTCCAAAGCCGGGGTGTTGCGCCCGCGCAACCCGCCAGACCCGCGACCCGACTGGCCCCAGAGACCGTACCCCCGGGCCAGCTGCTGGCACCCCGGCTGCACAACACCGAGCCGCAACCCTCACAGGTGAACCTCATGACCCGACGAGCACACTCCGTAGTCCGGTTCTCCGCATTGGCCGCCGTGCTGGTCGCGGCCGCCGCATCGGCGCAGGCGACCCCCGAGGCCCGCGCCCGCTGCGCGACCCGCCTCTCGGCCGCGATTCTCGCGCAGCCCCCGACCGCCGCGCAGCTCGGCGCGATGGACCCGCAGTCGAACGTCGACGCGATGCTGCAGACGCCCGTCTTTCGCGAGCGCTTCTCGCGCTTCATCAACGCGAAGATGAACGGCGAGCCCGGCGCGACGCCCGCCGAAGACGCGAGCTACTACCTCGCGAAGTACGTGCTCGAGAACGACCGCCCCTGGCGCGAGCTCTTCAACGGCCCGTACCGCGTGAACCCCGGCGCGACCGCGACGGCCGACGCCGTGGTGGTGAGCGACACGAACGGGCTCGGCTACTTCCGCTCCCGCGCGTGGATGGTGAGGTACGCCGGCAACGAAATCGACGGGTACCGCATCGTCGCCGCGTACCGCATCATGAACAACGTCCTCGGCTTGAAGCTCGTGGCCGCGGTGAACACCGACGGCATCGACGCCGCCGGCCGCCAGTCGGCCGCGTGCTCGGGCTGCCACTACAACACGACGTTCGGCCTCGACTACGCCGCGAAAATTCTCTCGCGCAAGTTCGGCGAGGGCGACGCGATGACGTTCGGCGCTCCGAACGAAGGCCCGCAGCCGCTGCTCGGCGGCCAGATGATTTCGAACGACGCCCAGCTCGTGAACCAGATGGTCGCGTCGACCGACTTTCGCTTCAACGTCTGCCGCACCGCGATGGAGTACCTGTACGCCCGCGCCGAGTTCAAATGTGAAGGCCCGGTGTTCGACGCGTGCATGACCGCGTTTCAGGGCGCCGGCACCATGACCGCCGCGCTCGGCGCCATCGCGAAGGCCCCCGGCTTCTGCCAGTGAAAGGACCGACCATGAACCTCAAGCGCTCCCTGCTGGTCACGCTTCTCGTAGGTTGTACTTCCAACGTCGGCACGCCCGGCCCCGTCGACCCCGAAGTGAAGGTGCCCGACAAGACGCCCGCCGTGCTCGGCATGACCGCGTCGACCACGCCGGCCATCGTCAGCGTCGGCCAGAAAATCACCCTCACCGTCACCGTGATGAACAGCGGCGAGGCCACCGCCACCCAGGTGGTGCCGACGACGCCCGTGCTGACCGGCGCCGGCTTCGCGGTGCTCGAGCAGTCGCCGAACCCCGCCGACATCGCGGGCGCCGCCGCCGCCGACTTCACGTTCGTCTACCTCGCCACCGACTCGGGCCCCGTCAGCTTCGAGGTCGGCGTCGAGGCCGTCGACACGCTGCACGACCTCGAGCTGAAGGCCGGCCCCACCACCGCGAGCGTCATCATCGAGTCGGCCGCGATGCTGATGGTCGAGTCGCTGCAGGCGCCCGCCGCCGCGAACGTCGGCGAAGAGCTCACCGTGAAGATGCTGGTCACGAACGGCGGCCACGCGCGCGCCACCACGGTGAAGCCCGAGACGCTCGTGCTCACCGGCACCGGCGCGGCCACGCTCGTGCTCGGCCCCGAGCCCGTCTCGGCCGACCTCGCCCAGGGCGAAACGGCGACCTTCACCTTCCGCTACCGCGCCACCGCGGCCGGCTCGCTCGTGCTGTCGGGCGGCGCGCGCGGCACCGACGCGAACAGCAGCCTCGAGGTCGTCGCCGAGTCGATGAGCTCGGCCACCGTGCAGCTCGAGACGCCCGCGAAGCTCGAGGTCGTCGCGACCCTGCCCGCACAGCTGCAGCGCGGCATGACCGTCGTCGGCACCGTGCGCGTCACGAACACCGGCACCTCGCTCGCCCGCCGCGTCGCCGCGAACCCCGCGCTGCCCGCGTCGGTCACGGTGAGCGGTGACGCGGTGCTCACGTTCGCGCAAGCAGCCCTGCCCGTCGACGTCCCGGGCGGCGCGACCGTCGCGATTCCGTTCACGGCGACGCTCGCCGGCACGGGCGCGGTGGCGATGACCGTGAAGGTGCGCGGCACCGACGCGGCGAGCAACGCCGACGTCGAGTCGGCGCTCGCGCGCTCGAACGACGCCACGGTGACCGCGCCGTCGGGCCTCGCCATCACCTCGCTCTCGCTGCCGACCAGCATCACGCGCGGCCAGCTCTTCAACGTGACGATGGTGGTGCGCAACACCACGACGGGCGCGCTCACCGGCGTGCGCCCGATGCCTGCGGCGACGGCGTTCGACGTCTCGGGCGGCGCGGCGGCGACGGCGCAGGGCACGGTGGCGGCGCAAGACGTCGCAGCCGGCGCGACGGCGACGTTCACGATGAGCTACCGCGAGAGCGGCACGCAGGGCGGCACGCTGGTGTTCAACGCGGGCGCGCGCGGCACGGCGGCCGGCGGTGCGACGGTCAACGCGGCCGCGGTCGAGTCGAACCTCGGCGTGGTGGTGATGGCTCCGGCGTTGGTCGTCGAGAGCATCACCGTGCCGGCGCGCATCTCGCGCGGCCAGGCGTTCACGGCGGCGGTCGTCGTGCGCAACAGCGGCGGTGCGATGGCGACGCAGGTGAGCCCGACGCTCGACGTGGTCGGCGGCCCGACGGGCGCGACCGCGGGTGCGGCGCAGGTGCCGGTCGACCTCGCGGCGGGGGCGCGCGCGACGTTCAGCTACGCGCTCACCGAGAACGGCACCGGCGCGGGCAGCATGCGGCTCACCGCGAGCGCGCAGGCCATCGACGAGTCGTCGGGCGAGGTCGTGTACGCGCCGCAGATCGCTTCGCCGGCGGTCACCGTGCAGGAGCCCGCCGAGCTGAACATCACCGCCTTCACCGTGCCGGCCGCCATCAACCGCGGCACGACGTTCGCGGTGTCGATGACGGTCGCGAACGTGGGCCAGGCGACGGCGATGGCGGTCATCGCGAACCCGACGCCTCCGACGGCGACGCTGACGGGCGGCGTGCAGCTGACGGCGCCCGCCGCGGTGACGCCGCTGGTGATTGCCGGCGGCGCGAACGTGACGTTCACCTGGGTCTACACCGAGAACGGCACGGCGCCGGGCACGGTGGTCTTTCGCGCGGGGGTCGTCGGTCGCGACCAGAACAGCAACGCGACGCTGACGGTGGCGGCGCGGGCGACGAACTCGGCCAGCGTGTCGACGCCGACGGGCTGCAACGGCAGCGCGCTCTACGCGGGCTTCGGCGGCCGCAGCCTCGACGCCGACCGGCTCGACCGCGTGGTGAACACCGACCGCCGCCGCGTGAAGCCGTACGCGATGCTGCCCGGTGAGTACCAGCGCGTGCTGAACATGACGCCCGCGTTCATCAACGGCCAGGGCGCGACGTTCAACGCGCAGCCGGCGCGGTGGTTCGAAGAGCAGCAGCTCAGCGCCATCAGCATGTACCAGGCGTTCACGGCCTCGTTTCAGGGCTGCCTGACGCTGACGTCGACGGGCGCGCAGTACGCCGCGAACCCGACGGCGGCGACGGCGGCGACCGAGTGCACGAACTTTCAGCGCCGCTTCTGGAGCCGCACCCCGACCGCCGCCGAGACCCAGGCGTGCGTGACGTTCGCGACCGGCACGGCGAACAACGACGCGGCCGCGCGCCGCCGCTGGGCCTACGCGTGTGCGGCGGTGCTGTCGTCTGCCGGCTTCCTCACCCACTGATTCGAACCAAGGACGACGCCATGACCATCAAGCGCAACTTCTCGCGACGTACGGTGCTGCAGGCCTCGGCCGGTGTGGCCGGAGCGACCCTGCTCAACGGTGGCCTCTCTTCTGACGCGCACGCGCAGGCGGCCGACAAGCCGGCGGTGCTCATCATCAACCTGCTCGGCGGCTACAACGCGCTGTTCTCGAGCGCCGACTCGTTTCTCGGCGTGAACATCACCATCAACCGCGTCGCGACGCCCGGCGGCGCGCCCGCCGTCGTCTACAGCGGCCCCGCGTTCGGCGTGCAGTCGGCGCGCGTGAAGAACCTCGGCAACGGGCTCTTCGTCGACCTGCCGACGTACGGCACGAACCTGCCGGCGGTGGCGCAGGCGAACATGGCGGCCATCGGCGTGAGCCACGGCATCACGGCGCACGACCCGGCGCGGCTCGCGCTGATGAGCAACGGCACGCGCAGCTACGCGCTGATGCTCGCGAACGCGATGGGCGGCAACGCGGCCATCAAGTGTGCGGTGGTGGGGGGTCGTCTGCCCGACGGGCCGCGCCCGGCCGAGGGCGGCGTGTCGATGCAGCAGATTACGAACGTGGCGAGCACCATCGCGGCGCTCGGCGGTGGGCCGACGGACCCGCAGATTCCGAACCGGCAGACGGCGGCGGCGGCGCTCATCGCGGCGCGGTCGATGTCGGCGCCGGCCATCGCCGAGAACGCGACGTCGCTGAGCTCGGTGAAGAACGCGCTCGACACCGCGATTCTGGCGCAGCAGAGCGCGCCGCAGACGTTCAACGCGGGCGCCATCGCGACGGCGTACGGGCTGCCGGCGACGACGACGACGGTGAACTCGTTCGCACAGCAGCTGTTCGCGGCCGAGCTGATGATTCTGTCGGGCACGAACGTGGTCATCGCGAACAGCGCGGCGGGGTGGGACACGCACTCGGACTCCGACGGCGCGCGCGTGCGCAACACGATGAACCAGGTGATTCTGCCGTCGCTGCGCGTGTTCTTGCAGCGCATGATGACGGCGACGGGCCGCAACGTGACGACGCTCATCTGCGGCGACTTCGCGCGCAGCCTGCCGGGCTCCGACCACGCCCGCTCGCTGAGCACGACGGTCATCGGCAAGCGCGTGCGCGTGGGCACGACGGGCAAGGTGTCGGCGAGCGTGCAGCTGCCGGCCGGCTCGCCCGGAGTGCCGCAGCTGTGGTCGTACCTGGCGGCGGCGTCGCGGGCGCCGACGAACCCGTTCGGGGCGAACCCGCACAACGCGCTCTTGCTGCCGTGATGCACCGTGGGCCGGTGAGCGCACCGGGTGCTACCGTCGGTGCGTTCATGAGCGAATGGGTCGCCAAGCCGACCGAGCCCCTGTCTGCGCCGACCGCCGAGCACGGTGAGCTCGTCGTCGTGGTCGTGTCGGGCCCCGACGCCGGGCGCGAGCTCGAGCTGTCGCCCGGCACCCACCAGGTCGGCACCCAGCCCGGCTGCGCGCTGACGCTGACCGACACGAGCGTGTCGCGCGTACACCTCTTCTTCGAGGCGAACCGCGGGCACGTGGTGGTGCATGACCAGAAGAGCCGCAACGGGTCGTTCTGTCGCGGCATTCGTTTCGAGCGGGCCGACGCGCGCGCGGGCATGTTGATTCGCATCGGGCGCACCGAGCTGTTGCTGGTGCCGTCGCAGCTGCGCCGCTCGGGCGTCGGGCTCTCGACGTCGAGCCGGTTCGGTTCGCTGGTGGGCAGCAGCATCGCGATGCGGCACGCGTTCGCGCTGCTCGAGCGCGCGGCCCCGACCGACATACCGATTCTCGTCACGGGCGAGACCGGCACCGGCAAAGAGGGCTGTGCCCGCGCGATTCACGACGCGAGCACCCGGGCGCGCGCGCCGTTCGTGGTGTGCGACCTCGGCTGCGTGTCGCCGACGCTGTTCGAGAGCGAGCTGTTCGGGCACGAGCGCGGTGCGTTCACCGGCGCGGTCTCGTCGCGGCCCGGCGTGTTCGAGCGCGCCCACGGCGGCACGCTGTTTCTCGACGAGCTCGGCGCCGTGCCGCTCGAGCTGCAGCCTCGGCTGTTGCGCGCCGTCGAGAGCCGCGAGGTGAAGCGGCTCGGCTCGAACAAGCCGGTCGAGGTCGACGTGCGCATCGTGGCGGCGACACACCTGTCGCTGGAAGACGAGATGGCCGCGAAGCGCTTTCGGCCCGACCTGTACCACCGGTTTGCGGTCGTGAAGGTCGAGCTGCCCGCCCTGCGCGACCGGCTGGAAGACCTGCCCGCGCTGTGTGACGCCATTCTGACGACGATGGGGAAAGGTCGCTCGGCGCTGCCCGGCGACGCGCTGAGCCTGCTCGCCGGCTACGCGTGGCCCGGCAACGTTCGTGAGCTTCGAAACGTGCTCGAGCGCGCCGTGAACGTCGGCCCCGAGACGCTGTACGAGCGGTTCGCCGAGGCGCGCGCCGCTGCCGCCGAGCGTGGCCCGTTCAAAGAGGCCCGGCAGCGCGTGGTCGATGCGTTCGAGCGCGATTACCTGGTCGATTTGATGAAGCGGTATTCCGACAATGTGACCCACGCGGCGAAGGCGGCCGGCATCGACCGCGTCTCGCTGTATCGGCTCTTGAAGAAGCACGCGCTGTCGACGGTCGACGCGCCCGAGTAGGCGGGCTCGTGGCCTCCGGCCTCGGGCGCTCGGGCTTCGTCGTTGGGGCTCGGCTCGCGCCCTGCCCTCTGGGCGTGTGGCGGTCGTGCTCGGTCGAGAGTCTGTCTCGCTGGCCAACGAGGGAGCGGCAGGCTTTCCCGCTCGGCCCGCCGAGCTCGCGGGCATGGGCTTTGCGCCGACAGCGGTCGCCATCGTCGCGCTGCTCGGCGTCGGCCTCGCCGCGGCACAGCGACGCGAGACCGATGCGCCCCGCACACGCGCCGTGCTCCAGGTCGCGCGTGAGCTCTCGATTCCGATTCGTGTCCCCTCCGTGGTCTTGGCCGAGGTCTGTCGCGGCGGAGCACGTGACGCCGCCGTTCACCGTGTCCTCGCCGGCGGTATCGGAGTCATCGACGTGAACCGCACCATCGCCGAGAAGGCGGGTGCGCTGCTGCATCGGCTGAACCGCGACTCTCGCCACGCCGTCGATGCTCTGGTCGTCGCGACCGCCACGCTCATCGGCGCGAGCGTCATCGCGACCCACGACCCCGATGACCTGAAGCGGCTCGCAGCGCGCGAGTCGCAGGTCGAAATTCTGGCCATCTGACCGACGCGACCGCCATCGGCGCCTTCATGGCCGACGAGTGGTCATCACCGGCCCCGACGGCAAGGTGACCGGCGAGGTCGAGAACCCCGCCTACCGCGGCTGGCGGAGCTGCAAGAGCCTCGCGTCGTCATCTTCGAGCGCAGGTTCGGTGTGAAGACCTGTACGACGCGCTCGACGCGTAGTCCTGTGTTAGCGACGCCGCGCCCATGAAGTTCACCCGGTACCAGTACTTCGTCATCGCGCTGCTCGTCTTCGTGCAGTTCACGGTGGTGCTCGACTTCATGATTTTGTCGCCGCTGGGCGCCCTGCTCATGCCCACGCTGAAAATCACGCCCGCCCAGTTCGGCACCGTGGTCTCGGCCTACGCGTTCAGCGCCGGCGCCGCGGGCATTCTCGCGGCCGGCTTCGCCGACAAGTTCGACCGCAAGCGGCTGCTCCTCTTCTTCTACGCCGGCTTCGTCGTCGGCACCGTGCTGTGCGGCCTCGCCACCGACTACACGTTTCTACTGCTCGCCCGCATCGTCACCGGGCTGTTCGGCGGCGTGATGGGCTCGATCAGCATGGCCATCGTGGCCGACCTCTTCCCCTTCGAGGCCCGCGGCCGCGTGATGGGCCTCACCATGACCGCCTTCGCGGGCGCGCAGGTGCTCGGCCTGCCCATCGGCCTCTACGTCTCGAACCACTGGGGCTGGCACGCGCCGTTCATGCTCATCGCGGGCATCGCCGCGCTCGTCGGCGTCGTCGCCGTCGTCAAGCTGCAGCCCATCGACGAGCACCTGAAGAAACAGTCGCAGCAGAACGCCTTCGCCCACCTCTTCAAGACCGTCACCCTCACGCGCTACCAGTGGGCGTTCGCCGCGACCGGCCTGCTCGCGACCGGCGGCTTCATGCTGATGCCGTTCGGCAGCGCGTTCACCGTGCACAACCTCGGCATACCCCTCGACCAGATACCTGCCGTCTACATGGTGAGCGGCGCCGCCTCGATTGTCGCGGGCCCGGTTCTTGGCCGGATCAGCGACCGGTTCGGCAAGCTCCGCACGTTCATGCTCGGCTCCTTCATCACCACGAGCATCGTTCTCTATTACACGCGGCTCGGGCACACCCCGCTGTGGCTGGTGATGACGCTGAACGCGGTGATGTTCGTCGGCATCGGCGCGCGCATGATTTCGGCGCAGGCGCTCTCGTCTGCGATTCCGGCTCCGAGCGACCGTGGCGCGTTCATGGCCATCAACTCGTCGCTGCAGCAGATCGCCGGCGGCATCGCGTCGTGGGTCGCCGGCCTCATCGTCATCGAGCGCCCCGACGGCTCGCTCGCCCGGTACGAGTGGCTCGGCTACGTCGTCGCCACCTCGGTCGCCATCACCATCGTGCTGATGTCGAGGCTGAACCGCATGGTGGCCGCGCAGCCGCCACCAGCGCAGGTGCCTGCGCCGCAGCCGGCGCTGGAGTCGCGCTGATGCTCACTGCGTGTTGACCAAGACGCCGACCGAGAACTCGCCCGAGGTGCCCTCGAGCATGACCTGAGACGGGTTGGCGCCGTCGATGCCGCAGCCCGCCTTCAGCTTCGGAGCCGTGATGGACATCGTGCCCGCAGTCAGCGGGTCGGGCGACACCGTGTAGACCTCGACCACCGTCGAGCTGGTGTTGGTCGGGCACGCGGTCGGCCAGCTCGCCTCGGGCACCGCGGTCAACGTGAGCGCGATGGCGGCGCCGTTCTTCGGCGTGAGCGTCGCCGTCTTCGCGGTGACGTCGATGTCGAGCTTCGCGTCGGTGAGCTCGCTCGACGCGTGCGCCGTGTAGCTCCCGGTCGCGACGCGGCTCGGCTCTTTCGGGCCACAGGCAGTTGCCAACACACAGAGAGAGACGCAGACGATTCGGTTCATGGTGCCGACCGCCTGAGCAATCACGCTGCCAGCGCCCAAGTGCCCGCAGTCTCAGGCTGAAGTCGATTGGAGCGGCCACACGCCACCGACGGCGCCGTCAGGCGCCACAGCTCGAGCCCTGGCGCACGCACGCACCACCTATTCTGTTCGCGCCGCCGCCGCGTTCAGCCACGTCATGACCTGCTTCTTGGGGATGCCGGCGGCCGACGCCACCTTGAGCTGCCGCATGTTCTGCGCGCTGCCCTCGAGCAGGCCTTCGGGGTCGTCGAACAGCTCGGGCGGGCCCGACACCATCAGCCCGACGCCGGTCTTCGTCGCGCGCAGCGCGCAGACCATCTTCGTGCCACCCAACGTCCACACCGGCATGCCCCACTTGATGGCCGACTGCGCCTTCGGCACGGCGGCGCTGACCAACCCCTTCAGCACGTCGAGCGTCTTGCGCGTCTCGCCGTCGAACTTCGCGAAGTACACGTCGATGGGCGCGCCGAAGTCTTTGCGCTGCTTGGCGGCCGGCGCGGGCTTCTTCGTCTTCTTCGTGGGCATGGGCCCCCCGTCTATCACCGCGACAGCCACCACAGCAGCGTGCCGACCGCGACGATGGCACCGACGAGGCCGATGAACAGCCCGATGGGAGCCCTCGGCGCCGGCTCGGCCGGAGGCATCAGCGGGTCGGTCGTCGGCTGCGGTCTCACGCCGAGCGCAGCTTCGATTTCTTCCGCCGTCTTCAGCTCGGTCGCCGCGGCGGTGTCATCGGGAAGCGGCCCGGCCGCGAGCGCCGCCCGAATCTGCTCGGGCGTCACGAGGTCGGTGCGCTTCTCGGCGGCATCGAGCGGCCGCCCGTTCGGGTGCGACACCTCGTCGGGCACCAGGGCCGCGACCATCTTCTCCATCTCGGCGCGCTCGTGCCCGAACAGGGCTTGCAGGTGCGCGGCAATCTGCTCGGGCTCCCACAGCAGGTCGGCGCAGCAGCGCGAGAGCTCGCGCGAGAAGTCTCGCGCCGTGGCCGTGCGCGCGTCGCGGTTCGGCTCGAGCGCCTTCGCGAGCAGCTGCTCGAGCCCGGCGGGCAGCCCCTTCACGCGCGCGCCGATGGGCGGCAGCGAAGCGCGGCGACCGGGCGGCGTCGGGTCGGCGCGGCCCGCGATGGGCGCGCCCTGCACGAGCTCGTAGAGCATCAGCCCGAGCGAAAAGACGTCGCTGCGCGCGTCGAGCGGCTCACCGCGCAGCTGCTCGGGCGACATGTAGTCGACCGTGCCCTTCACGAAGCCCTCGCGCGTGAGCGACGGGCCGTCGAGCCGCTTCACGAGCCCGAAGTCGAGCAGCTTGATGGCGCCGTCCCACCTGAGCATCACGTTCTTGTGCGCGACGTCGCGGTGA
>JAEUJP010000655.1 GCA_016793725.1 Myxococcaceae bacterium | reverse complement strand
GGGCGTCGACGTCAGCAAGGCGAAGGGCGCCATCGAGCGCACGTTCTCGCCCGAGTTCAGAAACCGCCTCGACGGCTGGGTGGTGTTCAGCGGCCTCGATCGCCCGACGATTCTCAAGGTCGTCGACAAAGAAGTGGGCCTCTTGCAGAAGCTGCTCGACGACAAGAAGGTGAAGCTCGAGCTGACCCAGGCGGCGAAAGACTGGCTCGGCAAGAAGGGCTACGACCCCGAGTTCGGCGCGCGCCCCATGGCGCGGCTCGTCGACCAGGTGCTCAAGAAGCAGCTCGCCGAGGCTCTGTTGTTCGGGAGCCTGAAAGACGGCGGTGTCGCGAAGGCCGACGTGAAGCCCGACGGCGAGGGGCTCGCGCTGGCGTTCTCGACGCCGACGCCCGAGGCGCCTCCGCCGACGAAGAAGCCGGTGCCCGAGCCCGTGGCGTAGTTGCCGAAGAGATCGGCAACTTTTCGCTCGCGACGACGCCTCGAATTTCGGGGCTTGCGCCTCTTGCGAAAAGTAGCCTGTCCCCATGTCCGCCCTGCTCCTGCTCCTCGCGGTCGCTGCCGCCGACAAGCCCGTCGTCTCGGTGCTGTACTTCGAAAACCGAGGCGGCGACGCCGAGCTCGACGTGCTCAAGAAGGGCTTCGCCGAGATGCTCATCACCGACCTCGTCGCGTGGGACGGGGTAACGGTGGTCGAGCGCAGCCGGCTCGAAGACGTGCTGAAAGAGCAGTCACTGCAGGCCACCCGGGCGTTCGACAAGGCCACCGCCGTCAAGGTCGGCAGGCTCGTCGGCGCCCAGTTCACCATCACCGGCTCGCTCATCGTGAGCGGGCCTCAGCTGCGCGCCGACGCCACCATCACCCGCATCGAGAAGGGCGACGTCGTCGCCTCGGCCAGCGCCACCGACTCGAAAGACAAGGTCTTCGAGCTCGAGCAGAAGCTCGTCGACTCGCTCACAGCGGCCATCGACTGGAAGCTCAAGAACCGCGACGCCCGAAAGAAGGCCAGGGTGCCGAGCTTCGACGCCCTCGTCGCCTACTCGAAGGCGATCGACCTGTCTGACCAGGGCAAGGTCGACGAGGCCCAGAAGGCGATGGCCGCCGTCGTCTCGAAGTCGCCCACGTTCTCGATGGCCCGCGAGAAGAAGAACGAGCTGCTCGAGAAGCTCAAAGAGTATGAGGCCCGCAAGAAAGATCTCGTCACCGCCTCGGCCCTCGAGGTCGGCAAGCGCGCCGACGACGAGCTGAAGAAGGGCTTCGCCGGCCTCACCCTGCCCCAGAAGAAGGAGTACCTGTTCTGGCGCGCCGCAAAGGGCCGCTTTCTCACGCGCGTGCTCAAGCAGCACCTCTCGTGGCGCGACGAGGGCCTGCGCGTGATTCGGCCGGGCCACGAGCCCCGGGCGCTCGAGGCGCTGAAGGGCTGGGCCGAAAACCAGCGCCGCTTCATCGACGAGGCGCGCGAGCTCGAGAAGGTCGAGCAGGGCGCATCGTTCGACGCCGACCGCGCGCCGTACCGCGAGCTGATTCGCGACTCGGGGCTGTTCGCTGACGACCTGAGCCCGCGCTTCGACTCCGACCTGCTCGGCGACACCCTCGAGGCGTTCATCATCAGGGGCCGCGTCACCGACGGGCAGACGTTCGACGTCGCGCCGCCGCTCGGCGTGCTCGTACCCGCCGAGACCGACCGCGTGCTCGAGACGATGGCGCAAGACGTGGCCCGCGCCGAGGCCGCGTACAAGCGCGAGACGAACAAGCAGCGCGCCGAGTACACGTTGAGCCGCGCGATCACGCAGCAGGGCGAGACGCTCGAGTGGCTGCGCCGCGACGACGACGCCGCCGCCGCGTACCAGAAGCTGCTCGACGTGCTGCCCACCTCGAGCGACGCCAAGAGCGCCGAAGAGAAGATTCAGGTCATCATCGGCGCGAAGTCGACCTACGACCGCGACCAGCGCGAGAAGTTCGAGAAGGCCGTGCGCGACTGCGACGACTTCTACGTCGGCCCCGAGGCCGGCTGGCGCCTGCGCCGCAAGGGGCTCGCCGGCCTCGACGAGATCGCGAGCGAGATGGAAAAGGCGTGTCTCGGGGTGCCCGGCAACACCTACCCATGGAGCCGGTTCTACGACGCGCTCGCCAGCGACGCCGCCCGACACGACGACTGCGAGCGCTCGAAGAAGTACTACCTCAAGTCGTTCACGTTCGGCGGCGACGGCCCGCGCAGCTTCGAGCACCTGCCCAGAAACGAGCCGTGGTGCAACCTCGTGCTCGACGAGACCACGCTGCCGTCGAAGGTGCGCATCGTGGTGGTCAAGGGCGGCACGCAGGGCAACGCGACGCTCGAGGCGCTCCAAGACGCAGCCGAAGATCTGTTCGTCGAGGAGCTCGCCGCCCGCGGCGTCGCCGTCGAGTGGGGAGGCTCGAGCAACGGCGGCGTGCTCGGGCTCGGCGTTCAGCTCGAGGCGAAAGACGCGAAGAGCACCGACTTCAAGCTCACCGGCTGGCTCGACTCGCCCACCGACGGGGCGCCCCGCATCGAGCTCTCGGCGCCCATCAAGGGCAGGGTCGACTTCGACGCCTTCTTCGCGCCGGCGCTGAAGGTGTTGAAGGGCAGGTCAGACCCCGGCCCGCGCAAGCCCACCGCGTCGATGCCGGTCGAACAGGCCGCCGCCTACGGCCGCGCGATGGAGGTGTTCGACAGCAGCAGGTGGAAAGAGGCGCAGGCCGCCTTCGAGGCGCTCGCGAAGAAGTACCCGGGCATGCGCATGGCGGGCGCGCGGGCGAAGGTGGCTGCGGCGAAGGCCGAGAAGAACTGACCGGGGTCAGGCGGCCGGGCGCAGCGCGCCGGGCGGTTTCCACCTCAGCGCGAGCGCGACGATCAGCGCCGTGCAGCCCATCTCGATGACCGCGAACAAGGTGTAGTAGGCCGTGGGCGTGCCCACGAAGAGCGTGACGAAGACGACGATCGTCTTGAGCGCACCCGCGGCCACGTTCGACCACCGGCTCGCGCGGTGAGGCAGCAGCCGGCTCAGCACCACCATCGCGATGGGGAGCTCCATCAGCACCGCCGCCGCGAAGAAGAAGCCCGGCGTCAGCTCGATCGCATCGACCCTTCCGGCCAGGTATTGCCGCAGCAACGAAGCATCCATCAGGCCGATCACGTCGGCGTACAGGTAGTTCAGCATCGCGAAGATCCACAGCAGCGAGAGCAGCTCGGCGCGTTGGTTCGACCCCGTCATCGTGAGCCTCCGCCTCGGGTGTAGCTGCTCGAATTCATTCAAGCACTGATTGATTGTGCGCTTCTGTTGTGCAGAATCGCACAACGTGAACTGGGACGATCTTCGCTTCGTGCTCGCGCTCAGCCGGCACCGCTCGCACAACCGGGCCGCGGCGCACCTGAAGGCGACACACACGACGGTGGCGCGCCGGCTGCGGGCGCTCGAGGCGGCGCTGGGCACCCGGTTGTTCGACCGCACCCCTGACGGCTACGTGCCGACCTCGACCGGCCACGAGGTCGCGCTCGCGGCCGAGCGCGTCGAAGCCGAGCTCCTCGGCCTCGAGGCCCGCGTGCTCGGCGGCGATGCGCGCCTGCAGGGCAAGCTCCGCGTGACGACGATGGACATCTTCGTTCGCCGCTATCACGCGGCCTTTCGCACGTTCACCGAGCGAAACCCCGGCGTCGAGCTCACCCTCACGTGCACCGACCAGGAGGCTTCGCTCACCCGCCGCGAAGCCGACGTCGCGCTGCGCATGACGAACCGGCCGCCCGACAACCTGGTCGGGCGCAAGGTAGGCCGCGTCGAGTTCGCGGTCTACGGCCAGAGGGAGCTGGTGCGCCGGCTCGAGAGGTCACGCAGCGGCCTCGGTGCGCTGCCCTGGCTGCATTGGGACGAGCGCCTCGACCCCAGGTGGCTCGACGCATGGCTGGGGCTCCGCGCGCCCGGCGCGAAGGTCGCGCTGCGCGTCGATGCGCCATCGCTGGCGTTGAGAGAGCTCGTGGCCGCCGGCATCGGGGTGCACTTTCTCGCCACGTTCGAGGGCGACACCGACCCGCGGCTGGCGCGAATCGGCCGGGTCGAGCACGACTTCTCGCGCGAACTGTGGCTGCTCACGCTGCCCGAGCTGCGCGGCACCACGCGGGTGCGCGCCTTCCTCGATCACATGGAGCAGGCCCTGCGCCGAGACGCTAGAGGCGCTCGTTGACCGTGGTCTCAGCGTTCTCTTTCACCGTGTAGCGCATGGTCTTCTTCACGCCGACGGCGGGGTTCTCGAGCTCGACCGGGTAGTCACCCGCCGGCAGGGTCAGCTTGAGCGGGGTGACGCCCACCTCTCGCCCGCGAATCGACACCTTCGCCCAAGGGTAGGCGTTGATCATCAGCACGCCGGCGGGCCGCGGCGCCACCTGGGGCTTGTCGTCGCGGTCACGCTCGCGTTCTTTTTTCTTTCGCGAGCCGCCCGACTTCTGTGCCTGCGCCTGCGCTTGCGCCTTCTCGGGCTCGGGCTCGGCGGCTTCGGGCTGCGCAGCCTCGGGAGGCGCCGCGACCTCGACCGGGGCGACCGGAGCGACCGGAGCGACCGGAGCGACCGGAGCCGCCTGCGCGGGCGGCTTCAGCGCCACCGGCGCCTCGGTGACGAACGGCACCGGGTCGGGCGCTCGCGCCGAGCCACCGCCCACCTTCAGCGCAATGACGACGCCGAGCGCGAGCAGCACGGCACCGGCCGCCGCCACGAACGCAAGCGCAGGAACCCGGCGCGGGGCGTCGGCCGCCGGGTCGCTCGGCGCAGTGCCGGGCTCGTCGAGGTCAGCCCCCAGCGTCTGGGCCGCCGGGTCGTTCGCCACCGCCGGCCGCACGCTCGAGCTCACCTTGCGACGCCCCGACGACGAAGGCGAGTCGGTCGACCCCGGGTCGACGGTCGCGAGCTTGTCGTCGCGCTGCGGCGAAGGCGTCGCGCGGCTCGAGCTCGCCTCGCGCGACGAGGCCTCGCCCCCCTCTTCGACCGGAAACAGCTTGCGCACGAACTCACCGAGCTCGCGCGGGCTGGGGAACACGCCGCTCTTCGCCGCGAAGTGCTCGAGCTCTTCGAGCATGTCGCCCGCCGTCTGGTACCGGTCGTCGGGCTTCAGCGCCATCGCCTTCACGATGATGCGCTCGAGCTCGGGGTTGATGTCTTTTTTCACCACAGAGGGCTTCAGGTAGCTGCCCTCCATCGTGGCGTTCATCTGCGCGAGCAGGTCGGTGCCCTGCGGCAGGTGCTCGAACGGCTTCATGCCGGTCGCCATCAGGTACAGCACGGCGCCCGCCCCGTAGACGTCGGCCCGGTGGTCGACCTTGCTCGAGCGGCACTGCTCGGGCGCCATGTAGCCGCCCTTGCCCTTCACGCGCCCGGCCTCGGTGCGGTGCACCTGCGTCGCCGCACGCGCGATGCCGAAGTCGAGCAGCTTGATCGCGCCCTGGTGCGTCACCATCACGTTCGACGGCGTGACGTCGCGGTGTACGAGGCTCAGCGGCATGCCCGTGTCGTCGACCAGGCCGTGCGCGTACTCGAGCGCCTCGAGCAGCTGCATCGTGACGCGCAGCACGCAGCCCATCGGCATGAGCAGCCGCTGCTCGCGGCAGCGCTTCAGCACGGCGTAGAGCGACTCGCCGGGCACGAACTCCATCGCGAGGTAGTGCCGGCCCGCCTCTTCACCCAGCTCGAACGTCTGCGCGATGTTGGGGTGCGACAGCTTCGCCGCCAGGCGCCCCTCGTCGAGGAACATCTCGACGAACTGTGGGCTCTCGGCGAACGCCGGCAGCACCTGCTTGATGACCACCAGCTTGTTGAAGCCCGCCGTGCCCTGCAGCCGGGCGAGGCACACCTCGGCCATGCCACCCATGGCGATGCGCTTCACCAGCACGTATTTGCCGAAGGGCTCACCGGCGAGGCTGTCGGTGGCCTTCGGCGCGGGTCCCTTTGGGGGCATGAGGGGCACGGAGAGTCTAATCGTTTCCCGTAGTGGGCAGTATGCTTCGGCGGCAAGCGGCATGGCCCTGATCTGGCTCGTTTCGGTGACACTCGGCTTCGGCGTGCAGACGTCTTGCCCCGCCGCGGCCACCCTGTCTGCGAAGCGACACTATGCGAGCGGTGACTACCCCGGCGCCGTCGCCGCCCTCGCCGACGTCGAGGTGTGTGTCGACGGCTCCGACGCCGAGCTGGCCGACGCGT
>JAEUJP010000443.1 GCA_016793725.1 Myxococcaceae bacterium | reverse complement strand
GCTCTACATACCCAAGGGCAGCCGCGTGCTGTTCGGCACGCCGAACCGCGTGCGCGTGTTCTACGTGACGTACCCGGCCGAGTGGCAGGCGCCGCGGAAGCCCTAAAAACCCCTCAGGGCGGTCTAAGTTGCCGCGCCATGACGCACCTGCTCCTGCTCGCCGCGCTCGCGGCGGAACCCGCGCTGATCCCCCGCGATGTGCTGCTCGGCAACCCCGAGCGCATGCGCCCCCAGCTCTCGCCCGACGGCAGACAGCTCGCGTGGCTGCAGCCCGACGAGAAGAACGTCATGCAGGTCTGGGTGAAGGCGCTCGCCGAAGTTGAGGCCGTCGCCGTCAGCGCCGACAAGAAGCGCGGCATTCGGCAGTTTCTCTGGGCCGAAGACGGCAAGACGGTGCTGTACCTGCAAGACAACGACGGCGACGAGAACTTCCACGTCTTCGGCGTCGAGCTCGCGACGAAGAACACGCGCGACCTGACCCCGTACCAGGGCGTGCGCGCCGCCATCATCGACACGCACCCCAAAGCCCCCGACACCGTGCTCGTGCAGCTCAACCTGCGCGACCGCAAGTCGTTCGACGTGCACAGGGTGAGCTTGAAGACCGGCGCCATCGAGGCCGACACGCAGAACCCCGGCGACGTCACGCAGTGGGTGACCGACGCGAACATGCTGGTGCGCGCCGCCGTCGTCGCGACGCCCGAGGGCGGCGAAGAGGTGCGCGTGCGCGACTCGACGAAGCTGCCGTGGAAGAGCCTCATCAAGGTCGGCCCCGAAGAGTCGCTGCAGGTCTACGGCTTCACCCTCGACGGCAAGGGCCTGTTCATGGCGACGAGCGTCGGCACCGACACGCAGCGCGTGGTCGAGAAGAACCTCAAGACCGGCAGCGAGCGCGTGCTCGCGAAGAGCGACACATCAGACCCGCTCGGCGTGATGCTCCACCCGGTGAAGCACGAGCTGCACGGGGTCGCGTTCGACGTCGCCGGCCGTGCCGAGTGGTCGACGCTCGACTCGACGTTCAAGGCCGACCTCGCGGCGCTGCGCGCGGCGAGCCTCACGGGTGACCTCGACGTCGTCAGCCGCGATACCGCCGACCAGCAGTGGCTCGTGGCCGAGACCTCGGCGACGGGGCCCGTGAAGTACTGGCGCTACGAGCGGGCGGCGAAGAAGGCCGAGTTTCTCTTCTCGCACCAGCCGAAGCTCGAGGGCCTGCCGCTCGTCGAGGTGAAGCCGGTCTCGTTTCCCGCGCGCGACGGGCTGACTCTGAACGGCTACCTCACGCGGCCCGAGGGCGCGAAGGGGCTGGTGCTCGCGGTGCACGGTGGGCCGTGGGGGCGCGACACCTGGCGCTACAGCGGCGAGGTGCAGCTGCTCGCGAACCGCGGCTACGCGGTGCTGCAGGTGAACTTTCGCGGCTCGACCGGCTACGGCAAGCGGTTCTTGAACGCGGGCAACCGGCAGTGGGGCCTCGCGATGCACACCGACCTGCTCGACGCGGTCGAGTGGGCGGGCAAGCAGGGCCTCGACGTGAAGCGCGTCTGCATCATGGGCGGCAGCTACGGCGGCTACGCGGCGCTCGCGGGAGCGGCCTTCACGCCCGACACGTTCAAGTGCGCCGTCGACCTGGTGGGGCCGTCGAACCTGAGCACGCTGCTCAAGACGATTCCCCCGTACTGGGCGGCGATGAAGGGCCAGTTCGCGCGGCGCGTGGGCGACGTCGACGCGCCAGCCGACGCCGAGCTCTTGAAGAAGGCGAGCCCGCTGTTCGCGGCCGACAAGATTCGCATTCCCCTGCTCATCGCGCAGGGGGCGAACGACCCGCGGGTGAAGCAGGCCGAGAGCGAGCAGATTGTGGCCGCGATGGAGAAGGCGTCGCTGCCGTACACCTACGTGCTGTACCCCGACGAGGGGCACGGCCTCGCGCGCCCCGAGAACCGCACCGACTACTACGCGCGCGTCGAGGCATTTCTCGCCGCGTCGCTGGGGGGCCGCGTCGAGCCGATGCCGGCAGAGGGTCGCATCGCGGGCAGCTCGGCGATCGTGAAGGTGAAGGCCGCCGCTGCCGGGGCGAAGGGGCGCTGAAGAACGTGAGCACCCTCATCGTCGGTGACGTGCATGGCTGTCTCGCCGAGCTCGAGGAGCTGCTCCACGTCGCGGGGTACACCGCCACCGACACGCTCGTGTTCTGCGGCGACCTGGTGGCGAAGGGGCCCGACTCGCAGGGCGTCGTGCAGCTCGCGCGCGAGAAGGGCGCGTTCGGCACGCTCGGCAACCACGACGCGCACGTGCTGAAGATTGGCAAGGGCGGCGAGGGCAAGAAGCACCACGCCGAGGTCGCGCACTCGCTCACCGACGCCGACTGGCGGTGGCTCGAGGCGCTGCCCATCGTGCTGCCGCTCGAGCCGCTCGGCGCGGTCGTGGTGCACGGCGGGCTCGTGCCGGGTGTGCCGTTCGACCAGCAGGAGCGCGACACGGTCATCAACATGCGCTCCATCGACGCCGAGGGGCGGCCGAGCAAGCGGCTCGAGGCCGGGGTGCCGTGGGCGTCGAAGTGGCCCGGCCCGCTGCACGCGGTGTTCGGGCACGACGCGGTGCGCGGGCTGCAGCAGTGGCCGCACGCGACGGGGCTCGACACGGGCTGCGTCTACGGCAAGCGGCTCACGGCGCTGCTGCTGCCCGAGCGGCGGCTCGTGTCGGTGGCGGCGAAGAGGGTGTGGTCGGGCGTCGGCGAAGACTGAGTTGCGCAATAAAGGGGACAGGCTACTTTTCTGCGCAACGGCGCAAGCGGCGTGCCGAGTTGCGCAG
>JAEUJP010000625.1 GCA_016793725.1 Myxococcaceae bacterium | reverse complement strand
AACTGCCAGTTGCCCAGCCAGTACACCGGCCTGAGCAACCGCCGCTGCGACTCACCTTCGGGCAGCGGGCGCAGGTGCGAAAACCGGTTCTCCCACAGGGGGTGCAGCGAGGCGACGTAGGCCGCCAGCTCGGCCCGCGCCTCGAGCGACAGGAACCCTGCGTCGTAGTGGAGCCCTTGTACCCGCCCCGGCTTGGAGCGCAGCGGCCATCGCTTCTGCACCCGGGCCGCTTAGCACCAACGCGTCAAGCCCGGGTTGACGGCCGCCGTTGCGCAACGCCGCGCAAGCGCCCGGTTCCTCGACGTTTCAACCGGGGCACGACCGTTGAAATGAGGGCGCGGCATGAGCCCTCTGCCGGTCGACGTCTCGTCCAATGACCCCTCGATGTCCATCACCGCCACGGCCGGCCGCGTCAGCATCCGCGGCACCGCGAGCGACACCGGCTTTCTGCCGGCCTACGTGTCGTTCGACGTCGGCGGCAAGAAGGTGATGTTGCGGCTGACGCAGGGGCTCGAGCCCGAGCAGCTCCTCGCCGAGCTGAAGCCGCGGCTCTCGAAGAAGCGCGTGGCCGTCGTGGGCACCGCGGCCGACTTTCAGCTCGTCGCCCGCTGATGCCGCGCGTCGCCGCCAGGGGCCCGGTGCTCGTGCCACCGCGCCCGGCCACCACACCCTCCCGCGCTCCGGTGGCGGTGCGCGCCGACCCTGCGCTGCAGCGGCACACCGAGCGCACGTGGCTGCTCGGCGGAGGTGCGGCGACCCACGTTCCGCTCCGCAGCCTCGAGCTCGGCGAGCGGTCGGCGACCCCGCCGGCGCTGCGCGAGGTGAGCGAGACGGAGCTGCGCGCTCGCGTGAACGAGCAGCAGCAGGCACGTGCGGTCGAGCTCGCCGCCGGCCGACCCCGCCCCGCAGCGCGCGCCACGCCCGAAGACGGCAGCGTGAAGGTGCGCGCGTTTCACCTCGCGGCGTTTCGCGACGGCGGGCAGGAGTACGCGTACGCGCTCGCCCGCATCGGCCAGCGCGAGGGGTTCGACGTCGTGCTGCGCGTGCCGAGCGAGCACCTGGCCGTGCGGCGCGAAGAGCTGGCGTTGCGCAAGCTGACGAACGTACAGCTGCAGCCGATCGCCGAAGCGAACCTGCACGGCCCCGAGCGGCTCGACGGCTGGTCAGAAGACCAGGGCGAGCTGCACCTCGACGGCAGCGTGTCGGTGCTGCCGCGGCTGCCGCCGGGCGCCGCGCTCTTTCGGGCGGTGCTCGCCGAGCGCGAGCAGCGGCTGAGGGGTGCGGGCGGCCCGTTTCCCTCGGTCGGCGCCGTCAGCGAGCGCAACGCCGAGCGCGCGCTCGCGGCCATCGCGGTGGGCCGCGACGCCGGCCTACGCACCGCGACCACGTACCTCGAGGGCGGCAACACGCTCACCGGCACCCTGCCCTCGGGCGAGGGCTACGCGCTGGTGGGTCGCGACAGCTTCACCGCGAGCCGGCTGTTGCTCGAGCACGAGCTCGGCCGCGCGGTGACGGCAGACGAGCTGACGGCGCGCGTCGCCGAAGACCTCGGCGTCGAGACGAAGCACGTCTTCGCCGTCGAGCAGCCCGGCGACTTTCACCTCGACATGAAGATGATGCTGCTGCCCGGCGGGCACGTCGTCGTCAACGACGCGGCGCAAGCGGCGGGGCTGCAGGCCACGTGGCTGCGCGAGGAGCACGCGGAGCGCGGCGTGCCCGTGCCTCCCGAGCTCGAGGCCGCCCTCGCGAGAGAAGCGCAGCGCGCGAAGACCGTCGCCGCCGCCGAAGCGCTCGCGGTGAGAGACCTCGCCGGCACGGGGCTCACCGTGCACCGCATGGCAGGCGTGTTCGCGGCGCTGCCCGGCCGCGGCGCGATGAACTTCTTGAACGGCGAGGCCGCGCAGAACGCGAAGGGCGAGGCGTTCTACGTCGCGCTCGGCGGCGACGCGCGCGCCGAAGCGCACGTGGTGGGCGAGCTCGGCGCGCTGCCGGGCGGAGCGCGGCGCGTTCACTTCATCTCGCGCAGCCTGAGCGCCGAGACGTTGACCCACCACGGCGGCCTGTCGTGCCGCACGAAGCTCGAAGCGATGTAGCGTTCGTGACGAAAGTGACCGACGAGCGCGCACCTGCCCGCGTGGGCCCCTACGAGCTGCGCGGCGAGCTGGGCCGCGGCGGCATGGGCGTGGTCTACGAGGGCTACGACCCGGTCATCGGCAAGCGCGTCGCGGTGAAGGTCTTGCGGCCCGACAACACGCGGCCGAACGCGGCCGATGAGCTGCTCGCCGAGGCGAAGCTGGTGAACGCGGTCGAGCACCGCGGCGTGGTTCAGCTGTTCGCCGGCGGCAAGACCGACGACGGCGGTGCGTGGCTCGCGATGGAGTACCTGTCGGGCGTGACGCTCGACGCGCACCTCGACCGCCACCAGGCGGTGCCGCTGCAAGACGCGCTGCAGATTCTCGACGAGGTGGTGGCGGCGCTCGGCGCGGCACACCAGGCCGCGGTGATTCACCGCGACCTGAAGCCGTCGAACATCTTTCTCGTCGTGCAGCCCGACGGCTCGACCTACGTGAAGCTGCTCGACTTCGGGCTCGCGAAGGCGTCGTCGTTCAGCGACGGCAAGGCCGCGCAGACGAGCGCGACGCACGTGCGCGGCACGCCGCACTACATGGCGCCCGAGCAGATTCGGGGGCACCGGCTGGGGCCGACGACCGACCTCTACGCGGTGGGGGTGGTGGCGTACGAGCTGCTCACGGGGCAGCTGCCGTTCGGGCGGCCGACGGTGGCCGAGCTGCTCGACGCGCACCTGAGCGCGACGCCGAGAGCCCCGTCGGAGCTCGTGCCCGGCCTGCCGCCCGACGTCGACCGGCTGGTGCTGGGGCTGCTCGAGAAAGACGAGTCGCGGCGGCCGCAGACGGCCGAAGATGTGCGCGCGCAGATCAAGTTCATCAGGGCCGAGAAGCAGTTCGCGGCGTCGACCCGGCTCGTGCTGCCACCCTTCGAGACGGCCGAGCCCGTGCCGCCGTCGGCGCCGCCGCGCATCACCGCCGCGCCGTCGCCGGGCACGCTCGAGCTGCCGCCTCCGCTGCCGGTGCCTGCGCCGCGCCGCGAGACCGAGCCCGAAGACGTCTCGGTCGTGCACACCACCACCTTGAAGGTGGTGCCGTCGCGCATTCGCCGCATGAGGCTGAAGCTCGCGCTCGCGTTCGGCGCAGTGCTCGGCCTCGTCGCCGTCGCCTGGGTGTGGGTGCTGGCCGAGCCGCCGCCGACCCCGCAGCTGCCCGAGCCGCTGCCGCCGCTCAGCGAGGTGGCTCCGATACCGGTCGAGCCGACCGCGCCGCTGGTGCTCGACACGCCGGCCAGAGAAGAGCGGCCGAAGGTGTTGCCTCCGCTGCCGCAGATGCCGCAGATGCCGCGCACCAAGGCCAGCGCGAAGCAGCAGACGCGGCGGCGCACGCTGAACCTCACGCGCACGTCGAAGGCCTCGCCGCTGCTGCAGCGCCTCGAGCGGGTGCGGGCGGCGTTCGCGGTGGTGCGCAGGTCGATGCCTGCGAGCCAGGCGAAGCCGTACGACGAGGTGCTCGACTACTGCGAAGACCAGCTCGACCGCGCCGAGCAGACCGAGGCCGCGCGCTGCATCGACGAGTTCGTGCGGCTCGTGCTCGACGGCCGTGAACCCTGAGCTACTCTTGACCGCCCTGGCTCGCGCGACAAAGACCATCACCGTCTCGTACCGCGGCAAGACCGCCGTGAAGCTGGCCGACGTGCGCCTGAAGGTGCAGACCGGGCGCGCGGTGCAAGAACGAAAGCTCGACTTGAGCGCGGTGACGGTCGGGTCAGACCCGGCGTGCGACGTGGTGGTCGACGACGCGGCGGTGTCGCGGCGGCACTGCGTCGTGCAGCTCGGCGAGAAGGGCGTCAGCGTGCGCGACGCCGGCAGCCGCAACGGCGTGGTGATGAACGGGGCGCGCATCGTCGAAGCGTTCATCGAGCCCGGCCACGTGCTCGAGCTGGGCGACAGCAAGCTGTGGCTCGAGACCGGCAGAGCGCCGACCGAGCTGGCGCTGTGGCCGTCGAACCACTTCGGCGAGCTGTACGGCGAGTCGCTGCCGATGCGCACGCTGTTCGCGGCGCTGGGCAAGGCGCTCGAGAGCGACGCGACGGTGCTGCTGCTCGGTGAGACCGGCACGGGCAAAGACGCGGCGTCGCGGGCGCTGCACGAGCTGGGGCCGCGCAAGGCCGGGCCGTACGTGGTGTGCGACTGCGGCGCGCTCGCGGCCGAGCTCGTCGAGGCCGAGCTGTTCGGCAGCCTGAAGGGCGCGTTCTCGGGGGCGACACAAGACCGCATGGGGCTGCTCCAGGCGGCGCACGGGGGCACGCTGTTTCTCGACGAGATCGGCGAGCTGCCGCTGCCGCTGCAGACGCGGCTCTTGCGCGTGCTCGAGACGCGCAGGCTGCGGCCGGTGGGCGCGAGCGCCGACGTCACGGTCGACCTGCGCGTCGTGGCGGCGACGCACCGCGACCTGAGGGCGGCCGTGAAGGCGCGCACGTTTCGCGAAGACCTGTACTACCGGCTGGCGGTGCTCGAGGTGCGGCTGCCTCCGCTGCGCGAGCGGCGCGACGACATACCGAAGCTGGTCGACCTGTTTCTCTCGCGCTCGGCCAGGCCGAAGACCGGCGCGCTGCCGCCGTCGGTGCTCGCGATGCTCGAGGCGCACACGTGGCCGGGCAACCTGCGCGAGCTGCGCAACGTCGTCGAGCGGCTGGCGGTGACGGGTGAGGCGCCCGTGTTCGCCACGCCGACCGGCGCGCCGGTCGAGCGCTGGCACCCCGCCCGCGCCGACGCCCTCGCGCGCTTCGAGCAGGAGCACCTGCGCCGCGCGCTGAAGGCGACCTCGGGCAACTTCGCGGCGGCCGCGCGCATGCTCGGCGTCTCGCGCCAGCTGTTGCACCAGGTGGCGGCGCGCCATGGCCTCGAGCCGTGAGCGGCCAGGCCCCCGAAGTGGGACGCGCAGCGTCTCGCCTGGAGGCGACTGGAGTCGTGGCGCTCCACGCGTCAACCCCTGCTTGACGGGCGCGGCCACTCGGCGGGCTGACCAGCCTGGCCCAGGCTTTGTAAGAGGGTGTGGGCGGATCAGCCGTGACCGTTCAAGTCACTTACGATGCGCGAAGGGCCATGAAGGCGCGGAGCACCGAGAGCGGGCAGGCAGCGGTCGAAGCGGCGCTCACGCTGCCGCTGACGCTCTTCCTCTTCCTCATGGTGTTGCAGCTGTTCTTGATGGCGCACGGGCGCATCGCGGCGCAGCTCGCGGCCTACGGCGCCACGCGGGTCGGCAGCACCAACCACGGCCACTGCGGCCGCATGACGCACGCCGCGCTGCTCTCGGTGCTGCCGGCGGTGCAGGCGTTCATGAGCCCGGGGCTGGGCGGCACCGCGGGCGACAAGGTCGCGTCGCTGTTCTCGCGGGTGCGCGACAACCGCTACGACCAGACGTTCAGCGACGGCGGGTCGAGCACCCGGTACGCGGGCAGCATCGTGTGGCTGATTCGAGAGCAGCCGCTCGCCGGCAGCGTGCGCGCGCTGGGCGCACAAGACCTCGAGTTCGACGACGACCGCGCCCCGATGCGGCTCGAGACACGACTCGTGTTCTGGTACCCGCTGAAGGTGCCGTTCGCGAACTGGGTGATGAGCCGCATGTGGCACGCACAGCACGGGCTGCAGGCGTTCGACGCGCAGAACCCGCTCCTGCCGGTCGGGGCCGCCCGGTGGAGCGAGCGCTCGACCTACGCGCTGCAGGCGGCCGTCGCGAGCGAGACGCTGGCGCGCGCGCTGCGCGGCGAGCTGGTGTTCCCCATCGAGACGTCGTGGACGATGCGCATGATGACGCCAGCGAAGGCGGCCAACTTCCAGCGTCAGAACTGCAGCCCCGCGCCGGAGAATCTGTGACCCGGCGCGGCCAGACGCTCGTGCTGTTCGCGCTCTTGATGCTGACGACGCTGGTGATGGCGCTGATGACGCTGTCGCTCGCCGAGCGGGCGAAAGAGCGCATCGAGCTGACGTCGGCGGCTGATCAAGCAGCGTGGAACAACGCGACCGCGACCGCGCGCATGATGAACGCGAGCGCGCTGACCACGCGCGCACAGCTCGCCCACTTCGTCGCGGTCTCGGGCGCGGCCAGCCTCATCTCGTTCGCCGGCAGCTACCGCGGCTACCTCGCGGCGCTCGAGGGCTACTACGCGCAAGAGCGAGACACGCAGGCCCGCGCCTGCCGCAACGGCCGGCGCTGCGGCTGCCGCGGTGAAGACGAGGTCGAGCAGCGGCGCGTGAGGGTGGTCGCCGAGCAGCAGCGCATCGGGCAGTTCTGGGCGGGCCTCGACGCCGCTGCGGGCTCGCTGGTGATGGAGGCCGGCGCGAAGGCGTTCGGCATGCAGGGCCTCGCGAACGCACACCGCCTCGAGCACTTGTTCGACCGGCAGCTGCGCGGCGCAGCGCTCGCGGGCGAGGCGGTCGCGCGTCACGCCGCGGGCCGGCCCGGCTGGCGCGCGGTGCCCGTCGACGCCGTGAACCTGCGCGAGGTGGGGCCGGCCGAGTCGTGGGCGGGCGCGGTCATCGACGGCGCGAAGGGCCGTGCCCACGGCGTGCGCGCGGTGATGGGCTCGACCGGCAACGCGTTCACGACGGCGCGGCTCGACTCGGCCGTCACGGTGCAGGCGGCGCTGCGCCGGGTGACCGGCAACCTCGAGCCGGTCGTGTTCGCGCACTACGGCACGGCGTACTTCAGCGGGTCGTTTCACGGGAACAACCCGGGCGCCGTCGACAAGACGGCGTCGTGGGCCGACGACCACGGCCTGCTCGGCGTGCAGTACCGCGGCAACGGCTGCGACGCGCCGGCGCGGGTGCTGCCGGTGACGGGGCTGCTGAAGTCGACCGACACGTCAGACGGCTCAGACCGCCACGCGTGGACGCCGGCGAGGCGGCCCGGCGACGACGACGGCCAGGCCGCGTCGACGATTCACACCGCGAACCTCTGCACGAACGTCGAGTGCCCCGCGATGTTCTTCTACTGGCAAGACTACAACCAGGAGCGCGTCGCCGACCGCGAAGACCTCTTCGGCCAGCCGAAGAACTACGCCGTCGCGCAGCTCGATCGCGCGCGCGCCCCACTCGACCCGTTTCAGCTCGTGACGCGCTTTCGCTTCAGCGCGACCGGCAGCGGCCAGACCATCGACCTGCAGGCGCTGACGGCGGCCGACGGCACCGACCTGTCGAAGGCGACGGCGCTGTCGACGGGCCTCGCGTACTACCACCGCAAGGGTCACTGGCGAGAGCCGCCGAACCTGTTCAACCCCTTCTGGCGGGCGGGCCTGGTGCGCGGCGACATCGACGCGCAGGCGCGGGGCGGCGACCTCTCGTTCGCGCTCGGCGCTTCTGACCCGGTCGCGGCCGACGCGCTGCGAAAGTTGTGGGCCGCGGGCTACCGGGGGGTTCGGTGAGGCGCGGGCAGGCCACGGTCGAGCTGGCGCTCGGGCTCACGTTGCTGGTGCCGGTGCTGCTGCTCGGCTGGGCGTTCTACGAGTCGGGCCAGACGTCGCTGAAGGTGGCCGAGGCGGCCGACAGCGCCCTGTGGGACAGCACGTCAGACCGGCGGCCCGGCTTCGGCGATGCGTACGCGGCGTCGGCGGCGGGCCGGTATGCCGACTTCGACGGCCGCAGCCGCACGTCGGGCTCTCGGCAGGTGCGCGGGGCGCGGTCGACGAGCGACCGGCTCGACGTGCAGTGCACCGCGACGTCGGTCGCCATCACGCAGCCGCCGTTCTACGACGCCGTGCTGCCGCCGAGCCGCGCGCGCTCGTGCACCGCGACGGCCGAGACGCGGCTGTTCGGTGGCTTCACCCGCACGCACTGCTCGGTGGGGCGACCGGCGGGCATCGGCGGGCCGTGCCGCGGCGCCCCGGGCCTCGCGCTCGACGACGGCGCGCTGCTCGACCACCGCGAGTGCCGGGTCTCGATGAACGGCGGCGCCTGCGAGAACACCGAGTACTTCGACAAGGTCGAAGACCTGATGATGCGCGCGGGCCCGCCGTCGATGGCGCCCGTGACGCTGGTGCGCTCGACGCTGCTCGAGCTGCCGCCGTACGCGGCGACGGCGCTCGACACGTACCTCTCGTACCGCGGCGAAGAGGCGGCGAACCCGTTCAGCGAAGACGTGCCGTACCCCGGCGACGGCGAGTTCCCCCGCTGGCACACGACGCCGTTCGATACGCACCCGCAGTACCGCGAGGCGTACGACCTGCGCACGTCGTGTCACCTCGGGCTCGAGTGTGCCGGTGGGGCGATCGACGACCCGTGAGATGAAATGTCCGAAGAGACTCCGCTCGCCCTGAGCGGTACCCGTCATCCCGTTCAGAAACCCGAGAAGTCGGGCTTTCGCTTCTCGAAGAACGCGCCGATGGCCTCGGCGACCTCGGCCGACTGCAGCCGCTCGACGAAGTGCCCACCCTCGAGGCGCATGCGCTCGATGACGGCGTCGGGGTCGCGCATCAACTTCTTCGTCAGCTTGAGCGCGGTGGGAGGCCGGTCGGCGAGCGCGCGCGCGACCTCGAGCGCCTTCGGCATCACCGAGTCGGCCGGCAGCACCTTCGTCGCGATGCCGAGCTCGAGCGCGGCGGCGGCCGTGACGGGCTCGCCGAGCAGCAGAATTTCGGCGGCGCGCGCGTGACCGATGGCGCGGGGCAGCAGCAGCGACGACGCGGCCTCGGGCACGAGCCCCAACGTCACGAACGGGGCGGTCAGCACGGCGCGGTCGCTCAGGTAGACGAAGTCGCAGTGCAGCAGCATGGTGAGCCCGAGGCCGATCGCCTTGCCGTCGACGGCGGCGACGATGGGCTTCTCGAAGCGCGCCAGGTTCAAGATGAACTTCATGACGGGCGAGTCTTCGCCGGTCGGGGGCGCCTGCATGAAGTCGCCGAGGTCGTTGCCCGCGGTGAACGTGTCGCTGGTCGAGCCGAAGACGACGGCGCGCACCGTCTTGTCGGCGGCGGCCTCGGTCAGCGCCTCGTTCATGCGGTCGTACATCGCGAGCGTGAGGGCGTTCTTCTTCTGCGGCCGGGCGAAGCGCACGATGAGGGTGCCGCCGTCGCGCTCGGTCTCGATGTCGTCTTTGAGGGTCTTGCTCATGCCGCCCCTCATATCCTGGCTCAGCTGATTTGGATGCACGCGCACCGCGCTCTCGCGCCAGCCGCGCTGACGAGTTTCGTGGGCGCGGCGCGCCGCATTCAATCAGCTGAGCCCGTCTGACGAGCGGTGCGTGGGTCTTCGAGCGCCACACGACGACCGCGGCCACCGAGATGGCCGACGCCGAGAAGAACCCGAACAGGCCGACGGCGTACGAGGGGAAGAGGTACGTCGCGACGGCCGCGGCGACGAAGCAGCCGACCGAGCCCAAGAAGCCCTTGTGCACCGTCATCGCGCCGACCGCGCAGACGACGGCGAACAGCACCGCGTCCATCGAGAGCGCTCCGTGCGCGGTGACCCCGTGGAGCACCGAAAATGCGCGGTGCACCAGCGACCCGACGAGGCCGATGCCCATCAGGCCCGAGAGCTGGCGGTTGATGCGGTTCGCGTAGAGCTGCTTGCGCCAGAGAATCGACGTGCCGAGCCAGATGGCGAAGGTGAGCGCGAGCGGGCCCATGCGAAACCAGGTGCCGAACTCGGCCTCGACGCGCTCGCGGGTCTGCACGAGCGACAGCGCGCTGACCATGACGACGATGACGCCCGAGACGGTGAGCATCGCGAGCGTGCGCTGGCGCGAGCCGACCTCGAGGTCGAGCTCGTGGCTCAGGCGCTTCATCTCGGCCTGGGCCTGGTCGCGCTCGAGCTCTTTGCGCTCGAGGGCGCGCAGCTCGGTGGCGAGCTCGTTCGAGGGGTGCTCGAGCTCGGCGAAGAAGGCGGCGGCCGAGGCGGCGGCGCCGCGGTCGAGCTCGTGGCGCACGGCGGTCTCGAGGCAGCGGCGCAGGCCCTCGCGGGCCTCGTGGTGGTCGGGCGCAGACTCGAGCGCCTGCTGAAAGCCGAAGCGGCACTCGGACACGAGCGTGAACCAGCGGCGCTGCTCGGCGGTGTCGTTCGACAGCACGTTCATCGCCATGAGCTGCTCGAGGCGGCGGCGCGCGGCGCCGGCGAGCTCGGTCGCCCCCTTGTGCTGCACCCAGCGCTTGAGCTCGTCGCGCAGCGCGGTGGCCGACTCGAAGCGCTTGCTGGGGTCGGCGGCCATCGCCTTCTTGCACGCGGCGGCGAGCAGCGGCGGCGAGTCGGGGAACAGCGACGGCTCGGGGCACTCGAACGCGTGGCTCAGCACCTCGCGCAGCCCGCTGCCGACGTGCGGCGGCGCGCCGGTCAGAATTTCGTACAGGGTGGCGCCGAGCAGAAAGACGTCGGTGCGCTCGTCGACCATGCGCGCGTCGCCGGTCACCATCTCGGGCGCGAGGTACGCGGGTGTGCCGACGAGGCGGGTGGGCGTGGTCGCGGCCTCGGCCTTCACCTGGGCGACGCCCCAGTCGGCGAGGTACACCTCACCGAAGTCGCCGAGCAGCACGTTCGCAGGCTTCACGTCGCGGTGCAGCACGCCGCGCCGGTGTGCGTGCGCGACGGCGTTGCACACCTGCACGAGCACTTCGACGTGAAAGGCGAGGCGGTCGCGGCCCGGGGCGATGCGCTCCCAGGCGGGGTGCCTCGAGTCGTGCAGCAGCTCGCGCCACGCGACGCCCTCGACGCGCTTCATGACGACGGCCGGTAAGCCGCCTGCGTCGCGCGCGAGCGCATAGACGGGCACGATCGAGGGGTGCTCGAGGCCGCCGGTCGTGCGCGCCTCGTGAATGAGCGCCTCGGCGATGCCCTCTGAGACCGCGTCGGGCCGCAAGACCTTCACCGCGACGTCGCGCGAGAGCGAGCTCTGGCGGGCGAGCAGCACGCGGCCCATGCCACCCTCGCCGATGATGGTGAGCGGCTGCAGCTCGGCCTGGTCGGGGTTCAGCCTCGCGGCGTCGGGGCTCTCGAGCTTGAGGCGTGGCATCGTGCCCGACAGCGCCTCGGGCGCGAGCGCGACCTCACGCGGCGCCGAGCCGCCCTTCGAGCCGGGCACGGGCATGAAGGTGGCTTCGCAGGTGACGCCGGGGTCGAGCTCGTCGAGGCCCAGCGCGCTGAACAGCTCGTCGAAGTCTTTCGTCAAGGCACGAGGGTGACCGCAGAGATGGAGTCGGCGCGTACGGCGACCGTCCTCGTCAGCGTCCGGCCCTGAACGCTCGCGGTGACTGTTACGTTGCCGACGGGCAGGTTGAAGATCAGCGCCTGCCCCTTCGGTGAGGTGCTCGTCTGCGCGGCGGGCCCGAGCGGCAGGCCGCCGGGGCCGACGTAGCGCACGTCGCCCGCCGGCATCGTGGTGACCGTCGCGCCGGTGATGGGCGTGCGCGTGCAGTCTTCGAGGCCGAGCGCGATGGCGCCGGTGCCGGGGGTGACCGTGACCATGGCGAGCAGCGTGGCGAGGTTGCGCGTCGACGCGTCGAAGATGACGAGCTCGAGCTCGGTACGGCCGCGGCGCCAGGGCGCCGGCGGGTAGTAGTAGAAGTCGTAGAAGCCGGCGTCGGCGTGGCTCGCGCGCAGGTAGCCGTCGTACGCCGTGCAGTCGATGGCGTGCTCGACGCGGTAGGCGCCGCCGTCGGCGTCTGAGGTGCCGGTGTCGATGCGCGTGCCGCCCGGGTCGAACAGCTCGACGGTCGCGCCGACGACGGGGTTGCGCGTGAGGCCGGCCGAGGTGACGGTGCCGGCGAGCACGAGGTCTGCGACGGCGCTGGTCGGAGCCGCCACGCCGGCGCACGAGAAGTCGCCGCCGTCGACGTCGCCCGCATCGGGCGCAGGGCCGGCGTCGGGGTCCAGACACACGCGGGAGCCCGCGTCGAAGCCGGCGTCGATCGCCGGGCTGCTGCCGCTGCAGGCGACGAAGAGTGGGGCGAGCACGGCGACGAGGGCGCGGGTCACGCCCGGTTTCTACCTCAACCACCGTGGTATGCGCGTTTGCGTGCGGCGCGCGCTCCTGATGGCGACGGCGGTGGTGGCCTGCGGGCCTGCGTACCCCGAGCGCGCGACGAAGGTGAGGTTCGACCCGCAGGGCACGTTCTGGGACCTGCCGTTGCCCAGCGAGCAGCGCGCCGCGCGGCCCGAGGCGTTCGCGCTGCCGCGCTGGCCGGCGATGCGCGGCGAACGGGTGACCTCGTGGCTGCGCGACTGTGAGGCGCTGCTCGGCGACACGGCGCACTGGGGCACGAACGCGGGCGTGTTCTTCGACTTCACGGGCGAGGTCGACGTGTCGTCGCTCGCCGCACCCGGCGCGGTCTTCTTCGTCGACGTCGACCCCGCGTCACCCGAGCGGGGCCGCCGCTTCCCGCTCACCGTCGAGCGCGCGCCTGCGGGCGACCGGTTCAGCCCGGCGACCCTCGTGGCGGTGCTGCCGGTGCCGGGCTTCCCCCGCCGCTCGAAGACGAAGTACGCGGCGGTGGTGACCGACCGCGTGCGCGACGCGGCGGGTGAGCCGGTCGGCCGCACGCGCGCGCTTCACGAGGCGCTCGAGGGCATGACGGGCTTGCGCGACGTGCTGACGCGCGACGAGCTCGCGGGCGTCGCGGGTGCTGCGGTCTTCACCACCATCGACACGACCGGCGAGCGCGAGAGGCTGTACGCGTGGGCCGAGGGCCAGCCGGTGCCGGCGCTGGCGTCGCCGTGGGCCGCGGCAGGGTCGACGGCCGACTACGACGTGCACACGGCGCGCGTCGTGCTGCCGAAGCTGCAGCGCGGCGAGCCGCCGTACAACTCGGGCAGCCCCGACGAAGGGCGCATCGAGTGGGAAGGTGATGCGCCGAAGCCCCAAGGCACCCAGAGCGTGCGCGTCTCGGTCTCGGTGCCGAAAAGCGCGATGCCGGCGGGCGGGTGGCCGCTCGTGCTGTACGTGCACGGCACGGGCGGTGACTACCGGCAGCACCTCGACCGCGGGCCGCAGGCCGAGGTGCCCGAGGCGCAGCAGCAGCCGGCGCAGCCGGGCACCGGGCCGGCGCTGTGGCTCGCGAAGCGCGGCATCGCGTCGTTCGGCTACGACCTGCCGCTGCACGGCGACCGCTCGACACCGGCAGAGACGAACGGCTTCTTGTTCACGAACCTGGGCGGCGACCTGCGCGTGGCGCTGGCGAACCGGCGGGTGGCGGCGATGGAGCTGTCGCTCGTGGCCCGCTTCGCGCTCGGCGCACAGCCGGGCACGGCGCGCTTCGACGCGACGCGGTTCGACACGTTCACGCAGTCGCTCGGCACGACCATCGGGCTGCCGTGGCTCGCGAGCGACCCGCGCGCGCGGCGTGCGGTGCTGTCGGGCGGCGGCGGCAGCCTGGTCGAGCTCGCGGTGAAAGAGGCCGACCTGTTCGCGCTGCTGGCGGGGCTCGAGCCGCGCGAGTTTCACCACGCGCAGCCGCTGCTCCACGCGCTGCAGAGCATGGCCGACCCGGTCGACGCGACGTCGAGCGCGCCGCTCGCGGGCCGCGCGGGCCGTGACCTGCTGATGAGCGCCGGAGTCGTCGATGACCGCGCGACACCGCAGAGCCAGGCGGCGCTGGCGGCGGCGCTCGGGGTCGCGCTGGCGGGGCCCGAGGTCGAGCCGGTGCTGCCCGAGACGCTGCGGCTCGCGGGGCTGTCGACCGCGGGCACGTTTCCGCTCTCGAAGAACGGGCCGGGCGGCGAGACGCGGGCGGTGGTGCAGCTGCGAGCGCCGCACGCGCTGGGGCACCACGTGCTGTTCAACCAGGAGGGCGCGCGGCACCTGTACACGTGCTTCCTGGTGACGGGCGTGGTGGGGGCTTTGGCGGCGTTCGATGCGCCGTGCCCGTGAGCTGGGCTACGGTGTCGCCCGAGCTTGGCCACCTCTCTCATGTGCGGGGCGTGCGGGAAGGCCCTCGAGGGCGAGCCGAACTTCTGCCCGGCGTGCGGCGCCGACCTGCGGGGGCTGACGCCGACGAGCGACACGCTGAGCGGGCCGCTGTCGGGCAAGGTCATCGACGGCCGCTACCGCATCGTCGAGAAGATCGGCGAAGGCGGCATGGGCAGCGTGTTCAAGGTCGAGCACGTGCGCATGGAAAAGATTCTCGCCCTCAAGGTGCTGCGCCCCGACACGGCGCGCGACAAGGGCATTCTGTCGCGTTTCAGACAAGAGGCGAAGACCATCGCGAAGCTGAGCCACCAGAACACGGTGCAGGTGTTCGACAGCGGCGACCTCGAAGACGGCTCGCTCTTCATCGCGATGGAGTACCTGCCCGGCCGCGACCTCGCGTGGCACCTGCGCGCACACGGGCCGATGAGCGAAGAGAAGGCGGCGAGCATCGGCATTCAGGTGCTGGCGTCGCTGGGCGAAGCGCACGGGCTCGGCATCATTCACCGCGACATCAAGCCGGCGAACGTGCTGCTGGTGCGGCGCAAAGACCGCGACGACCTGGTGAAGATTCTCGACTTCGGCATCGCGAAGCTGAACGAGGGCGAGGGCCGCAAGACCATCACGGGCGTCACCGAGTTCGTGGGCACGCCCGGGTACATGAGCCCCGAGCAGGCGCGCGGCGACGGGCTCGACTCGCGCAGCGACCTGTACTCGGTGGGGGCGCTCTTGTTCGAGCTGGTGACGGGGCGAGAGCTGTTCCCGTCGACGTCGCCGATGCAGACGGTGAACATGCACCTCACCACGAAGCCGCCGAAGGTGAGCGAGGTGCGGCCCGACCACCCGGTGAGCCCCGCGTTCGAGGCGGTGCTGATGAAGGCGCTCGCGAAAGACCCGAAAGACCGGTGGGCCGACGCCGACGCGATGCGGGCGGCGCTCGAGAAGGTGCGGCGCGACCTCGGCGCGCTCGCGAACGACTTCACGCCGATGCCCGACGAGCTGCAGGGCAAGATGGCGAGCCGCGAAGACTTCGAGAAGTTCGAGAAGACGCTGCGGCGCTCGAGGTCGCTCGCACCGATCGCCGCGGTGCTGACGCTGGTGGCGGCGGGCTTGGGCACGTGGAAGGTGTACGACGTGCACCGGCGCGACACGCCGTCGGCGCTCGAGACCGAGCCGAACAACCGGCCTCAAGACGCATCGCGGCTGGCCTTGGGCTCGCCGATTCAGGGCGCCATCGGCGCGACCGAAGACGGCACGAACGACCGCGACCTGTACGTGCTCGACGTGCCCGAGGGCGCGCTGAGCATCTCGCTGACTGGCGTCGAAGATTTGAACCTGACGCTCGATGTCTTGCAGCTCGAGCCGAAGCCGGGCGGCGGTGAAGACCTGGTTCGGCGCGTGTTCGTCGACGACCGCGGCCCTTCCGAGCCTGAGCGGCTCGACGGCTTCTTCGCGCGTGCGGGGCCGCTGTACCTGCGCGTCGAAGAGGCGCCGTTCGTGACCGAGCCGCGCAACCGCACGCGGCGCGAGCGGTCGCGGTACTTCTACACGCTCGACGTGAAGCGGCTCGAGGGCAAGCGGCTCGAGCAGGAGCCGAACGACTCGCCGGCCACGGCGCAGAACTGCCCGCTGACCGAGGCGGTGACGGCGTGGGCGGGGGCGCGGCTGCCGGTGGTCGACGCGGCCGAGCGAAGCGACGCGCCGTTCTCGTCGCCCGACTTCTTTCAGGTCGAGGTGAAGGGCGAGAGCGACAAGGTGGCGGTGCTGGTGGTGCCGTCGGCGGGCTGCAAGCTGCAGGTGGTCGACTCGGTGGCGTACGAGGCGTGGTCGGCGCGGCGCGCGGCGGCGACGAGCCCGGGCGCTCGCGCGGGGCCGCAGCCCGAGGGGCTCGAGGCCGATGGGGCTCCGGCGCTGAAGGTGCTGTCGGCGGCGGGCGGGAAGCGGCGCGTGCGCGTCACCACCGTCGGCTGCGAGCCGGGCACTCCGTACTACCTGGCGTTCGTGAGCGGTGATGCGATGGGGGCTTTGGACGTGGCGGCCCGGCTCGAGGCCGATGGGCGCGGCGACGCGAAGAAGCGCGCGCTCGAGCTGACGGCGAACGAGTTTTCGGGGGTCGATCTCAAGGCCTCCGGCCGCGGCCGCTGAGGCTTCGAGGGCTGGTTCGGGTTGCGGCGTGCGTCTTGGGCCTGGCTCGCTTCGGGTGGCTCGCGGCACGGTGGCGCGGGCCAACGCGGAAGCGGTGGTTCTTCTTCACCCTCTGCGCTTCGACCGGCCCTTCGCCAGCGCGAGGTAGTGCGCCTCACGCAGCAGACACACCTTCTTCATCGCCGCCTCGGCCGCCGGCAGGTCGCCTGCTTCGAGCGTGTCGAGCAGCGCGCCGAAAGCGCTCGTCTCGTCGGTGATCTCGAGCCGCGCCTCCGCCGAGCGGTTCAGCACCTCCATCAGCCTGCGCAGGCTGTGCGCCTGCATCGTGACGAACAGGTTGCCGCTCGCTTCCGCGATCTTGGCGAGCAAGCGCTCCTCTTCTTGCAGCACTTCCGTCGGTATGCCGCCGTCTTTGCGAAACAGCTGCTGTATCGACTGAACCTCGAAGTGAAGCGCCTTCAGCCCCTTCTTGCGAAGCAACAGCTCACACACGCTCGAGTAGAAGGTTCGCCGGAGCCAGAGCAGTTGGCCGGTGAACTTCGTCATGCCGTCCGCATCGACGCCAATGAACATCAGCAGCAGCCATTCGAGAACGCGCATCGAGCCGTACCGCTGCCAGCTCTTCACGAACGTGCCGAGCGCCGGGTTCGCCTCGAGCAGGTCTTCGGCCACGAGCATCGCGATGCCGGCGCGAACCGTCAGCCGGCTGTAGCCGAGCTCGGCCGCGAGGTCGTGCTCCTTCGGTATCGCCTGACCGGGCACCCAATGACCCAGGAGGATGTGCTCCCGGATGTGCTCGGCGACACGTTCATGCGCACTTCGAGGTCGGGGGTGAGGGTTGAGCATGGGGCGCGGGGGTTTGAGCCATGTTTAACAAATGACCCCCTGATGTTTGACATGGCTCAACCCCCCGCCGGCCACGAGCTCGGCGACTTGCGCGAGACCCGCCGGCCGTCCCGCGTTTGCGGGTCGCTGCGCTCCCGAGGGAGCGTGCGGTTGTCGGAGCAGCTTCTCTGGCATCGAAACGAACGTGCTCAGGCGAGCTCGAGCACGTGCACCACGTACTCGCTGCGCGCCTCGAAGCCGCTCTTCGCGGCGTTGCCGGCCTGAAGCACCGCGATCGACTGAGCCCGAACCTCGGGCCACGTGCCCATCGGCTCGAGCATCGCGCGCGCCCCGCGCCAGATGGGGTGGGCCTTCTCTTGCTCGCCGAACCAGGCCTCGGCCGACGCGCCGGTGAACGTGATGGCGTTCGACGTCGTCGTGACACGCGCGCCGCCGAACAGCTCGGCGACGAACGCAGCATCGTGCCACTGCGGAATCACGGTCGGTGTCGAGGGCGGCGCCATCACGCCCATCATCGCCTTGCGCAGCACCATGCCGCTCTCGGCGATGGGCCCGCGAGGCAGCCAGGCGGTCATCACGAACCGGCCGCCGCTCTTCACCACGCGCCGAACCTCGGCGGCCACGGCGCGTGCGTCGGGCGCGAAGATGACGGCGAACACCGATACCGCGTCATCGAACGCACCGGCGGGAAACGGCATCGACCCGCCCTCACCCACCGAAAACGCCACGTCGAGTCCGGCCTCGGCGGCCCGCGCGCGCGACACCTCGACGAGCCTCGCCGCCGGGTCGACGCCGGTCACTCGGGCACCGCGGCGCGCCGCCTCGAGCGCGGCGTTGCCCGTGCCGCACCCGACGTCGAGCAGCGTGCGCCCTGCGACCTGGCCCAGCGCATCGAGCGCCGCGCGCGTCGCGGGTTCGAGCGCCGTCGCCGTCAGCTCATACGTGCCGTCGCCCCAGTCCATCGCCGCTCCTCACGAGAGAATGTTGTTCGTCGGCGTCAGCGCCGGCGGCGGAGCCTCACCCAGCAGCTCGCGCAGATCGATCTCGATCGTGCGCGCCATCGAGCTGATCGGCACGTCGTTCGGCCCACCCTCGAACGGGTTCTCGGAGCTCTCACCAATCTTGTCGATCATGTGGAAGATCCACGCCACGAGCGACGCGATCGGAATCGTCGCCCAAACGTAGTGTGGCCCCAGCTTGTGCAGCTCGGGCAGCAGCGCGAACGGCATCGAGCACACCAGCAGCCACACGAAGTAGGTGTTCAGCGTCGCGAACTGCCGCGGGTAGGGGAAGTTTTTGATGCGCTCGCACCGCCCCTGACAGTCGTACAGCGCAGCCACCGCGCGCTCGAGCTCGATGAAGCGCAGCTCGGTCAGCTCGCCCTTGTCGACCAGCTCGCGCAGCGCCTTCGACTGCGCCGCCAGCAGGTGGGTCGCGCGGTTCTTCTTCGCCGTGACGGCGTCGACCTCGGCCAGAGGCAGCAGCGCCTTCAGCTCGGTCACGACGTCGCTCTTCCACTCGGGCACCACGTAGAAGTGCTGATACGCGACGTTCTCGGGGCTGCTCATCGTCTCCCACGCGCGCTTCTCGCGGAGCTGAAACCGCAGCGCCGTCAGCCACGCCAGGTGCCGCACCACGAGGCCCTTCTTCACCTCGGCCGGCGAGGTCGGCAGGTCCAACACCTGCACCGCCCACGTGCGGCTCAGGTTGATGATGGAGCCCCAGATCTGCCGCGCCTCCCACAGCCGCCCATACGCCGCGTTGTTCTTGAACCCCGTCACGAACGCCACCGCCGTGCCCACCAGCGCCACCGGCTGCCACGGCACCTGCAGCCACGTCTGCCCGAACACCGCCCACGCCACCGTCGGAGCCGCCGCGATGCCCACGAACAGCAGCGTCTCGCGCAGCGTCCAGATGAAGACCTCGCGGGGGGAATAGTTTCGGCCGGCGTGCACGAGCCGCGCGCCTAACACGGTGCAGCGCGGCGCGCCGCTCCGCGATAGACATACCCGGGGTGAGTGACCTGCTCTCAGCACAGGTCGTGGCCACAGCGGGCGTCATCTCGCTCGCCCTCTCGCTGCTCGGCGCCGCCTTCACCGCGTGGGTCTGCGTGCGCCTGCCCGCGAACTACTTCTGCGACCGCACCCGCCACGAGACCCAGTTGAACCCCTTCTTGCGCGTCGGCAAGAACCTGCTCGGCATCGTCGCGTTCGTGCTCGGCCTCGTCATGATGATTCCCGGCGTGCCCGGCCCGGGCGTGCTCACCGTGCTCCTCGCCGTCGTGCTGCTCGACTTCCCGGGCAAATACGAAGCCGAGCGCTGGCTCGTGCGCCGCAAGCTCGTGCACGGCGCCATCGACCGCCTCAGGGAGCGATTCGGCGCTCCACCTCTGCAGCGACCCGACTGAACCGCCAGTGCTCGATCTCGAGCGCGCTGCACCGGTTCACGCGCGTGAACAGCCACCCCGCCACGCCGAGCGGCACGAGCGGAAGCAGCGACGCGCCCAAAAGACACACGAGCAGAATGCACGCGATGCCCATCAGTGAGAGCGCAAACGCGCTGAAGTCGCGGTGCACCCACGCGTTCACCGTCAGCGTCGTCATGCAGCCCGAGAGCACCGCGAGCACCACCGCCAGCTGAACCTGCTGCGCCGCCAGCGCGACCAGCGGCGACAGCCCCGCGAACGCGAACACGCTCACCGCCATCTGCTTGCGCACACGCTTCAGCTCGCGCACCAGCACCTGCGCCCGGCTCGGCACGCACGACCAGCACGACCCCGAGTCTTCGTGCTCGCACTGCGCGCACCCGTAGCGGCCACAGCGGCCGCACGTGAACACCGCCACCCGCTTCTCGTGCTCGACGCACCGTGCGGCCGGCACCTTCGCGTCGTCGACGGTCTGCACCGCGCCACAGCCGGGGCACACCATCACGTCATCGAGCCACAAGCCGCAGGAGTAGCACTCGCCGTCGTTCACGCCGGGTTCGACCCTTGATTCGCGCGCCGCGTGCAAGGAAATTGAGGGCATGGAAGACCTCGCCCCACAGGACAAGACCATGGCGGCCGTCGCACACCTGTCGGGCCTCGCGGGCTACGTCATACCGCTGGGCGGCGCCCTGGTGCCGCTGGTCATCATGTTCACCAGCTCGTCGAAGACCATCGCGACCATCGCGAAGCAGGCCCTGTGGCTGAACGCGATCGCGTACGCCGGCAGCATCATCGGGGTGCTGGCGTACATGTCGCTGGTCGGCATTCCCTGCGCGCTCGGGCTGTGGGGAGTGCTGGCCGTGGGGGCGGTGCTCTTGCCGATCGTGGGCGCCATCAAGGCAACCGAGGGCAAGTACTACCGATACCCCGTGGTGGGATTTTCGCGTCCACGCCTGGGTGGGTGAATGATTCAGCGCAGGTAGCCCGAAAGATGGATGAACCCACCGCGCTCATGCCGCCGGTCAGCACCAGCTCGCTCGCCGAGCTGCTCGAAGACGGGCCGCTCCCCTTGCAGAAGGGCCTCGAGCTGCTCGGGGTCATCGCGGGCCAGCTGGCGAAGGTGCACGACCGCGCGCGCACGCACGGGCTCTTGACGTCGTCGCAGATTCGGGTGTCGCTGTACGAGAACGGCCCGCCGGTCGTGATTCTGCTCGAGCCCGAATCGACGCGCGATTCGAGCGAGGGGGCCGACCAGCTGGCCCTCGGCGTGCTGGTGTTCGAGGTGCTGGCGGGCCGAGAGCCCGAGGGCAACGAGGTGTTGAGCGCGGCGGTGCCCGAGGCTCCGGCGGCGCTCGACCGGCTGGTCGCGAAGCTGCTGGCGCCGCGGCCGGTCGACCGGCTCACTGCCGCCGGGGCACACCGACAGCTCACCGACCTCGCGCAGAGCCTGGGCGACCCGACGTCGAAGGCGGTGTCGCCGCTGGCGGCGCCTCCGCAGATCAAGCGCGGTGTGCCCATCGGAGCGTCGAAGACCGACGCGCACGCCTGGGTGCAGAAGCAGCAGACCGACCCCGCCGCGAAGGTGACCACCGACCCCGAGGGCAAAAACCCGTTCGCCGACGACGAGCGCACCGCGACCGGGCCCGACCCGCGCGTGGGCCCGGCGATGGAAGACGAGCCGACGCAGTTCGCGCCGCGCCCCCCAGGGGCACAGGGGAAAAGCGCGAAGCGGCAACGCGCGACCGAGGTGGTGAACGAGCCGCTGCCGCCGCCGGTGCCGACGCCGAGCGGCGACTCGCCGGGCGTGGCCGAGCCGACGCGCACGGGCTTCGAGCCGAGTCGGTCTGACCTGCCGGGCAAGTCGGGCGACGGCGAAGAAGAAGAGCTGATGACCGACCCGAAGCACCTGCCGAAGCGGGTGCCGCAGCCGCTGTCGCGGCGGCGCGAGGGCAAGCGCAGCGCGATGTCTGAGATCATGCGCATCGGCAAGAAGCAGCCGGCGTGGGTCTGGGGCGTCGTGGGCGTCGGAGTGGCCTTCTTCGTGTTGCTGCTGATCGCGCTGGCGCGCTAAACGCGTCGGCCTATGGCAACCGCGACGCGTTACGAGAACTTCATCGGTGGTGAGTGGGTGGCGCCTTCGACGGGCACGTACGCCCCGAACCGCAGCCCCGCGAACACCGACGACATCGTCGGCGAGTACCCGAGCTCGGGCGCGAAAGATGCGCAAGCCGCCATCGCGGCGGCGAAGGCCGCGTTCCCCGAGTGGTCGGCGATGCCGGGCCCCGCGCGCGGCCGCATTCTGTGGAAGGCGGTCGACATCTTCCGGCAGCGGCTCGACGAGATCGCGCGCACGCTGTGCCGCGAAGAGGGCAAGACGTTCGCCGAGGCGAAGGGCGAGGTGAACAAGGGCATCGCGCTGTTCGAGTTCTATTCGGGCGAGGGCTTTCGCATTCACGGCAAGACGCTGCCGAGCGAGACGAAGTCGCAGTTCACCTACACGATTCGCCAGCCGTACGGCGTCGTGGCGCTGATCACGCCGTGGAACTTCCCGTTCGCGATTCCCGCGTGGAAGAGCGCGCCCGCGCTCGTCACGGGCAACTGTGTGGTGATGAAGCCGGCGAGCAACACGCCGGGCACCGCGACGCTGATCGCCGAGGTGCTGCAGCAGGCCGGCCTGCCGAAGGGCGTGTTCAACCTGGTGACGGGGCCCGGCGGCGCGGTCGGCAACACGCTCGTCGATTCGCCCGAGGTCAAGGTGATCAGCTTCACGGGCAGCAACGACATCGGCATCGCGCTGAACGTTCGAGCGGCGAAGCGCGGCGCGAAGGTGACGGCCGAGATGGGCGGCAAGAACCCGGTGGTGGTGCTCGACGACGCCGACTTGGACCTCGCGATTCCCGGCATCTTGAACGGCGCGTACGGCTCGACGGGGCAGCGCTGCACGGCGACGAGCCGCGTGGTGGTGCAGCGCGGCGTCGCGGCGAAGGTGATCGAAGCGCTGGTCGCGGGCGCGAAGAAGCTGAAGGTCGGCAACGGCCTCGAGGCGGGCATCGACATGGGCCCGGCCGTCGACGAGAGCCAGCTGAAGACCGACACCGACTACATCGAGATCGGCAAGAGCGAGGGCGCGAAGCTGTTGACCGGCGGGCGCCGCCTCACCGACGGCTCGCTCGCGAAGGGGTTCTTCTTCGAGCCGGCGGTGTTCACGGGCGTGAAGCCCGGCATGCGGCTGCACCAGGAAGAGATTTTCGGCCCGGTCATCTCGGTGGTCGAGGTCGGCGACTTCGAAGAGGCGCTGCACGCGGCGAACCACATCGACTTCGGGCTGTCGGCGAGCCTGTACACGCGCGACGCGAACCTCGCGATGAAGTTCGTCGAGCGCTCCGAGGTCGGCATGGTGCACATCAACAACCCCACCGTGGGCGGTGAGGCGCAGCTGCCGTTCGGCGGGTGGAAGTCGACCGGCGTCGGCGAGCGCGAGATGGCCGAAGAGGGCGGCGAGTTCTTCACCCAGCTGAAGACGGTCTTCTTCGACTACACGGGCGCCGTGCGCACCTCGAAGATGTACTGAGCCGTACGCACGGCCTCGTCGGGCACGTCGACGGGCACCACGGTGCTCACGCCGCTGCCGCGCCCGACGATGCAGCGCGTCGACCCCGGCGTGTTCACGTACGTGGCGCCGCAGTGCCCGTGACGGCCGGCGGCTTCTGAACGACGGCGCCGAAGTGTTTGCTGCCGGCGGGGCCGAGCAGCCTCGACACCTTCTTCAAGGCCTTCGACCACCCGAGGCTCTCAGAGAAGAACGTGTGCACGGCGGTGCCCTTCAGCACGCGCACCATCGACTCGGTGACGTACCAGAGCCGGTCGTGCGTGTAGAGCATGCGCTCGATGCCGAACACCGCCTTCACGGGCTCGATGAGCTCGTGGTGGCGGCTCGGGGTCACATAGTCCATGAACACCGCGTGGCCGCCGGGCTTCAGCACGCGCTCGGCCTCGCGCACGGCGGTGAGCTTGCCGGCGTCGCCGAGGCTCCAGCTGACGAGCCCGTCGGACATGACGACGACGTCGAGTGAGGCGTCGGGCAGCGGCAGCGCGGTGGCGCTGGCGGCGGCGGCCGACACCCTGGGCCCCAGGCGCTCTTTGACGCGAGCGACGGCGCTCGGCGAGAGGTCGAGCGCCGTGACGTCGTCGCAGTGCGAGAGCAGGTGCTGCGACAAGAGCCCCAGCGAGCAGCCGACGTCGGCGACGGCCGACGCGCGCGACGGCAGCAGCGAGACGACGGTCTCGGTGAGCACGCTGTACTTCTGCACCTCGGGCGCCTGCCGGTCGTACGCCCAGGGCACCGCGCCGTTCTGGTAGCGCCGGTCGTTCACCTCGAAGCCGGCCGTCTTCACGAACGCCGGGTCGACGAGCACGGCAATGCCCGCGTGCTCGGTGTACGTGGTGCGGCAGCGCGGGCACGTGAGCACGTCGAGCGCGACGCGGCAGCAGGGTGAGACGAACGTCATGTCGGGTCGGGCAGATACCACGTCAGCACGCGGTCAAATCGCCGCGTCATTTGACCGCGTGTGATTCGCGCTCTCGTGCGCTCACGCATAGGCTACGGCGATGCGGTCGCTCGGGGGCATCGCGCTCGTCGTGCTCGTCGCGGGCTGCGACTGCAGCCGGCCCACTCCGATGGATGCAGGCCTCACCGACAGCGGCACGCCCGACGCGGGCCCCCCCGACGCGGGCCCCCCCGACGCGGGGCCGCCCGATGCGGGCCCACCCGACGCCGGCCCACCCGATGCGGGGAGCGCACCCGACGCCGGCGACGCCGGCGCGGTCGACTCCGGCGTGCCCGACCTGTGCGGCGACGCCGTGATTCAGCCGTGGGAGACGTGCGACGACGGCAACCGCGACGGCGGCGACGGCTGCAACCGGTGGTGCACCGGGGTCGAGCACCTCTTCACCTGCGCCGACGCGGGCACACGCTGCCTCGACCTCGTCACCTGCGGCGACCTGCGCATTCAGGGGCTCGAGACCTGTGAAGACGGCAACGCGATCGCAGACGACGGCTGCGTCGACTGCGCGCTCGAGCCAGGCTGGCGCTGCCCGGTGCCGGGCTTCGCGTGCGTCGCGGCGCGCTGCGGCGACGGCTTCGTGCGCGGCAACGAAGACTGCGACGACGCGAACGCGACGCCCGGCGACGGCTGCTCGGCCGAGTGCCGCATCGAGCCGGGCTACGCGTGCCAGCCCGGCGGAGGCCCCTGCACCCTCGCCTACTGCGGCGACATGCTCACGCACCCGACCGAGTCGTGCGACGACGGCAACTCGAACTTCGACGACGGCTGCACGCCCATCTGCACGTCGGAGCCGAGCTGCTCGGGCGGCGCGTGCGTGACGACGTGCGGCGACCGGCTCTTTCAGCCCGACGCGG
>JAEUJP010000544.1 GCA_016793725.1 Myxococcaceae bacterium | reverse complement strand
GCATCAGCCGGTGCGCGAAGCCCTTCGGGTCGTCGAGAAAGCCGCTGTGCCCCCAGCCCGGCACGTGCTCGATGACCGAGTGCGCCGGCAGGTGCTGCTGAAACCAGTGCAGACAGGCGACCGGCAAGAGCCGCTCTGACTCGCCCCACAAGAACAACAGCGGCGTGCGCAGCGACTGCAGCTCTTCGGGCGTGAAGAGAATGCCCATCTCGAGCTGGGCCAGCACCGCCACCGTCTGCGGCAGCGAGAAGTACCGGCGCAGCCCCATCGCGTACACGTGCCGCGTCAGCTTGCGCTCGTGAAACAGCGCGTCGACGAACGAGACCGCGTCGGCGTGGCTCTTCAGGCTGAAGCGCTTGCGCAGCGCCTCGAGGTCTTCGGCCGCCATGCCTGCACCTGCCGGCGCCGCCAGCATCAGCGCCCGCACCTTGTGCGGCCGCGCCAGCGCGTAGCGAATCGCCGTGTAGCCGCCGAGCGAGTTGCCCGAGAGAATCGCCGGCTCGTCGATGACGGCGTCGAGTGACTCGATGAGCCCCTGCATCAGGCTGGCGGCGTCGAGCTTCGACGGCATGTCCGAGAAGCCGTGGCCCGGCAGGTCGGGCAGCACGACGCGCGAAGTGCCGCGCAGGTGCCGCGTGACGTTGACGTAGTGCGTGCCCGCCGACGACAGGCCGTGCATCAGCACGAGCGGGGGCAGGGTGCCGCGGCCGCGCCGCTCGAGCACGTGCACCCGGCCGACCGAGGTGGGCACGAACCGACGGTCGAAGCCTTGCATCGCCCTCAGCGAGGCCAACGCAAAATGTTCACCCAGCTGAATCACCCTCACGTCAGAAATGTGCCGGCCACCGAGCGCAGCCGCCACGGTGAATTGTCGCGCTGGTTCGCCGAGAAGGTCGGTCACCGTTACGGAAACGACCCGAACGCGTACGACAGCTCCTTCATCGGTGACGTCGAGAAGGTGGTCGGCAGGCTCTACGGCCCGGGTCGCTACTTCGAGCTGACGTTGCGCGGCCTCGATGACCTGCCGCCCTCGCCGGCGATGCTGGTCTCGAATCACTCGGGGGGAACCACGATTCCCGACGTGTGGGGCATGGGCATCGCGTGGCACCGCAAGTTCGGGGGCTCGCGGCGGCTGTACCTGCTCGCGCACGAGCTGCTGTTCGCCGTGCCGCAGGCGGCGCAGTTCTTCGAGCGCGTCGGCGCGCTGCGCGCGAACCTCGACAACGCGAAGCGCGTGCTCGCGGCGGGGCACGACGTGCTCGTGTTCCCCGGCGGTGACCTCGACACGTGGCGGCCGTACACGAAGCGCTACCAGGTCGACTTTCACGGGCGGTGCGGGTTCGCGCGGCTCGCGAAAGAGGTCGGGGTGCCGGTGGTGCCGGTCGCGCATGCGGGCGCGCACGAGGGCCTGCGCGTGCTGACGTCGGGGCGGTTTCTCGCGCGCGCGGTCGGGCTGCACAAGGTGGCGCGCGCCGAGATCTGGCCGATTCACCTCTCGCTGCCGTGGGGCATCGCGCTCGGGCCGCTGCCGCACATTCCACTCCCCGGCCACTTCCGCTACCTGCTCGGCTCGGCCCTGTGGCCGCGCAACGACGAGGGCGCCGAAGAGCTCGCGCTGCGGGTGCAGGGCGCGATTCAGCTGCAGCTCCAGACGCTGGAGCTCGAAGCCGGGCGCTGAGCTAGTCTCTCGGCGCGTGTGCGCCCCCCTCGTCGTGGGAGTCGTGCTGCTCGCGAGCTCCCCGCCCATTACGCTCGCTGCCCCCGGCCTCAACGCCATCAACCTCGACGTGAAGGTCGTGCAGTTCTACGGCGACCACGTCGCGCAGCAGCTCGTCGCCGCCCACGTCGACGTGAAGACGTCGAAAGACATCGCGACGCTGCTCGGCATGGAAAGGCAGCGGCAGCTGCTCGGCTGCGACACCGGCCAGGGCTCGTGCATCGCCGAGCTCGCCGGTGCGCTCGGCGCCGACGGCCTGCTGCTCGGCGACATCGGCAAGATCGCCGGCACGTACCAGGTGAACCTGAAGGTGATGAGCCAGGGGGGCGAGCTGCTCGCGAGCTACTCGGCGCGCACCCAAGACGAAGAGGCCGTGCTCGGGCTGCTCACCCGCGGCGCGCACACCCTGGCCCGCGATCTGTACCCGAAGCTCGGGCGCGGCGAGGCCCCCGCACCGGCCGAGGCCACCGTCGTCGCCCGCGGCGGCGCGGTGCGGCGCTACTTCTGGGTGCCGGCCGCCGGCGCGGTCGCCCTGCTCGCCGCAGGTGTCGTGCTGCAGGTGCTCGCCGAGAACGAGTGGGGGCGCTTGAGCCCTCAGGCGGGCTCGAGCCTCTCTCTCTCGGAGGCGAGCCGCGCCGCCTCCAACGGCAAGAGCTACCAGCTCTGGAGCGGCGTGCTCTTCGGCGGCGGCCTCGCCCTCGCCCTCGCCGCCGCCGGCATGTTCGTCTTCGGCGGTGAGTCGGCCACCGTCACCGCCCTCGTCGTGCCCGACGGCGCCGGCGTCGCCGTCGGCGGGGCGCTGCCATGAGGCGCGTTCTCGCACTGGCGCTCGCGCTCGCCTCGTGCCGCGACTTCGACCAACGTCTCGCGCAGTGCATCGACTCGGGCCAGTGCACCGACGGCACCGGCAACCCCACGCCGAAGCTCGTCTTCGACGCCACCCCTGCAGAGCTCGACTTCTTCGCGGTGCAGGTCGGCGCGACGAAGTCGGCGACCGCGACGTTTCGCAACGACGGCGCCGCCGCGACCACCGCGCTCACGACCGAGCTCGCGCCGGGGCCGTTCACCCGGGGGCCCGACGGGTGCGCGGGCGTCACGCTCACCGCCGGCGCGACGTGCGACGTGACGGTGACGTTCGCGCCTACCGCGCCGGGCGAGCAGCTCGCGACCCTGACGGTGCGCGCCGCGAGCGGCGGCACCGTGACCGTGACGCTGAAGGGCTCGGGTCAGGCGCCCGCGTCGCTGTCGCTGCAGCCGAACCAGGTCGACTTCGCGCCGCGCACCGTGAACACCACCTCGCCGGCCGCGCGGGTCGTCGTGCGCAACAACGGCGCGGTCGCGGCGACGGGGCTCGCGGTGCGGCTCACCGGCGCGGGCATGGCGAGCTACGCGCTGACCGGCAACACCTGCACGGCCTCGCTCGCCGCCGGGGCGGCGTGCGAGCTCGACGTCACCTTCCGCCCTGGCGCCGAGGGCCCGGCGGCGGCCGCGGCCCTCGAAGTGTCGGCGGCGGGCACGCCGGCAGTGGCGGCGCCGCTCACCGGCACCGGGCTGCCGCTGAGCGACCTCACCGTGATGCCGCCCCAGCATACGTTCGGCGCCGTCGCCATCGGCCGCACCGCTCGGCAGACGTTCACCGTGCGAAACGGCGGCGCCGCCGCGACGTCGGTGGTGTCGACGATGCGGCTGGGCGCGAGCGCCTCGCACTACTCGCTCGCCCTCGACACGTGCGCGGGCGCGATGCTGCCGCCGATGGGCGCCTGCTCGTTCGACGTGGTGTTCGCGCCCACCGCCTCGGGGCCGCTGCCGGTCACCGTCACCGCCGGCGCCACGACCGGCGGCACCGTGTCGGTCGACCTCGCCGGCACCGGCATCGCGCCCGCGCGGCTCGTGCTGTCGCCGCTCGACGGGGGCTTCGGCACGCTCGACGCCGGGCAGGTGCTCGGGCGCAGCTACACCGTCGTGAACACCGGCGAAGAGCCGAGCGAGCCCGTCGGCCTCGTGCTCACGGCGCCGGTGAGCTTCTCGCTCGACGGCGGCACGTGCCTGGGCGCGCGGCTCGGCAACGACGCCGGCTGCAACTTCTCGCTGCGCTACGCGCCGTCGGGCCTCGAGACGGCCTCAGGCACGCTCGCCGTCGGCGCCGATGCGGGGGGCGTCACCGTGCTGGGGCTGCAGGGCCAGGGCCGCATCGCCTACCGGCTCACCATCACCCAGTACCTTCAGCGCTCGGGCACCATCTTCGTGCCGGGCTACCCGCCGTGCGAGACGCTGTCGCTGCCGCTGCAGTGCACCTACGAGGTGCCGCCGGGCACCGTGCTGAACCTGACCAGCAGCACGCCGCATCCCGGGTGGGCGATGACGTGGTCGCCGCCGTGCGGCACGTCGCCGACCTGCCAGGTGACGATGGATCAAGACCGTCAGGTGTTCGCCGGGTTCGGCGGCAACACGTTTGCGTTCGTGACCTCCGAGCGGTTCAGCCCGACGTTCGGTGGCGTCGATGGCGGCGACGCCATCTGCCAGAACGTCGCCGTCGACGCCGGTCTGCCAGGCACGTACCGCGCGTTCTTGAGCGACCGCGACGCGGGCATTCGCGCCTACGAGCGGCTGCCGCCGTTTCGGGGCTGGGTGCGCACCGACGGCACCTGGCTGACCGGGCACCGGCAAGAGCTGCAGCGGCCGGTGCGGCTGTTCTCACAGCTCGCGACGACCGAGCGCCGCACGGTGCTGCCGTACGACCCGAACGACTACACCTTCACGGGCACCCAGGCCGACGGCGGCGCGAGCGGCTTCGACTGCGGCGGGTGGCGCGACTTCAACGCGGTCGGCACCGCGGGCGTCGCGCACGCGCTCGACAGCCAGTGGACGGAGAGCTTCTTCCTCGTCTCGTGCGTGCCCGGGCGGCTCTACTGCTTCGAGACCGACGTGATGACGACGGTCGAGCAGCTCCAGCGCCAGCCCCCGCCCGATGGCGGGCGGCTCGCCTTCGTCACCAGCACGCGGCGCAACGGCGACAGCCCAATCACGCCAGACCAGCACTGCGCCATCTCGGCGGCGGCGGGCGGCATCCCGGGCACCTTTCGCGCGCTGGTGAGCTTCAGCGGAGCGAACGACGCCCACCTCCGCTTCCGCCTCGACGCCGGCAACTGGTATCGCCTCGACGGCGCGCGCGCGTTCTTCTCGCCGTACGATCTCGCCGACGCCGGGCGCGCCGGCCTGCCCGCACCCTGGCTCAACAACCTCGCCGACGTGCCCGACGGCGGTCAGCTCGCCTGGAGCGGCGCCGCCGGTGCCTGCTCCGGGTGGACCTCGCCCGCCAGCTCCGGCGGCGTCGGCGACCCCCGCGCCATCACCTCGAGCTGGTGGAGCGCGTTCGGCTTCGCGCGCTCATGTGACGCCGGGCAGCTCAGCTACTGCCTGCAAGACTGAGCAGGCTGCTGCGTTACCCACACGTCGGCACCGGGCGGCACACCTGCGCACCCACCGCCCCTTACCTCCCACCGTCACCGTCTGGTGACTTCCGCGGCCCTCAACACGCCGTAGGAGTTGCCACTGAAGTCGAAGCACCTGTTCCCGCGTACCCCGAAGTTCCTCTTCACCTTCCTCACCCTCTTCACCGCAGCGCGCGCGTTGGGCCAGACGGCGCCGCCGCCGACCCACTGCACGACGCTGCCCGTCACGGCGGTCACCGCCAGCAGCAACGACGGCAACCTCCCCGCCAACACCATCGACACGCAGCTCGGCACGCGCTGGTCGGCGCTCGGCCGCGGTCAGTACCTGCGCGTCGATCTCGGCAGCTCGAAGCAGATCGACGGAGCCGCCATCGCCTGGTACCAGGGCAACGCCCGCTCGAGCGCGTACGTGCTCGAGACCTCGACCGACGGCGCGACGTTCACGTGGGCGAAGTCGGCCTCGAGCACGGGCACCACGCTCGACCTCGAGACGAACAAGTTCACCGCGAGGGCGGCGCGGTACCTGCGCATCACCGTCAACGGCAACACCATCAACGACTGGGCGAGCATCGCCGAGGTGCGCGTCTGCGCCGCGCCGGTCGCGCCACCGCCGCCCGCGCCGACCGCCATCGCGATTCCCCAGGCCACCCAGACCGTGACGTACCCGGCCTACCAGGTCGCCAAGGGCGCCTTCGCCAACTACGGCGTCACGCACGGGCGGCGCTACCGGCTCAAGTACGAGCTGATGCCGTCGAGCAACTTCGACTTCGTGCACGGCGGCAAGCTGCCCGGCCTCGCCGGCGGCACCGCACCCAC
>JAEUJP010000524.1 GCA_016793725.1 Myxococcaceae bacterium | reverse complement strand
GCACCGCGGAGCAGCCAGGCTCAGAGCAAGAAGCCCGGCGCCGCCCCACGTCGGCCGTCGCGTGGTGCGCGGGCAGGTCAGCCCGGTTCCCCCCGCTTCGCGGGGCCCCGAATGTCGCTCCACATCGCTGCGCGATGGGGCGGCGACAGCCGAAGGCGCTGACCGGAGCAAGCCCGCCGATTCGTGAAACGCACCGAGCCCGACCTCGAGCCGAATCAGCCGCCGATCAACGCCTCGAGCGCCTTGCGGTTCGGGTCGACCAGCTCTTTCACGTGTTCTTTCGCCACCTCGGCGACGATGATCTCGCCCACCTCGTCGGTCACCGAGCTGAAGAACCCGCGCTTCTTCATGCTCTCGGTCTGGCGGTGGTTGTCGTCGGTCGGCGTCAGGTAGTGCACCGAGTCGATCTTGTAGCGGTGAATCAAGAACAGCTGCGCCAGCAGCATCAGGCGCTTGCGCCGCAGCTTCGTGTCGAAGGTGTTCTGATCGCGAACGCTCAAGATGCTGCGGCCCTGGCGATCGTGAATCGGCTCGAACACCACGTTCGCCGCCTTCTGCCCGCCCGCCATCAGGCTCAGCTCGAGCACGTTCGAGCCGGCGCTGTGCGGCCGCAGCGACACCGTGAGCTCGCCGGCGATGTCGTGCCGCTTCCGCCACAGGTCGAGCCACTCTTTCAACACCTTCGGCGGCAGCTCGGTCTGAATGTGGTGCTGGAACTGCGTCGAGCCCTTGCCCATCGCCTTCGTCGTCGCCGTGCGACCCGACAGCGACATCAGCGCGGCGTCGGCGCGCGGCCCGCCCACCAGCGTCTGCGGGGTGCGGTACGGCGACTCGAGCAGGCGGAACTTTCGCTGCAGCCGCGCCAGCGCGAGCATGCCGTCTTGCCGCAGCGCCGTCGCGAACTCCTCACCCGCGAGGCCGTCGATCTGGTGGCCGCCGTACGTGATGAAGTTGAACACGAAGCCGAGCTTGCCCAACTCCTCGGGGAAGCGGCGCATCTGCTCGTCGGTCATGCCCGTCGAGTCCCAGTTGAACGAGGGCGACAGGTTGTAGGCCAGCATGCGGTCGGGGAACTGCGCGTGAATCGCCTCGGCGAAGATCTTCGCGTCGTGCAGGTCGGCGGTCTTCGTCTCCATCCACAGCACGTCGGCGTACGGCGCCACCGCCAGCGACTTCGCGATCGCGTACTCCATGCCTCCGCGCACCTGGTAGTAGCCGTCGGGCGTCTTCGCGTGCTCACAGTCCCACGTGACCTGCAGCCCCAGCGCCCTGCTCTTCGCCTGAATCTGCACGAACGAAGCCGTCGCCGCGAACGTCGCCCACTCGGCCTCGGTCATCGCCAGCTTCACGCCCTCGGCCAGCCGCGCCGCGATCGACTCACCCACCGCCTCGGCGTACGTCGTGACGTGCGCCTCGGCCTGCCAGACGTCGACGAACTTGTCGAAGACCTTGTCGAGCGCCGCGTCGGCGTTGCTCTTGCCCGACTTCTCGTACAGCGCCACCGCGGCGTCGTAGCCCGCCGCCAGCCCCGACTTCTCGAGCCACGCATCGGCGGCCGCAAACTCGGGCTCGCTGATCGCGTAGAGCTGGTGGCCCGTGAGCTCGTGCAGCCCGCGCTTGTACAGCGCGCGCAAGATGGCGAGGAAGGCGACCCGAAACGTGGGGATCTCGACGTTCGTCGCCCCGAGAATGAACGGCTGGTCGCGCTCGTCGCTGCGCCCGTCGAGCAACGTGGCCGACTCGGCGTCGGTGCGCGCGACGATGATGCCGGGCACCTGCATGATGTCGAGCTGAAACCGCGCCGCGCTCAGCCGGCGAATCTGCTCGTCTTCGGCGACCAGCACCTTGCCGCCCTGGTGCCCGCACTTCTTCACGCCCGGCTTCTGATCTTCGATGTGGTACCCCGGCACGCCCGCCTCGACGAAGCGCCGAATCAAGTTGCGAACGTGCGCGTCACCGCCGTGACCCGTGTCGGCGTCGGCGATGATGAACGGCCTGAAGTCGACCTGCGGGTTCGCCTTGCGCTGCTCTTCGGTCATGCGCGCGCGCGTGTGAAACTCGTTGCGGTCTGCCGCCAGCAGCGCCCGCACGATCGACTGCGCCTCGTCGGGCACCCGGCTCAGCGGGTAGCTCGCCAGGTCTGGGCCCGGGTCTTCATCGGGCGAGCCCTTCGCGCTCGTCGCCCAGCCCCCCACGTAGATGCCCTCGATGCCCATGCGCTTCATCGCCACGGCCTCGCCCGGCGAATACGGGCCGAACGACGTCATGCACTTCTTCGTCTTGAACAGCTCTCTGAGCCGCGCGTGAAACGCGACCGCCGCATCGCGCGCGACCGAATATTCGGCGGGAATCGTGCCGCGCTGTTCGACGACCTCGCGCGGCGTGTACAGCCGGCGAATGCCGCTGAACCGCTCCGACTCGAACCACTTGCGCATCTGACCGACCTGCTCATCGAGGGTGGGCATGGGCGTGCATGCTAACCACCTCGCGACGCGCCGCGTCGAAGAGTTTCGACCGCCGGGCCGACGTTACCGTTTCGGCACGTTCGAGTTAGCGTGCCGCACGATGGCGAAAGGCTACCGGGCGCTCGGCGCTCTCTTCGACCAGGTCGCCGCAGACTACGACGCGGGCCGCCCTGACTACCCCCGCTGGCTGTTCGGTGGCTTGCGTGCCCTGCCCCGCGGCGCGGCCGTGCTCGAGGTCGGCTGCGGCACCGGCCAGGCGACCGGCCGGCTGCTCGAGCGCGGCTACCGCGTGGTCGCCGTCGAGCCCGGCGCGCAGATGATCGCCTTCGCGCGCGCCCGGCACGCGGCGCGGCGCGCCCTCACCTTCGTGCACGGCCGCTTCGAAGACTTCGAGCCTCGGCGCAGCGGCCCCCGGTCGTTCGCCGCGCTCGTCTAGGCGTCGGCCTTTCACTGGGTGGCGCCGGCCGTCGCCTTCAAGAAGGCCGCCCGCCTGCTCGAGCCCGACGGCCTCGTGCACCTGATGACGTACGTGCCCATTCGCGACGGCGGGCCGTCAGACGCCGCCTCACGCGTCTCGGCGAAGGTTCGCGCCCACTTCGGCGCACGCGAGAAGGTTCGACTGCCCGACACCTATGCCAGCGTCGTGAAGCGCGTGAAGCGCTGCCGCGAAGACTTCTCGGCCGGCTGGGCATCTCTCGAGCTCGGCGACGAGGCCGACTGGCCCGGTCGAGCCGAGGCCTTCGAGGCCGACACCCTGCTCTGCCGGCGTGTGAGCCTGACGTGGTCGCTCGAGAAGCACGTGCGCTACGCCCACTCGTATGGCGCGTTTCTCGGGCTCGACGACGCGGCCGCCGCCGAGGCCGCCTACCGCCGCGAGCTCGCGCGCGCGTGCGGCAGCCGCATCACGCGATGCTTCGCTGCCGTCGCGCTGACGGCCCGGCGCCGCTGACCATCGTGCGCGCCACGAGGCGCCACCCGAAGAACACCGCCAGCACCGCGGCCGCCCCGACCGTCGCCGCGAGATAGCCGTCGAACCTCACCGGGCCGAACGTGGCCGCGCCCGACCTCACGATGAGCCAGCCCGCGAGCAGCTGCCCCACCTGCATCGACGAGCTGCTCACGACGTCGGCGACCGTGAACACCCGCACCGAGCTCGCATGCCGGGTCTGACGGTGCAGCGTCTCGAGCAGCGCGAGGTGCACCCACGACGCCATCGCGCTGCCCACGACCATCACGGCGAGCCCCAGCACGCCCGGCCGCAGCGCCAGCGCCAGCCCCGCCACGACCAGCCCCCCGCTCGCCGCAGCGCAGACGCCCAGCAGCCGCATGCGCGCGAGCCTCGGCCAGCACAGCCCCGCGACCACGCTGCCCGCCGTCTGCAGCGCGGCCCACACCCCCAGGTTGCCCTCGGGCACCAGGTGGGTGCGCGCGTAGACGAGAAAGAGCGGCCAGCTCGCGAGCATGAGCAGGCCGCTCGCTGCGATGACGAGCGACGTCGGCAGCTCGGCCGCGGCGCCGATCGTCGCGCTTCGGGCGTCGGGCTCTCGAGCCTGGGGGCACCGCTCGACCGTGCGCAGAAACCCGATCGCGAGCGCCAGCGCGGCGAACAGGCACGCGACGAGCGCGCCGGCCGCGAGTCGGGCGTGGCCCGCGTCGAGCAGGGCGCCGACCGAGGTGACCGCGGCGATCTTCAGCAGGCAACCGCCGCTCCACCCCCAGCCGCTCACCCAGGCGCGGGCGCCCACGTCGAGAGACCGCGCCACGATCGGCTGCCATGCCGGCACGTACAGGCACGACGTGATGAGCTCGGCCACCACCACCGCCGTCAACAGCGCCGGGCCGGCGAAGCCACGCTGTGGGCCCGCGACGACGCTCGCCGCCACCACCGCGAGGCAGGCTCCGAGCAGAACGAGGCCGACCTTCAAGATGCGAAAGGTGTGGCGCGCGGGGAAGCGCGCCGCCAGCAGCTGCAGGGGTACCGAGACGACGCCCAGCCCCAGCGCGCCCCCGAGCGCCTCGGGGCTCACCCCGACCCCGTCGACCGCGAACAGCTGCAGCAGGCTCGCGCCGTTGCCCCCGAGCGTCGAGAACACGCACGGCATGAACAGGCTCATGAACAGCAGCCGGTTTCGCGCGCGCGTGTCGCTCACTCGCCGACCCTGACGTCGGGCAGCGAGGCGAGCTCGGCCAGAGAGAGCGCTCGGGCGGCCGACAGCGTCTCACCCAGCTGCCCGAGCTGCGCCGCCGAGCTCACGCCGACCACCACGTCGTCGACCTCGCTCAGCGCGAACGCCAGGGCGACGGCCTCGAGCGCGAGCCCTCGCTCGCCCGCCCAGGCGAGGTAGCGCTGCCGCGCGCCGGCGCCGTTCAGCGACTGGAGCATGCGCCGCATGCCCGCGTGACGCCTGTTTCGGGGCGCCTCACCCTCGCGGTCGAAGTCGCCGCGCAGCGCGCCGTGAAAGAACGGCGCGCGGCCCTGAATGCGCGCGCCCAGCGACCGGTAGCGCGGCGCGAAGTCACGCACGAAGCGCCGCCGCATGAGGCTCGTGTCGCCCTGCACCACCGTGAACGGCCCGCACGCCACGAGGTCGAGCGCGGCCTCCGGGTTCGTGTCGGGCAGTGAAACCCCGAAGGCGCGGCACGCGCCAGAGCCGATCGCCGCGCGGGCCTCGGCGGCGACGCGGGTGGGGTGCCAGCGCCCGTCCCACCGCTCGAGCAGCACCAGGTCGAAGTGGGTGCGACCCGAAGCGCGCAGCTGCTGCTCGACCGAGCGCGCCACCCACCCGGCGGGGTAGACCGCGTCGACGTTCGCCAAGCTCGGGTCACCCACGCAGGGAATGCGCGTCGTCACCCCCAGCGCGTCGGCCTCGCGCGTCACCGCGAGCAGCTGCAGCACCTCGCCGTAGTACGGCGCCGCGTCGAGCGAGCGCACCCCCAGCGCCGGAGCAGCCCGCACCACGTTCACGAACGACGCAGGCGCGAGCGCGCTCGTGCCGAGCACCAGGGCGGCCATGCTCAAGCCGCCTCGAGCTGAAGCATCGGCATCGCCGTGTTCGGCGGCTCGTAGTCCCAGTCGAGCTGGCGGCACAGCGCCTCGCTCGGCCGGCCGTGCAACCGCACGAGCTCCCGCGCCCCCTCGGCCCACGCATCGACCGCGTGACGACCCTGCGGTGAGAACTCGCCGTCGTCGCGAAGCACCTTGAGGCCCTGCAAGAGCCCCAGCAGGTGCCGGTGCAGCCGCACCTCGGCCTCGCGCGCCTGCCCCGCGCCGCTCTCGAGCACCCGCGACATGAAGCCCGCGAGCCGCAAGAAGACGAACGTCGCGTGAAAGCTGCCGTACAGCGGCCGTGGGTCAGACCGAATCGGCGATGGCGCCCCGAGGAAGTGCCGATTGAGCAGGAGCGGCTGACGCTCTTGTACCGTGTGCAGCAGCTGATGCGCCGCCTCGTGCACGAGGTGGTCTGCGAAGCAGAGCGCCGACCACGACGGCTGCATGTTCAAGAACGTCGCGCCGAAGCAGCGAATGGTCGAAGCCCCGACGAACTCGCCGCCGCGCAGCAGCACGACGTACTCGGTCACCGCGGTCAGCTCGCGCGCGAGCTCGGGGTCGACGCGCTCGATGAGCGCACAGGCCTCGTCGTGCAGCGCGACGACCGCGGCCCCTTCGCGCGACGACACGTCGAGGGCAGCGAGCGCCTGCGCGCGCCCCGACAGCGCCGAGGTCTGCCGGCGATACCCCTCGACGGCCTCGCTGACCGGGCCCGTCGCGCCGCGCAGGGGCAACAGCGTGGCCCGGTGCCACGTGGCGGCCACCTCGCGGCCGAGAGCACCCGAGACCTGCTCGACCCACTCGGGCGTGGTGAACGCACCCTCGGGAGCGCCGAGCCGCACGCAGGCGCCCGCCGCCGGCACCGAGACCTGCCCGGCCTCGACCCGGAGCGGCACCTCGACGTCGAGCCCTCGACCTGAGCGCTCTTCGAGCAGCACGTTGCCGAGCTGCAGCAGCTGCGCGCGCGCGTCGGGCGCCCCGCCCTTCACCGCGCCGAGCGCCGCGAAATAGGCGTTGAAGAGCTCGCTGCGCGGCCGCCACACCTTCGCGGCCGCGAGGGTCTCGAGCGCGAGCGTGAGCGCTCGGGCCTCTCGCGCCTCGACGATGTGCTGGCGCGCGGCGAACTGCAGCACCTTCACGAAGTCGCTCACCGTGGCGCTCGCGAACGACGAGCGGCTCTCGGCGGCTGCGTGGGCATCGGGTCGAACGAACATGGGAGTCACCAGGGGTGCAGCGGGTGAAAGAGAGCGGGTCAGCCGAGGGGCCAGGGGCTCGTGCGGTGCTTCAGGGCACCGCGGGTCAGCGCCCCGTCGACGCAGACGCGAAACACGCGGGCATCGCCGGCTTCGACGCGCTCGAGCGGCAGCTCGACGGCGACGGGCTCGCACCCGAACGCGGCCAGCACCGC
>JAEUJP010000510.1 GCA_016793725.1 Myxococcaceae bacterium | reverse complement strand
AACTACCAGGGCCCGAGTCGGAACAGCGAGGGCGCCGCGACGTACCTGGCGATCCTCCGCAACCTGGGCCGGGTGTGGAAGGGCAGCGAGGTGAAGAAGGTCTTCACCGAGGGCGACGAGATCTGCGTCATCTACGACTTCTTGAGCGAGACTGCGGCGCCCAAGGTGCCGATCGTCGAGTGGCTGAAGGTGCGCGACGGGCGCATCACCTCGGTGCGGCTCTACTTCGATCGCGTGGCGTTCAAGCCGGTTGCCGACGCACTGTGAAAGCGATCGCGCTCGCGAGCGTCAGGGGCAGCGCCAGTGCGATCACGTTGCCGTTGGCCTGATCGAACGCCGGCAGCAGCTTGACGGCGACGCCGACCAACGCGAGCGCCGCGAGCCCGAGCGTCACCCACTTCAAGCCGGCAACGGCGCGCGGGTGCCCGCGGAACAGCATCACGCCCAGCGGCAGCAGCGCCAGCGTGAGCGGGCTCGCGAAGAAGAGGTTCTCGTTGCCGTGCGTGATGAGGTGCTCGGTGAAGTACCCGAGCATGAACAGCAACAACCCGCTGCCGCCCCACACCAGCCCGACGACCACGAAGACGAGGCCGAGCGTCTTTCGCGCAGAGGGCTTTCGGCTGCGACTCAGGAGCAGTACCGCTGCGCCCGCGAGCGCCGAGATCACGCCGAGCCACCCGGCCCACTGCGGCGACTCGCGCGGCCGCACCGCGTTCGACTTCGACGTGTAGAGCACCGTCTTCTGCTTGACGACCGGCTGGCCGTCGACGGTGAGCTCGTCGAGCTGCCGTTCGAGCTCGTCGGGCAGGAACCCTTCGTCGTAGCGGGTGATCTTCCGGTCGACGCTGTCGTTCTGCAGGTAGTCGAGCCACACCGACAAGAAGGGGAAGATGTACGTGTAGCGGCGCGAGTGCTCGCGCAGGCTCATGCGCGCGGGTGCGCCGTTCGCTCGCGACAGCGCGCCGCCGAGCACACGGTCGATGAGGTCGCGCGGCCGCGTCGAGCAGTTGTCGTCGAAGTGGTGGTAGCGGAACGTACGGTTCTCGGGCAGCACGCCCGTCGCCAGCGCGTTCGCGAGCTTGAGCGCCTGCGCGGGGCTCAGGTTCAGCACCTGCACGCGCACGTCACGGTCCATCGAGCGGTAGACGTCGTACGTCTGCTCGATGGCGGCTTCGTCGGCGTAGAAGTCGAGCCGGCCGAGCACGAAGCTCAACATCAGGTCGGGCGAGAACTCGACGACACCGAAGTTGTAGAGGCGCCCCTCCATCAGCTTCGTGTCGATGACGCCGAGGGCCGAGTGGCCTCCCATGTACGCGACGCCGTCGCCGGGCCCGAGGGTGGCGAGCGTGATCGCGAGGTCTTCGGCGCGCGACGTGCCGCCGGCCACCCACGGGGGCGCGGGCCAGGGTTGTTGCAGCACGAGCAGCACCGCGGCGGCGCAGAGCATCACAGAAAGCCACGCGTGACGGCGAAGCGCTCGAAGTCGTCTTTCGGCCACTGGCGATTCAACCCGGGCGGCGGCGAGACCTGCGGCAGGTCATCGACGGCGTGAACGCGCACGTGAAGCTCGGCTCGCGGCGCGAGCGGTAGCCCGATGTCGGCCGCGACGTCGTTCGCGAGGCGGCCGTGAAACTCGAGCTTCGGGTAGAGCGCCTCGTCGTCCCACACCTTCGCGGCGTGCTCGTAGTCGGCCTTCGAGACCTCGACCCAGACGCCGACGCACCACGGGCCGTACTCTTCGACGTCGATCGGCAAGAGGCACCGCACGAAGTGCGCCTCGCCGTCGAGCACCACGAGGTTGCGCCCGACGACCGCCCGCGTGTTGCGCGCGTCGTCGAGCGCGAAGACGTCGTCGGGCATCGCGAAGTTGCGCTCGAGCGGAGCCGCCACGTCGCCACAGTGAATGCGCTCGAGAAAGCCGCGCATCGTCGGGTCTCGTCGAAACGCATCGTCGACCATCGAGAAGGCCGTCGCCTTCATGGGGTGGGCGAGCGCCTGGTCGCGCGACAGCTTCGTGCCGACCGCCTCGACGTCGCCCCACGCCGACTTCGCCGCGTCGCCGAGCATGAGCTCGTACGAGTCGCCGCTCGGCCGAACGCGGCAGAAGAAGGCGCTGCGCTGCGGCGCGGTGCTGCCCTCGCCCCACTCGCCGAGCGAGATGAGCATCGAGAGCTCGCCGTGCTGCGGCGCGTTCGTGTACGCCGCGTAGTAGACGGCGTACGGCTCGGCGTTGCGCGAGACGAAGCGCGTCATGCGCACGGTCAGGCCGCCGCAGCAGTCGCACAGCGAGCGCGTCGGCTCGGGCAGCTCGATCTCGTACGTGCTCATCATGGTCGGGGTGGTACGTGTCACCCGAGCCATGGCCAAAGACAAGCCGTTCAACAACCCATTCGGGGCGCTGAAGGCGCAGGCGAAGCCCGAGAAGGCTGCGCCCGCCGCGACGAAGCCCGCCCAAGCGCCCCCGCAGCCCGCGAAGAAGAAGGGTCAGCAGGTCGACGTCGACGCCGAGTCGGCCGAGTTTCTGTCGGCGATGGGGGCGTTCGACGAGGTGAAGCCGGTGCGAGAGCCGCCGCGCCCCGAGGTGACGGCCGCGCAGAAGCAGCAGGCCGCCGCCGATGATGCCGAGGCGCTGCTCGAGCTCGCCGAGCTGGTGGTCGACCCCGACGCAGAGCTCGTCGTCGAGCAGGGGCAGACGTCGGTGCGCGCGTACCCGCAGGGCTTCGATGTCAAGCTGCTGGGGCGAATGCGCGCGAAAGCCGAGCTGAACGTGATGGCGCTTGGCGGTGAGCAGGCGCGGCAGGCGCTCGAGCGGTTCATCGTCGATTCACAGCTGAAGGGGCTCAGGGCGGTTCGCGTGGTGACGGCGCCGGAGCAGCGCGAGCTCGCGGTCACGGCGCTCACGAAGGGCCGCCTGACGCGCAAGGTGCTGGCGGTGTCGGGTGGGGCAGACGGGCTCGACGTGCTGCTGCGGCGCTGAAGCTCGCGCATTCGATTCGCGGCGAGCGGACGTGACGGGCCGTGAGCTCGCCGGTCGCCGGCCGACAGAGACATGAAGTGGGCTCGACATCCCTAGCGGCACTCGGGCGCTGAGCGACAATCCACGCCGACGCATTCGCAGGCCGAAGACCTGCGCTGCCTTGGCTGACGGGCTCAGCCGCGAGGCTGCGCGCCGACTGACGACATCGGGCCACGTCGACGAGAGACTCCGACGAGCCTCGGGTGCCGAGTGGGGAAGGGTCACATTTTCGAACGGCGTTAAGGGTAGATTTCTCTACCTAACGCCGTTCCAAAATGCGGGTCTCCGCCACGCGGCACCTGAGCTCCATTCCTGGCGTGGCGAGCGAAAAGAACCGCCGTTTCCACGTTGGCCGCGTGACGAGCGCTCGGAGCCCCGCGCCTCTGGCGCGGAAACGGGAGCGCCGCGACCAGGAGCCCGAGCCAGCGACCCAGCCACAGGAGCTGAATCAGCCGGCTGCCCGCCACGGCGCGTGAAAGGCGAGGGTGAGCTCTCGCCTGCGCAATCACCTGTTTCGCCGCCGCCGCAGCAGCAGCGAGAGCGCGCCGAGCAGGGCGAACATGGCCTCGCCGCCGCCCAACGAGCAGCCGCAGACGATCGGGTCGCCGAGGGGCTCGACGGGCAGCGGCACGTAGCCGCCGTCGGGCACAGGCTCCATGGTGGAGCCGCCGTCGGGGTCAGGCTCCATCGCCCCGGCGTCGGGTGAAGGCTCGGTGCCGGCATCCGGCACGACGACGCCTCCGTCCATCGACACGACGACACCCGCATCCATCACGACGCCCGCATCGACGCCCATCGCGGCCGTCACGGTCGCCATGGCGCGCGCGCCGAGGCCGTGGCTCCAGAACGTGCCCGAGCCGGTGGTCTCGAGCTTCGCGGGGGCGACGCGCCACTCGTACGTGCCCGCCGGAGCGGTGAGATCTTCGAACGTCAACGCCGACAGCGGCGCCGCCGTCACGCGCACCTCGGCCGCAGAACCGGCTCGCCGGTACACCACGTAGCCCTCGGCGCCGGCGCTCGCCGACCACGTCAGCGACACGCCGCCGGTAGGGCGGGGCACGGCCGACAGCGACGCGAGGCGCGGCAGGTAGAACGCGCGCAGCGTCGGGTCGCCGAGCAGGCCCTCGATCACCTGCATCGAGCGCAGGCGGCCCTGGTTGCCGAAGCTGAACGCGTCACCGAACGTCTCGAGCGCGCCGAGGCGGTACAGGTACTGGTACGGGCGCGCGTACCAGAACGTCTCGAGCACGGTGCCCGAGCCGAGCGCGGCGCGCAGCAGGTTGTTCGTGTACTGCCAGTCGCCGAAGTACGAGCCGAACAGGCCGAAGAAGACGGCCCTGGGGCTCGAGCTCGCGAGCTGCGTCGAGTTGATGATGCCGCCGGCCGAGGTCGAGCTGCCGGGGCCGTCGCCCCACGCGAGAATGACGCCGGCGTCTTCGGTCAGGTACGAGACGAGCCCGCCGGTCGCGGCTTCTTCGCCGAACACCGCGCTCGTGTCGCGATATGCGACGCGGCTGAACGCCTCGCCCGAGAAGTACCCGAAGCTGCTCTGCGCGCGGCCGCCGCGGGGCAGCTGCAGCTCGCCGCTGCGATAGCGGTGGAGCTTCTCGAGGTACTTCGCGATCTGCACGGTGCCGGCGTCGGCGCCGTACACCGGCATGCGCTCGAAGCTCACGCGCCCGACGGCGAGCTCGACCGGCGACGGCGTCGTCGACGGGTCGAACTTGCCGTCGCCCGCGTCGTTGTAGAACTGGCCGACACCGCCGCGGGAGCTGTCCGTCCACCCGGCGTCGCCGAGGTCGGCGTAGTACGGGTCGGCCGCCCACGCGCCCTGATGGTCCGAGTGGCCGTCGGGCGCCTGAATGCCCGAGTAGGCGATCGGCACGTTGCCGAGCAGAAGCGCCGCGCGCAGCCTGCCGGAAGCGGCCGCCGCCTGCTGCAGCCGCGCCTTCACGCCCGGAGGCCCTTCGCCAGCCGCAATCACGATGCGCACCACCTGCCAGCCGTCGTCGCGCAGATCGTTCTCGAGCTGCTCGATGAGCGTCAGGTTCACGGCCACGTTCGTGGCGTCGACGACCACCGCGACCTCACGCTGGTCGTCACGGAACCGCACGTCGCGCCCTGCGAGCACGTACCCTTCGCCCGAAAACGAGCCCGGCTGCAGCCGCGTCACGCGAAACTCGCGCGGCTCGTTCGCGGGGAAGTTGGCGACCACCCACCGCGTCGTGCCCGCATCGAGCGTCGCGGTCGAGACGAACGTGCCGGCGTCGCTGCGCCGAAACACCGTCACCGGCCCTCCGTCGGCGATCGCCTGCCACGAAAGCTCGAGGTCGGGTCCGATCACGCGCGCTCGCACGTGAGGGTCCATCGCGAAGACCGTCTGTGCCGATGCCACCCCAGAGAAGATCGTCAGGCAGAGGAGCGTGAGGGGCCGCATCTTTCGCTGCGCGCCCGTGCACTGAGTGGGCCCGCCACCTTTCGTAGGAATGTAGGGTACCTGTCGTCAGGCGTGCGGCACAGCCTGACCTGTTTGCTACGCAAGATTTTCCAAGATGAAGCCTCCAGCGCCCGTCGTCGCCGAGCTCGGCCCGACCAACACCGGCAAGACCCACCGCGCCATCGAGCGCATGCTCGAGCACGAGAGCGGCATGATCGGCCTGCCGCTGCGCCTCCTCGCGCGCGAGGTCTACGACCGCGTCACGGCCCGCGTCGGCGAAGCGCGGGTGGCCCTCGTCACCGGCGAAGAGAAGCGGGTGCCGCACAAGCCCGACTACTGGGTCTGCACCGTCGAGGCGATGCCCGTCGGCGAGCGCGTCGAGTTTCTCGCCGTCGACGAAATTCAGCTCTGCGCGCATCGCGAGCGCGGCCACGTCTTCACCGATCGCCTGCTGCACGCGCGCGGGCGCAACGAGACCTGGTTTCTCGGCGCCGACACGATGCGGCCGATCATGCGCGAGCTGCTGCCGGCCGCGGTCTTTCGCAGGTCAGAGCGCATGTCGCGCCTCAAGAGCTTCGGCGCCCGCTCGCTCAAGAGCCTGCCCGCCCGCTCGGCCGTCGTCGCGTTCTCGACCGAGCGGGTCTACGAGCTCGCCGAGGCGCTGCGAGGCTTGCGCGGCGGCGTCGCCGTCGTGCTCGGCGGCCTCTCGCCGCGCACCCGCAACGCCCAGGTCGCCCTCTACCAGGCCGGCGAGGTTCAGTACCTCGTCGCCACCGACGCGATCGGCATGGGCCTGAACCTCGACCTCGAGCGCGTCGCGTTCGCCGCCACCTCGAAGTTCGACGGCTTCGAACAGCGAGAGCTCACCGTCGACGAGCTCGCCCAGATCGCCGGCCGCGCCGGCCGCCACGTGAAAGACGGCGAGTTCGGCACGCTCACCACCGGCCCCGAGCTCCCGCCCGGCGTCATCAAGGCCATCGAGGCCCACCGCTTCCCCGCGGTGAAGCAGCTCGTCTGGCGCAACGTCGAGCTCGACTTCACCGGCATTCGTGCGCTGCTCGACACGCTGTCGGCGGCGCCGAAGAGCGATGTTTCCCCCGGCCGTCAGCGAGTACCGGGTCTCACGCCCGCGGTGACGCTTTCGCGTCACCGCTCGCCGCCGGCCGGTCTGTTCAGCCGCGTCGAGCGCGCCGACGACTTCGATGCGTTGAAGGCCCTGTCGACCGACGACGACGTCGTGCGGCTCGCCGCGCGCAAGGGCGGCGTCGAGCTCTTGTGGGAGGTCTGCCGCATACCCGACTTTCGCAAGGGCCTCATCGGCGAGCACGTGCGCATCGTCAAAGAGGTGTTCACCCAGCTCTCTGACGGCCGCCTCGAAGAAGACTGGCTCAAGAAGCACGTGGCGCCGCTCGATGATCTCACCGGCGACATTCACACGCTGACCAGCCGCCTCGAGGCCATTCGAACGTGGACGTACATCTCGCACCGCGCCTCGTGGCTCACAGACGCCGCGCACTGGCAGCAGAAGACGCGCGCCATCGAAGACGCGCTCGGCGATGCGCTGCATCAGCGGCTGGTCGAGCGCTTCGTGCTGCGCGCCGCCATGAAGCGGTCACGGCGCTTTCGTACGGGCGACGTGCCCAAGGTCGAGGGGCCGTTCGCGAAGCTCGGCGCGATGGTCGACAGCGGCCCGACGGCCGACGACTTCGTGCAGAGCGTGGTGTCGGCGCGCGGCGACGCGCTCGAGCTCGACGCCACGGGGCGCATCGTGTTCGAGGGCGAGCTGCTCGGGCGCCTCGTGCGCGGGCCCGACCGCCGCTCGCCGCAGGTGCAGCTGACCGACGACGTGTGGAACGGCGGCCAGCGCGCCCTGCTCGAGCGGCGCCTGACGGCCTTCGCGCGCGACGTGGTGGCGCAGGCGATGGGCGGCTTCCCGGCCGAGGCGCTCAGCGCGCAGGGCAGGGCGCCGGCCGTGCGCGCCGTGGCGTTTCGGTTCGCCGAGGGGCTGGGCATCGCGCGTCGTGACGAGAGCCTGCTCGAGCAGGTGGCCCTGCTCGACGAGGCGTCGCACCGGCGCCTCGACCAGCTCGGCGTTCGTGCGGGCTCTCGATTCTTGATCGTGGCGCCCGCGGTGATGCCCGCCGCGCTCGAGCGCCGCTGCGTGCTGACGTCGCTGTTCGAAGAGCAGCCCCGCCCCGCGGGTGCCCCGTTCGACCCCGTCGTGTCGCGCGAGGCGATGAGCGGGCGAGACGCCGAGGCCTACGGCTACGCGTGGCTGGGGCCGATCGCGGTGCGCATCGACGTGCTCGAGACGCTCGCCGCCGCGGTCGCCGCCCAGCAGGCGCTGGGGCCCATCTTCGAGGCGCTGGGGGTCGGGGCCGCCGAGCGCGCCGTCGT